>CALBEF010000102.1 GCA_937927775.1 uncultured Anaerolineae bacterium | reverse complement strand
TTGATCGAGTCTGAAGTGAAAGCCGGCCCGGCGCCGCATCCCGCCATTCCGCCGGAACATCTGCCCAACTATGACGCGCTCGTGACGGAGGATGACCAGCCTGTGGACAACAGTTTCTCGGAGCGGCAAATGCGGTTGCTGGCCGACGCGCTGTACGCCTCGTGGCAGCGCAGCGGAGAGGACAAGCGCTTTCTGGCGTTTGCGAATGTTGGGTTGTTCTTCTCGGTGTACAGCCCGCCGCTGGTGCCGGACTTTCTGCTGAGCCTGGATGTGGATGCGCCGAGGGGGAACCTGATGGAGAAGCGCAACCGGTCGTACTTCATCTGGGAGTATGGGAAGCCGCCGGATGTGGTAATCGAGATTGTGTCGAACCGGGAGGGGGGCGAAGACGGCGCGAAGCTGGGGGCGTATGCGCGGATCGGGGTGATGTACTACGTGATCTTTGACCCGGATGAGGCGTTGCGGGGTGGGGTGCTGCGCGCTTATGAGTTGTCTGCGCAGCGGCGATATGAGTTGCTGGCCGAGCCGTGGTTATCCAGCGTAGGGCTGGGGCTGACGTTGTGGGAAGGGGTGTATCAGGATGTTGCGGGAAAGTGGCTGCGCTGGCGCGATGCGGCAGGCAATCTGCTGTTGACCGGCGCGGAGCGCGCGGAGCGGGCCGAAGCGCGCATTGCCCGTTTGACGGCGCAACTGCGCGCAGCCGGCATCGAACCGGCGAATGGAGAGACGCCGTGAGCACCCCGGTGTCTGATCTCGCCACCGCGCTGTTTGACATTGGCTGTGTTCAGTTCGGCGAGTTCAGACTGAAATCCGGCCTGATCTCGCCGATCTACATCGATCTGCGCCTGCTGGTGTCGCGCCCTGCTGTGTTAAGCCAGGTCGCGCGCGCCATGTCTGATCTGATCGCCGAGCGCCAGACTGCGTTTGATCGTCTGGCCGCCATTCCCTACGCCGGCCTGCCGATTGGTGTGGCGGTCGCGCTGGAGACGGGACGCCCGCTGATCTACCCGCGCAAAGAGGCCAAAGATTACGGCACGGCGAAGCTGATCGAAGGTGAATACAAACCAGGCGAGACGGCGCTGCTGGTCGATGACCTGATTACCAAAGGCACATCGAAGTTCGAGGCGCTGGCGCCGTTGCTCGAAGCCGGCCTGCTGGTGCGCGACGTGCTGGTGTTGATCGACCGCGAGCAGGGCGGGGCATCTGAACTGGCGGCGCGAGGCGTCACACTGCACGCTGTGTTGACGTTGTCCGGCGCGCTGGCCGATCTGGTGTCTGCCGGCCGGTTGAGCGCGGCCCGGCGCGATGAGGTGCTGGCGTGGGTGCGGGCCAACTGACCAGCGAACAACGCCGGCTGACGCGACGCGCGCTGATTGATATCGCGCAGCGCCGGCAGCGGCCGGGCGCGGGCAGCGCGCGCGCCCTGCTCGAACAGCGCACCGCTTATCAACCCTGGCCTGATCTGACAGCCGTTCTATCTCCGATCGCCTGGGCCGTGGCTGGCGCAGTGGCAGCTCGTTTGTACATGCCAGAGCGCGCAACGCACGACATGGATATCGTCGTGGCTGTTGCGGACGCGCCGGAGGCTTACAGCCGCCTTCAGGCGGCTGGCTTCGAGCGAGAGGGTCGCCTGAGCATTGGCGGCGCGTCGTGGCGATCACCGGGCGGCCAGCGCATTGATGTCATCGAAGGGCGCGAGGACTGGTGGCCGGAGGCCATCGCCGCCGCGCAGGGCAATCGTGACATGGCCGGCCTGCCGATCCTTCCACTGCCCTGGCTGGCGCTGACGAAGTTCCAGGCCGGCCGCGCGCAGGACATTGCTGATGTGGCGCGTATGCTGGGTCAGGCCGACGATGCCGCGCTTGCGGCTGTCCGGGTGCTGCTTCGGCGTCATATGAACGATGACGATCTGCAGGATCTGGAGAGCCTGATCGTCATCGGCAAGCTGGAGATGCAATGAAGACGCGCCGACGCGCCCTGAATCGATTTACATCTCTCTATGTCTATCCAGGTTAACGCTTCCGCTTTGGCCGCTGATGTTGCGCCCGGCTGTGCTGAACATCACACGCAAGCTCCCGTGTCGCTCGACGTGACTTTGTGCGGCGTGCGCTTTCGCAATCCCATCGTTCTTGCGTCCGGCATTCTCGGTCTCAGCGAGGAAATCTTTATCCGGCTGGCGCGATCGGGCATTGGCGGCATCACGACCAAATCGTGCAGTTTGCAGCCGCGCGTCGGCTGGCACAACCCCACCATCGTGAGCTGGGGGCACGGCCTCATCAACGCCGTGGGCCTGAGCAATCCCGGCGTGGAAGTGATGGTCGAGGAAATCCGCGCCGCGAAGCGCCACTTGCAGCCGCTGGGTGTGCCGATCATTGCCAGCATCTTTGCCACCACCATCTATGACTTCGGCGCCCTGGCGCGCTATGTCAGCGAGGCGGAGCCGGACCTGATCGAAGTCAACATCTCCTGTCCGAATCTCGATTCGCAGCACGAGGAGATGTTCTCGTCGAACGCCTACGTGTCCGGCCAGGTGACGCGCGCGGTGAAGCGCAACGCGCGCTGCCCCGTGGTGGTCAAGCTGTCGCCCAATGTGGACAGCATCGTGGCAATTGCCCGCGAGGTGGCCAACAACGGCGCGGATGCCATCTGCGCAATCAACTCGCTGGGGCCGGGCATGGTGCTGGATATCGAATCGGCAAGGCCGGTGCTGGCAAATCGCACCGGCGGCGTGAGCGGGCCGGCCATTCGTCCGATCGCGGTGCGTTGCGTACACGACATTTGCCGGGCGTTGCGCGGCACGGGTGTGCAGGTCATCGGCACTGGCGGGGTGACCGATGCCCGCGATGCCATCGAGATGATCCTGGCCGGCGCCACCTGCGTCGGGGTGGGCAGCGCCATCCACGCGCGCGGCCTGGGCGTGTTTGCGGAGATGACCGCCGGCATTGCGGACTACATGCGCCGGCACGGCTATTGCAAGGTGGATGAATTTCGAGGCCGGGCGCTGTGACGCGCTTTGCACTATAATGCGCGCCATGTTTGCGGCAGTTGCGCTGCGCTCGCGTCGTTCGCGCCGGCTGGACAGTGTGTCCGGTCAGGGCGCGTCACCGTGTGTGTGAGCAACGCCCACGGCGTCGTTTGAATCTGAGCCGCCCCCGACACACTGTTGTTGGGGGCGGTTTTATTGTGGCTGTTGGCGCGCACGTCGCAGCAGCCTGTGACGCGCAGCAATTCACAATCACCAGGCGGAAGCAGGAGATGATTAAGGTTGGAATCTACGGAGCAACGGGATACACGGGCGTTGAACTGGCGCGCATTCTCAGCCGGCATTCAAAGGCTACCATCGGCTTTGCGGCGTCGGAGACATACGCCGGCCAGCGCCTGTCTGACGCGCTGCCATGTCCGTTCGACATGCCACTGGTGAAAACCGAGGATGCCCCGCTCGACACGGTGGATGTGGTGTTCTCGTGTCTGCCGCACGGTCCCTCGGCAGAACTGTGCCATCACGCGCTGGCAATGGGCAAGCGGGTGATCGATCTGTCGGCAGACTTCCGGCTGCGCGACCCGGCGGTGTATGCCCGCGCCTATCAGCATGAGCATCCACACCCGGACTTGCTGGCGCAGGCAGTGTACGGCCTGCCGGAGGTGTATCGCTCGCTCATTCCCGACGCCGATCTGGTTGCCAATCCCGGCTGTTACCCAACCAGCGTCATTCTCGGCGCGTTGCCGGTGCTGGAACTGGGCGCGCTGGAGGGCAATCTCATCATCGCCGACAGCAAGTCGAGTGTGAGCGGGGCCGGGCGCAAACCGACCCTGACGACGCACTTTGTCGAAGTCAACGAGAATCTTGCCCCGTACAACATCGGCCATGCCCATCGCCACGTGCCGGAGATGGAGCAGGAGCTGAGTTCAGTCGTCAGGAGTCAGGAGTCAGAAGACAGGAGTCAGGAGTCAGAGATCAGGATTGCGGTGATGTTCACGCCGCACCTGTTGCCGATCTCGCGGGGTATGTTGAGCGCGCTGTACCTGCGTCTGACGCCGCAGGGGGCGCAGGCTGACTGGCACGCCATCTACACGCGCCGCTTTGATGGCGAGCCGTTTGTGCGTGTGCTGCCGAAAGGGCAGATCGCCACCATCGCGCACGCCAATCACACCAACAACGCAGTCATTTCGGTGGGGCCGGTGGTGGGCATGGAGCAGGACAGCCCGACGCTGCTGGTTGTGTCCTGCATCGACAATTTGCTGAAAGGCGCGTCGGGCCAGGCGGTTCAAAACATGAACCTGATGTTCGGGTTTGATGAGCGGGAAGGACTTGGGTATTGACGATTGACGATTGAGCGATTGACGATTGAGCGATTGACGATTCATAGTTGACTGGCAATGATGAATGAGAGGTTGACAATTGCGCCGGCGGAGTCGGCGGCGCAGGTGATGGAGGCGCGCGCGCTATTTGTGGAGTACGCGCGGTCGCTGGGCTTCAGCCTGTGCTTTCAGAGCTTCGATGAAGAACTGGCCGGCCTGCCGGGCAAATACGCGCCGCCGAAAGGCCGGCTGCTGCTGGCGCGGGTGGCGGGGCAGTTGGCCGGCTGCGTGGCCCTGCAACCCATCGACGCCCGCGCCTGTGAGATGAAGCGGCTCTACGTCCGGCCTGACTATCGCGGCAGGGGCGTGGGGCGCGCGTTGGCGCAGGCGATTGTCGAGGCCGGGCGCGAGATTGGTTATCGAACCATGCGCCTCGACACGCTGACCTCGATGCCGGAAGCGATCGCGCTGTATCGCTCGCTGGGGTTTGTGGATATCGCGCCGTATCGCTTCAATCCGATTGAAGGCGCGGTGTACATGGCGCTCCCGCTGGCGCAGGTCGAGGTGTACAAGGTCAGCGGCAGCGATCTGGACGACCCGGCCTTCAGCCGGCGCTTTGCAGGCTGCATTGCCGGGGTCGCCCGCGCCGGCTTGAAGCCGGTCGTGGTGCATGGCGGCGGCAAGGAATTGACGGCGCTGCTCGGCGCGCTGCACATCGAGTCGCGCTTTGTGAATGGCTTGCGGGTGACTGACGCCAAAGCGCGTGATGCGGCCCTTATGGTGCTGGCCGGCCTGGCCAACAAGCGCCTGGTCGCTGCGCTGCTGGCAGAAGGCGCGGATGCCATCGGCGTCTGCGGTGTGGATCGCGGGCTGGTGCGCGTGCGCCCGCTCGATCCCGAATTGCAATATGTGGGCAAGCCGACGGCGGTGCGCAGCGAGGCATTGGACGAGTGGCTGCGCCAGAACGTTGTGCCGGTCATCGCGCCGATGTCGGCCGGCGAAGATGGCGGCATCTACAACGTCAACGCCGACCATGTGGCGGCGGCTGTCGCCTCGGCCATCGACGCCGACCGGCTGACGTTTGTGACGAATGTGCCGGCGGTGTTGGATGGCAGCGGCGCGCCAATCTCCAGCCTGTCTATCCAACAGGCTGAATCGCTGATCGAGGCCGGGGTCATCTCCGGCGGCATGATTCCAAAAGTGCGCTCGGCTTTGGAAACGCTGGGCAATGGCGTGAGCCGGGTGCGCATTGCCGACCTCGATGGCGTCGTCAGCGGGGCCGGCACGACGTTTGTGGTTTAGGATCGCGCAGCGGTCAGGAGACAGGAGTCAGGAGACGGTAGATCGCACTCGGCACTCGTCGCTCTCCACTCTCTGCTCAGCACTCATCGCTCAGCACGCAATACGAAATACGCGATAAGCGATACGCACAACAGGAGCAGCACTATGGGACGCATTATTCAATCACTGCCAAAGGGACAAAAAATCGGCATTGCTTACTCCGGCGGCCTCGACACCAGCGCGGCCGTGACGTGGATCCGCGAGAAGGGCGGCATCCCGTTCGCCTACACGGCCAACCTGGGACAAGCCGACGAGACCGACTACGACGATATTCCCAGGCGCGCCATCCGGCACGGCGCGGAGAAGGCGCGCGTCATCGACTGCCGCAAGCAGTTGGTGCAGGAAGGTCTGTCGGCGCTGATGTGCGGCGCGTTTCACATCGGCACAGCCGGGCGCAAATACTTCAACACTACACCGCTGGGCCGGGCCGTCACCGGCACCATGCTGGTGAATGCCATGAAGGAAGACGGCGTCAACATCTGGGGTGATGGCTCGACCTACAAGGGCAACGATATCGAGCGGTTCTATCGCTACGGCCTGCTGGTGAACCCGGAGCTTTACATCTATAAGCCCTGGCTCGATCCCGATTTCGTGAATGAGCTGGGCGGGCGCAGGGAGATGAGCGAATTCCTGGCGGCGCGCGGTTTTGAATACCGCATGAGCGCCGAAAAAGCCTACTCGACCGACGCCAACCTGTGGGGTGCGACGCATGAAGCCAAGCACCTCGAGCAGTTGGAAACCAGCATGTACATCGTGCAGCCGATCATGGGTGTGCGGTTCTGGGATGCCTCTGTGCGAATCGAGCCGGAGACGGTGACTGTGACATTCTTTGAAGGGTTGCCGGTCGAGATCAATGGCCGGGAGTACACCGATCAGGTGGCGCTGGCGATGGAAGCGAATCGCATCGGCGGCAATCACGGTCTGGGCATGTCGGACCAGATTGAAAACCGCGTGATCGAGGCTAAGAGCCGGGGCGTGTACGAAGCGCCCGGCATGGCGCTGCTGCATATCGCCTACGAGCGTCTGGTGACGGCCATTCACAACGAAGGCACGCTGGACAACTACTACACACTGGGCCGCCGGCTGGGCCGGCTGTTGTACGAAGGCCGCTGGTTCGATCCGCAGGCGCTGATGATCCGCGAAAGCCTGCAACGCTGGGTGGGCAAGGCCGTGACCGGCACCGTGACACTGGAGTTGCGGCGCGGCGACGATTACACCATTCTCGACACCACCGGCCCGAATCTCACGTATAAGCCGGAGCGCCTGACGATGGAAAGCGGCCAGGGCGAGTTCGGGCCGCTGGATCGCATCGGCCAGCTCACCATGCGCAACCTGGACATCGCCGATTCACGCGACAAGCTGGGCGTGTACGCCAGATCGGGCGTGCTGCAAATCGAAAGCGGCGCGGAGTTTGGACTGGTCGAAGCGCCGAAACCGGCGCCGGCGGAGCCGGAGAAGCCCCGTCCGGCGGCTGGCGAGTTGTTGATGGACCTGGAAGGGTAGGGCGCATTGGAGATTCAGGTTCGCCCGGCCATGCCGGATGACGCGCCGTCGATCGTGTTGCTGGTGGCTGCCAACGCCCGCAAGGGCGGCCTGTTGCCGCGCAGCGAGACCAACATTCGCGCTACGTTAAAGAACTTCGTGGTCGCTGTGGCCCCCGGCGAGGGCGCCCTGGCGAATGACGAAGGCAAGCCGGTCGTTGTTGGATGCGGCTCGCTGGTCCCGATGAACGCGACGCTGGTCGAGTTGCGTTCGCTGGCGGTGGACGAGCGCGTGCGCGGGGCCGGCGTCGGCCAGCGCATCGTTGCCTGTCTCATCGACCTGGCCCGCCAGCGCAAGTTTGGCACGTTGTTTGCCTTGACGCGCGCCATGCGCTTCTTTGAGAAATGCGGCTTTGTGCCGGCGCCAAAAGAGTTCTTTCCAGAGAAGGTCTGGCGTGACTGCGTGGCCTGTCCGATGCTGGCGAATTGCGACGAGGTGGCGATGGTGCTGCCCCTTTCGTCAGAAGACGACAATGTTCGAGTTGGTCTGGCCGGGGCGCGCGCGCCCGATCCCGCCCGCGAGAAAGCAATCCCCCTGCAAGTCGTGAGCAAAATGCAGGCGGCGCAGGAGGCGACTGGCATGAACGCCCGTGAACCGGTCAATCGTGTCGTGCTGGCTTACAGCGGCGGCCTGGACACGGCCTGCGCCGTGCCGTGGCTGCGCGAGAACTACGGCTGCGAGGTGATCTGCTTTGTGGCCGATGTGGGACAGGGTGGAGACTTCGAGGCGATCAAACGCCGCGCGCTTGACTCCGGCGCCGCAGACTGCATCGTGGAGGATGTGCGCGAGGAATTCGCCAACGAATATCTGTTCCCGCTCATTCAGAGCGGCGCGATTTACGAGGGCAAGTATCTGTTAGGGGCCAGCATTGCGCGCCCGTTGATTGCCAAACATCAGGTCGATCTGGCAGCCCGGCTCGGCGCGGACGCCGTCGCGCACGCAGCGACCGGCAAAGGCAACGATCAGGTGCGCTTTGAGCTGAGCTATATGGCGCTCAATCCGCGCTTGAAAGTGATTGCGCCCTGGCGCGAATGGCACATTCGCGGGCGTGACGATGCCATCGCGTATGCGCGGGAGCACAATATCCCGATCAGCCAGTCGCTGGAGCGCATCTACTCCGGCGACCGCAGTCTGTGGCACAAAAGCGCCGAAGGCGGCAGTCTGGAGGACCCCTGGCGCGAGCCGGATGCCGGGCTGTATAGCATGACGGTCGCGCCCGAACAGGCGCCGGACGAGCCGGAATATGTGGAGATCGAGTTTCTGTGCGGCCTGCCGAAGAAAGTGAACGGCAAAAGCATGGGCGGCGCGGAGTTGATCGCGGCGCTGAATGAGATCGGCGCCCGGCACGGCGTGGGCCGGGCCGATCTGGTGGAGAACCGTCTGATCGGCATTAAGTCGCGCGGCGTGTACGAGACGCCGGGCGGCGCAATCCTGCGCGAGGCGCATCAGGGTCTCGAAGAACTCACGCTTGACCGTGACACGCTGCACTTCAAACAGATGGTTGCGCTGCGCTATGCTGAACTGATCTACAACGGCCAGTGGTTCACGCCTCTGCGCGACGCCATTCAGGCGTTTGTGATGGTGACCCAGCGCGATGTGACCGGCACAGCGCGCGTCAGGCTGTTCAAGGGCAGCGCCACGCTGGTGGGTCGAAAAGCGGCGTATTCACTGTACCGCGAAGACCTGGCGACCTTCCTGCGCGACGATGTCTACAATCATCACGACGCCGAGGGTTTCATCCGGCTGTACGGGTTGTCGATGCGGGTCAAGGCGCAGGTCGATCTGAACCGCGCGGCGCGTGTGGCCCCATTGGATGTGCCTGGCGGGGAAGGGCGCGACTGAGATATCAGCGCCGGCGTCGCGCGCTGTTCCCGCGCCCCCGGCGGGTCGGCCGCTGGTAGGGTTTCTCCGCCGGCGCATCGGAGAGCACTGCGGCTTCCGGCGCCGGTTCATCGTCGGCGATTGGCTCGCCCATGCGCCGGACTTTTTCCCATTCCGGCGTCTTGTCGTCGATGTCGTTGAGCATCTGGCGCAGCTCGAAGATCTGGTCGCGCAGCATGGCGGCTTTCTCGAATTCGAGTTCCTTTGCGGCCGCCTTCATCTGCTTCTCCAGGTCGGCCAGCAGCCGGCGCCCCTCGTGTTTGGGCAGATCGCGCAACGAGAGTGGTTTGCTGTTCCCCGAAGCACTCTCGCCATAGCCGGCTTTTGCCTCGGCGACAACCTTCACCCGGTCGGTCAGATCGCGGATGGCCTTGTAAATTTGCCGAGGCTCGATGCCGTGCGCCTGGTTGTAGGCAATCTGTTTGGCCCGGCGCCGGTTGGTCTCGTCGATCGCCTTCTTCATCGAGTCGGTCACATGATCGGCGTACATGACGACCTTGCCATGCACGCTGCGAGCCGCGCGACCGATGGTCTGGATGAGTGAGGTGGCGCTGCGCAGAAACCCCTCCTTGTCGGCGTCGAGAATGGCGACCAGCGACACCTCCGGCAAGTCGAGACCTTCGCGCAACAGGTTGATGCCTACCACGACATCGTATTGACCCAGCCGCAGGTCGCGCAGGATTTCCACGCGCTCAACGGTTTGCACTTCGCTGTGCAGGTACTGCACCTTGATGCCCAGTTCGAGAAGGTAGTCGGTCAGGTCTTCGGCCATGCGCTTGGTGAGGGTGGTCACCAGGACGCGCTCGCCGCGCCCCACACGCTCGCGGATCTGCGCGATCAGGTCGTCGACCTGGCCCTGCACCGGTCGAACCTCGACTTCGGGATCGACGATGCCGGTGGGGCGGATGATCTGTTCGGCGATGACCTGGCTGTGCTGCAATTCGTAGGGGCCGGGTGTGGCGCTGACGAACACAGCCTGGCGGAATCGCTGCTCGAATTCGTCGAAGCGCAACGGGCGGTTGTCCAGCGCGCTGGGCAGGCGGAATCCGTAATCGACAAGCACCTGCTTGCGGGCGCGGTCGCCGTTGTACATGCCGTTCAACTGCGGAATGGTCATATGACTCTCGTCGATGACCAGCAGGAAGTCGTCGGGAAAGTAGTCGAGCAGCGAGAAGGGCGGTGTGCCCGGCGGCCGGCCGTCCAGAGGGCGCGAGTAGTTCTCGATGCCGCTGGTGTAGCCCACTTCGCGCAGCATCTCCAGGTCGTAGCGCACGCGCTGCTCGATGCGCTGCGCTTCGAGCAGTTTGTCGTTTTCCTTGAAGAACTTGATGCGCTCTTCCAGTTCCGCCTCGATGGCGCCGATGGCGGCCTTCAGCTTTTCCTGCGGGGTGATGAAGTGTTTGGCCGGATAGATCTCGACCTCGTTCATCTCCTGGAGCACTTCGCCGGTGAGTGTGTCGATCTCAGTCAGGCGCTCGACTTCATCGCCGAAGAACTCGATTCGGAAGGCTGTGTCGGTGTAGGCCGGCTGCACTTCCAGGGTGTCGCCGCGCACGCGGAACTTGCCGCGCGAGAGGACCTGGTCGTTGCGCTCGTACAGGATGGCGACCAGCATGCGCAGCGCGATTTCGCGCCGGCGCACTTCGCCTTTCCGCAGCTTGACGACAAACCGCCCATAGTCCTCCGGGTTGCCGATGCCGTAGATGCAGGAAACTGACGCGACGATGATGACATCGCGCCGGCTCATCAGCGCGCTGGTGGCGGCCAGGCGCAGCCGGTCCAGTTCCTCGTTGATCGAGGCGTCCTTCTCGATGAAGAGATCGTAGCGCGGGACGTAAGCCTCTGGCTGATAGTAGTCGTAGTACGAGACGAAGTATTCAACCGCGTTGTTGGGAAAGAAGTCCTTGAATTCGGCGTACAACTGCGCGGCCAGGGTCTTGTTGTGCGCGATCACCAGAGCCGGGCGTTGCACACGCTCGATCACCCTGGCGATGGTGTAGGTCTTGCCCGTGCCGGTCGCGCCGAGCAGCGTCGTATAGCGGTTGCCAGCGTTCAGGCTGCTAACGATTGCATTGATCGCTTCCGGCTGGTCGCCGGTGGGTTGAAAGGGCGCGTGGACGGTAAACTCTGGCATAGGCACATTATAGAACAGACGTTCAGCAGCGCCTCATAAGAGGGCATTTAGACCGGCGCACACAGAATTTGCAACTTGACATCAATTTCACTAACTGTGCTAGAATCCCGGAACGGCAAGGGAAGCCGGATGAGTTAAGTCAAGGTGATAGCTTCGTTCCCGATGCATCGAGCAACGTATCGCCCTCCCTGGGCATCCGTGAGGGTGTCCGTTGATATCAGCAGCGCACTGGCGCGCTGTTGATCGCTGCTTGTGGAACCTTGTTTTCACCCCCCACCTTCAGGAGGAGATGATCAATCGCCTGCAGAACATCTTTCACACCGCGTTCAGCATAACCCGATTCAGATCGTTGTTCGTAGCTCACAGGTTCGGTTTGTATGCTCCACGTCGAGCGTTAGCATTAGTTTACGGAGATAGATAGAATCATGCCAAGCAGGCTGTATGTTGGCAACTTGTCGTATACAACGACAGACGAGTCATTGCGCGCGTTCTTTGCTACTGCCGGAGCGGTCAAGGAGACGGAGGTCGTGATGGACCGCCAGATGGGCCGCTCCAAGGGATTCGGGTTCGTCGAGATGATGACCGATGAGGACGCGCAGAAAGCAAAGGACATGCTGGACGGGAAGATGCTGGATTCGCGCCCGTTGCGGATTGACTTCGCCAAGCCGAAGGAGACTCGCGCGCGCGTCGGCGCCGGCATGGGGGCTGCTCCCTCGATGGGCGGAGATCGCGGAGATCGCCCTCGCCGGTTCAATCGTGGCAGCCGCGACGATTACCGGGACTGAGACAGTCCAGGTTAGACAGATACGCAAAGGCCTTTCCGGCCTCAACTCAAACGAATCGCCCCGCACTGGCGGGGCGATTTTTGTTGTCAGGCTTGCCGATTGAAGAGCGCGCTCAAAAAGCGCGTTCAAAAAGCGCGCTCAAAAAGCGCGTTCACTCTTCGCGCAACACATATCCCACGCCTCTCACTGTGTGAATCAGACGAGATTCGCCGTTAGCCTCCGTTTTCTGGCGCAGGTAACGAATATACACTTCGAGAACGTTGCTCTCGCCGCCAAAGTCGTATCCCCAGACCCGGTCCAGGATTTGTTCTCGGGTAAGCACCTGGCGCGGGTTGCGCATCAGATATTCCAGAAGGTCGTACTCCTTGGCTGTCAGCTCAAACGTCCGCTCGGCGCGCCTGGCAAGACGGGTGCCCGTGTCCAGGATCAGGTCGGAATAGCGCAGAATTTCAGGTTTGGAACTGGGCGCGGCGCGTCGAAGCAGCGCGTGCACGCGCGCGAGCAGCTCGGGAAAAGCAAAAGGTTTGACCAGATAATCGTCGGCGCCGGCCTCCAGACCCATCACGCGGTCTGGCACCGAATCCTTGGCTGTCAGCATCAGGATGGGCGTGTTGCCGGCTGAACGAAGCCGTCGGCAGACTTCGAGTCCGTCGAGTCCTGGCATCATCCAGTCCAGGATGACCAGATCAGGCGGATTGTCGCGCGCAGCAGCCAGTCCCCCGGCGCCGTCTGCGGCGACGGTCACTTTGTAGTTCTCGTAGGCCAGCCCTCGGCGCAGCAGGTCGCGTATTGCGGGATCGTCCTCGATCACCAGAATGTGTTCCATCGTAGGCATCTCGATCTCCCTGTACCGTGTGGGGTAGTGGGCCCTGGTTTGATGTTGCCCGCTCCGTCCCAAATATGGGTCTATTATCCGATATTACGACTCGCGGTCGCCGGCGCCAAATGCGATCTGCGCGGCGCTGATGGGCCTGACGAATCTTAGCAGATAAGCAAGCCCGTTGCCTGCCTGGCCGGTGAGTTTGAAGCCGGCTTCCTCCAGCCATTTGCGCGTCGTTGTCGGTCGAGCATACACGGGCGCAAACACATCTTCGCCGGCGACCAGCGCGCCGCCGGGTTTGAGCACCCGCCGCGCCTCGGCAAGCGCCATCTTTCGCCGGCTGATCTCCGGCAGCACAGAAATCATCATGACGCAGTCCACGGAATCCGCCGGCAGCGGAATGCGATGGAGCGGCGCAAGCAGTGTGACGACGTTCGAGGCATGCTGCAACTCCGCGCGGCGCGCAACCGTATTGATCATGCTGGCTTGCATGTCCAGCGCGTACACGCGACCATTTGGGCCGACCCGCGTGGCAGCCTCCAGCGCGTGCGTGCCGGTTCCGCAGCCGGCGTCCAGAAGATGCGCATTGCGATGGACACCCACGAAATCAACTGTGCGAACAGGATCGCGATATATCCGCCGGAATGGATTGTCCAGCAGCAGGAACGATAGCTGCGGCGGCGTCGGCGCGTGGGCGGCCTGCAAAGCCAATCGCGCGCCGAAGTGGGCGCCAATCAGCGCCCCGAGGCTGAAAACGAATGACTGAGTGATCCGTCTGAGCATGGACACATTCTAAACCGGCCTCCTGGATCGGGCGGCAAAATCGGGCCTGCTTTTGCCCGGGCAGACCCGGCTGTTGGGGCGCAGTGCGCTGATGGTTTAGCGCCGGCTCGCCGAGATGGACTCGCACTCGATCTGATAGTCACGGGCGAGCAGGGTGTAGTTGAGCTTGTCGTCCTCGCACCGCGTGTTGTCGGCTGCAATCTGGTATTCGACCGCGGCGGCGCAAAAATCGTTGATCTGGTTCTGCGCCACCGCAGTCTTGACGGCAATCAGCGACTTCGTCTCGGCATCCGGCGCGAGTTTGGCGGCTGATATCAAGTTGAACATGGCGGCCTCGTAGTTCTCGCGCGCCAGGTGGATGTTGCCCATCATGAGGTACGCGTAAGCCGCCAGCGAAGGCGCCGAGGGGCTTCGTATCCTGCCGGCGCGATATTCGTCCAGAAGCTCTGTGATTGCGGCCTCGGCTTTATCCAGCAGCGCTGCGCTCTCAGCTTCATCACTGGCGAACTCGCGCCGGATGATGTAGGCCTGCGCCAGGCCGTAGCGAACCTTATTGTCCAGGATCACCGCCGAGGGCTTGATGCTGGCGGATAGCGCGCTGGCGAAGAAGTCTTCGGCCATGCCCAGATAGCGATGGGCAGCTTCCGCGCTCCCTCCCGACTCATAGAACGCGCGCAGATTCATCACATTGCCGAGGCCGAGGTAAGCCAGCGCCGTCTGCGGCTCAAATGACAGGGCGGCCTGATAGTGGCCGGTGGCTTGTTCAAGAAGGGCGCTGTTCAGACTGTTGCCACAATCCCCCATTGCGGCTTGCAGACTTGCGTTACCTGCGAACACATGCGCCACGGCCAGGGCCTGATTGTCCGGAAGCGGATTGAGCAAGGCGATCTGACCAAAGGCTGCGCTGGCCTCAAGATAGCCGGCATAGGTGTCTCGCGCGAGATATGCGAACCCCTGCACCAGCATGGCCAGGGACGTGGCCCGGTTGGCCAGCTCGCGCCGGATCACAGTGCTGGCGACGGTATCGTTGGGTTGCAGGATGCCGCTTGAAAATGCGCCGAGGTCATAAGTGCCCTGGTATTCCGGCGCGTCCCTGAGGTAGGTCGGCGCGACGTCGAACCTGGGGATCACGGTCAACTGCGACTCGTTACAAAACACGGTTGCGTATAGAACGATGTCTGCTCCCCGGCTCGCGACGAGCTGTTTGGCCTGCGCCGCATAGGCGGCGTCGGTGGTTTCGGCCTGGATGCCGGTTTGATCGGGCGCCCACACTTTGATGCTTGATGTTGCGCCTCCGCCCGATTCGCTGCCTTCGAGTTGTTCCTGAATGGATGCGGTCAGTTCCACAGGCAATTCGGCGGCCAGCGCGCGGCAGGCGGGATCGTTTGGCGATGCTGCGCGGAAGGGCATCACCACCAGATCGAGAACGTACGGGCTGCCTGCGCTGAACCGTGGCGCGGCAGCAGAGGATCGATTGACGCTCCTGATAACCGCAATCGAGCCGGCGATCATGGCGATGGCAACAACCACCAGCACCGGGATGACCACCGCCGGCGCCTGCAAATAGATGTTTCTCGCAGCCACCAGGATGCTGTGGTTGGCCGAGTTTTTGACCACCAGGTTCACGTCTCCGTCGCCGTCCTCGCCGGCCGGCTTGCGCCGGATGCTGATCCACCCAGGCTTTGGAAAGCTGGCCTCCAGTCGCTCCCACCAGCGCGACAGTCTGGTCTTCAGCTTCGACTTCCTGCGCCGTGTCCGGCGCTGGGGCTTGCGCGAGTCTGTCATGTTAAATTGCCTTAAATCCATGTAAAAAGATCGATGCGAATCCTTAAATGCGCATTCTAAGCATTTTCTAATTTTCGCGCAAGTGGAATCTGCGCGATCTCGCGGTGGCGGAACGGGCGTTCTGCTGCCGCAGGCCATCGGCGCGGCGGCAGTGTTGGCAGGCCGGCTTACGGATTAAGCGCGGGGAAAACCAGAGTGGCGTAATAGAACGTGACGGCGCCGGTCCAGAGGAGCGAATCGATCCGGTCAAAGATACCGCCATGTCCAGGGATCAGATGCCCGGAGTCTTTGACTCTGGCCTGGCGCTTGAACATGGATTCGGCCAGATCGCCGAAGGGGCCCAGCAGGCCGATCAGCAAGCCAATCGCCAGCAAATGCATGATGCCCATTGGCGCAAGCAGCCCTGCCAGTGCGCCGGCGAGGACGGCAGACACGATCCCGCCGACGTAGCCTTCCCAGGTCTTTTTCGGGCTGAGGTGTGGCGCGAAGCGGTGCTGCCCGAAAAGCTTGCCCGCCGCATACGCGCCGGTGTCCGCAGCCCATGTGAGCAGCACAGCCGACAGCAGCCACCAGCCGTCTGCCAATTGACGAAGCGCGGCCAGGTGTCCTCCCATCCAGCCCAGGTATGCGCCCCCCGCTACGGCGATTGCCCAGTCGGCGACGGGTTTGCCGTCCTGGTGCCGCATCTGCCAGGATAAAGACACCAGGATGACGAGCGTCAAAAGCGGCGGGATCGGCAGGCTGGGCAGGCTGACAGCCGCGAATGACAAAACAGTGATTGTGATCGAGATGCTGAGCGAGGGGTTAAACCCGCTGACTCGCATCATGATCACCATCTCTCGCGTAGCGAGACATATGGCAGCCAGCACCAGAGCGAAAAACCACCACCCGCCCACAAGGCCCAGCGCGATTGCCGGCGCGGCGAACAGGACGGCGCCGATGACGCGCGTCCGTAATGAATCGGGAGCAGGCGAGGATCCCACGTGCCGCAATGATACGCCGACGCCGGGCGAGTGCAACACGGCGCAGGGTTGCGCCTACGATGACCCGATCCCGCCGAAGCGTCGCTCGCGGCGCGCGTAGTGATCAATGGCTTTCTTCAGCTCGTTCTCGTCGAAATCGGGCCAGTATGTGTCGGTGACGTAATACTCGGAATAGGCGCTTTGCCAGATCAGGAAGTTGCTTGTGCGGTATTCGCCGCTGGTTCGTATGACCAGATCGGGATCCGGCAGGCCGCATGTGTACAAGTAGCGCCCGATTGTCTGTTCGTCGATGTACTCCGGGTGCAGGCCTTCGGCCAGCATCGCTTTGACGGCATCGACAATTTCCGCGCGCCCGCCATAGTTGAGCGCAACGTTCAGGATCAGGCGATCATTTCGCCTGGTGCGATCCATCGCAGCCCGGATCTTGTGCTGCAATGTGGCCGGGATGCGATCAAGACGCCCGATGTGCCGGATTTGAACGCCGTTCTTGTCCAGCTCCGCCAGTTCGCGATCAATAACGGTTTCGAGCAACCGCATCAGGCCACTCACTTCATCCTGCGGCCGGTTCCAGTTTTCGGTCGAGAAAGCGTACAGGGTGAGGATTTTGATGTTGTTGCGGACGCACGCTTCCAGGATGCGGCGCAGGTTTTCGGTGCCGGCCCTGTGGCCGGCAACCCGAGGTAAATTCCGCTTGCGGGCCCAGCGCCCATTGCCGTCCATGATGATGGCAACGTGATGCGGCGTGCGGGCGCTGGCTGTTGCAACCGGCGCCGTTGGCGCGCGGTTGCGCGTTGCCAGATTGTCAAGAGTCGCAAGTGGAATAGACATGGGGTTCTTACCGTTATCCTGCCACAGCCGCGCGCCGCCAGAACAGGCCGCGCACGGCTGTGACGCTCATATTTCGAGGATCTCGCTTTCCTTGCGTTTGCCGGCCTCGTCTGCCTTTGCCATGAACTTGTGAACCAGATTCTCGATATCTTTCTGAGCGCGCTTGTGCTCATCCTCAGAGATGAGGTCGTCATCTTCCAGTTTCTTCAGGCGCTCCATTGCTTCGCGCCGGTGGGTGCGCAGTCCAACTTTCGCCTCTTCGACACGCCGGCTCACAATCTTCGCCAGCTCCTTCCGGCGTTCCTGGGTCAACGGCGGTATGTTCAGGCGCACAACCTTCCCATCGTTGTTGGGGGTCAGTTTGAGGTCAGATGCCAGAATCGCTTTCTCGATCGCCTTCAGGGTGTTTGGATCGTAGGGGCGAATCATGATTACCTGCGCTTCAGGAACAGACACGGATGCGAGTTGTTGGAGTGACACGGGTGAGCCGTGGTAGTCCACCATAACACGATCCAGCAGGTGAGTTGAGGCTCGACCGGTGCGAATGGATTGAAAGTCAACTTCCATCGCGTCGATCGATTTCTGCATTGCCTTCTCGCAGTCGGAATGCACTTGTTTTACAGAGTCAGCCACTGGATACCCTCCAAGATCGTAGAGTCGCCTACCTGCCTGCTTCCGCAGATAGACTGTCAAATCCTATCATAGCAGTTTTGGACACCGGCTTATGGCAGATTCATCGCCGGGCTGTCCGGCTATTTGCCATAAATGAGTGTGCCGATTTGTTCGCCGGCCACCGCGCGTTCAAGGGAGTTGGGCTGCCAGAGATCCAGGACGATGATCGGCATATTGTTTTCCATGCACAGCGTGATGGCGGTGCTGTCAAGCACCCCAACATGTAAGTTCAACGCTTCCAGGTAGGTCAATGATTGATACCGCTGCGCTGAGGCGTTTGTGCGCGGGTCGGTGTCATAAACACCGTCCACCTTAGTAGCTTTGATCATCACATCGCAGCCGATTTCCATGGCGCGCAGCGCGCCGGCGGTGTCGGTGGTGAAATACGGGTTGCCTGTGCCGGCGCCCAGGATGATGATCCGATCTTTCTCCAGATGGCGAATCGCGCGCAGGCGGATGTACGGCTCGGCCACCGACCGAATCTCAATCGCGGTTTGCACACGCGCTGCCATGCCCATGCGCTCGAAGGCGTCTCGGAGCGCGAGCGCATTCATAACGGTGGCAAGCATTCCGATATGATCTGCGGTTGACCGGTCCATGCCATGCGCGATGCCGTCTTTGCCGCGCCACCAGTTGCCGGCGCCCAGCACGATAGCCACCTGCACACCCATTTGTTTGACGGCGCGCACCTTGGCAGCGACCTCTTCCGCCAGTTGTGGCACGATGCCCATGCCGCCCGGCCCGGCAAAGGCTTCCCCGCCGATCTTCAGCAGGACGCGCTTGTACTTTGGAACACTCATGGATTGCCTCCGCGTTAAAAGAGGGCATTCATCATGCCCTCTTTGTGGTGTATCTGCTTGAGCGACCGACTATATCTCTTCGCCCAACTCGTACCGCGCGAATCGCCTGACGACGATGTTCTCGCCGATCCTGGCAATGGCGGCGGTAATGAGATCTCTGATCTTTACCTTGTCGTCCTTGACGAAGGTCTGCTCCATCAGGCAAATATCCTGGTAGAGCTTTTCCATCTTTCCGGCGGCAATACGGTCGGCAATCTCGGGCTTTTTGCCCTCGGCCAGCGCTTCCTGTTTGTGCGCTTCCATTTTTGAGGCGATCCAATCGGCCGGAACGTCCTCCTTTCGGATGTACTTCGGGGACATGGAAGCGATCTGAAGCGCCAGGTCATGAGCCAGTTCTTTGAATTCCGGCGTTCGGGCCACGAAGTCGGTTTCGCAATTCACTTCGACCACAACGGCCAGCCGTCCGCCGGGGTGCGCGTAGGCTTCGATCACGCCCTCGCGCGCCTCGCGCGATGATTTTTTGGCCGCTGCGGCAAGGCCCTTTTCGTTGAGCCAGGCGAGCGCCTTGTCGAAGTCTCCGTTGTGCTGGTCGAGCGCCTTCTTGCAGTCCAACACGCCTGCGCCGGTCGCCTCGCGCAGGGCTTTGATTTGTTCACTTGTCGCCATAATGCTCTCTCACAGTTCGTCGTCATCGCCCGTGCCGGGGTCAAACGAGCGCAACACGGTCTCTTCTTCGATCTTCAGCTCGCCGGCGCGGATTTTGGCGAGAGTTTCCTCGCCCATTTGCTGAGCGCCTGCATCCCGGCCCTCCGCGATCTCGGGCGTCTCGCCGCCCTTGCGCAACGCCAGCCCTTCGAGCGCCGCGTTCGCCATGGCCTCGACGATGAGCTTGATGGCGCGGATGGCGTCGTCGTTGGATGGAATCACGTAGTCCACGCCGTCGGGATCGCAGTTTGTGTCGACCATGGCGATGACCGGAATATCGAGCTTGTTGGCTTCCTTGATGGCGTTGGCTTCCCGGCTGACATCGACGATGAACAACGCATCCGGCAGACGCCGCAGGGTTTTCATGCCGCCCAGGCGGTGGTTCAGTCTGGCAATCTCGCGGTCGCGCAATAGCGCCTCTTTCTTTGTAAACCGCTCGAATTCGCCGCGCTCTTTCATGGCTTCGAGCTCGGCCAGCCGGTCGAGCCGCGACTTGATCGTTCGCCAGTTGGTGAGCGTGCCGCCCAGGAATCGCTCGGTGACATACGGCTGGCCGGCGCGCGTGGCCTGGGTCATGATCGGGTCCTGGGCCTGGCGCTTGGTGCCGACAAACATCACTACGCCGCCGCCGGCCACCAGATCGCGGATCAGGGCGTAGGCGTTGTCGATGGCCACGATGGTCTGCTGCAGGTCGATGATGTGAACGCCGTTTCGCTCGGTGAAGATGTACGGCTTCATCTTGGGGTTCCACCGCTTCGTGCGATGGCCGAAGTGCACGCCTGTTTCGAGGAGCGCCTTCATCGGAACTACGGGCATATTCTGTTTCTCCTTTTTTGGACAGAATTTCTGACTGTCCCCACTGCGCCCGTCTTCTGAGGGTCAGATCGCGCAAACAGCGCGACAGGTCTGCCATCATCGGAGCGCATGCGAGATATGTTTACCGGCCCTGGGGCCGGCGAGATTCTACCACAGCGACCGACGGACTTTCGATTTTGGATTTTGGATTTTGGATTTTGGATTTGGGATTGCAACTCTGCGCAGACGATCGGCTTCCATCTCTCTGTGTTAGAGTTGCGCCATGTTCAAGTCGATTGCAGATGTGACGTCTGGGTTGTTGGCGCAGCAATATATCGCCTCGGATGAGATTGCCACGGTGGTCTACCTGGCCGAGAGAATGGGGAAGCCGATTCTGGCCGAGGGGCCGGCCGGCGTGGGCAAGACCGAATTGTCGAAGGCATGGGCTGCCGCAACGGGGCGCGAACTGATCCGCCTGCAATGTTACGAGGGGCTGGATGAATCGAAGGCGCTCTACGAGTGGGAGTACGCCAAGCAGATGCTCTACACGCAATTGCTGCGCGACAAACTGAGCCAGATCGTCGGCGAGGCTCAGTCTCTCGCTCAGGCGGCCGATCGTCTGGCCGGTGAAGAGAACGTCTTCTTCTCCCTGCGTTTCCTGCTGCCGCGCCCGCTCTTGCGCGCGATCATGAGCGAAAAACCGGTCGTCCTCCTGATCGACGAAATCGACCGCGCCGACGCGGAGTTCGAGGCCTTCCTGCTCGAAATTTTGAGCGACTTTCAGGTCAGCGTGCCGGAGCTGGGCACGCTGAAGGCGCGCACGCAGCCGATGGTGGTGCTCACCAGCAACAATACCCGCGAATTGAGCGAGGCGCTCAAGCGGCGCGCCCTCTACCTGTTCATCGACTACCCCTCGCTCGAATCGGAACTCAATATCGTGCGCATGCGCGTGCCCGATTTGTCGCCCAGTGTAGCCAAACAGTGCGTCGAAATTGTGCAGCGTCTGCGCGGGCTGGAATTGAAGAAGTCGCCCAGCGTGGCGGAGACGGTGGACTGGGCCAAAGCGCTGGTCGCCATCAACGCCCGGCATCTGGACGACAAGACGCTCAACGACACCCTGACTGTGATCTTGAAACACGAATCGGATATTCAGCGCGCGCGGCGGGCGCTCAGCGCCGGCAAGAGCCGCGATGTCGGCGTCCGCTAGTGGTCTGTCAAGGATGATTTGACAGGCAAATCAGGTTGCCGGTGGTCCTTTTCGCCCGTAAGCATGAAGATGTGAGGATGCCGGGCGCGCTGCGCGGCATGGCGCGGGTGCAGCCGCCATTCCCGCGCAAGCGGGAATCCGGTCCGGCGTGTTTGTTCTCTGTATTGTGGAGTGATCGGGATGGATGAACGGGTTGTGGAGTTCGTGTCGGCGTTGCGGTCGAACGGCGTGCGCGTGTCCCTCGCTGAATCAGTGGATTCGCTGAAGGCTGTCGAGGTGATCGGCGTCCTCGACCGCGACCAGTTCAAGAACGCGCTCAAGGCCACGCTGGTCAAAGAGCCGGCCGACGTGCCGGTGTTCGAGCAGATCTTTCCCCTCTACTTCGGCAGCGGCGGGCCGGAGATGCAGCAGCCGCAGGGCCTGACAAAAGAACAGCAGGAAATGCTGCAACGCGCCCTCGACGAATTGCGCCAGCAAATCCAGGAGCTGATGCGCATGTTGACGCAGGGCCGGCGCCTGTCGGAGGAGCAACTGCGCGAAGCCGCGCGCAAATCCGGCGTCAGCCGGCAGATGCGCGGCATGAACCAGCAGATGCGCGAATGGCTCACCGAGCGCATGATCCGGCAACTCGGCCTGACGCCCGAACAGCTCCGCGACGCGCTCGAAGCCCTGATGAAGCAACTCAAGATGCAGGGCATGGCGCGCGAAGGGCGCCAGGAAATCAGCGAGACTGTCCAGCAGAATGCCGACGCCATGCGCGAGCAGGTGTCGCGCTTCGTCGGCCAGAACATGCTCAATCAGCCCAGCGACAACCCGCGCCGGCGTCGCATCGACGAGCTGATGAACCGCCCGCTGTCGTCGCTCAGCGACGCCGAGACGGAAGAACTGCGCAACCACGTGCGCCGGCTGGTCGCCCAGTTGCGCTCGCGGGCGGCGCTGCGCATGCGCCGCGCCAACCAGGGCCACCTCGACGCCAAGTCCACCATCCGCCACAACCAGCGCTACGGCGGCGTGCCCATCGAAATCAAGCTCCGCCGGCGTCACTTAAAGCCCAGGCTAACCGTGATTGTCGATGTCTCCACCTCCATGCGACCGGTCGCCGAGTTCATGCTGCAAATGGTCTACGAAATGCAGGATCAGGTCAGCAGGGCGCGCTCGTTCGCTTTCATCGACGACATTCACGACATCAGCCAGCCCTTCAACGAACACCGGCCCGAGGACGCTGTGCCGCTGGTGTTGCACAGCATTCCCCCCGGCCACTACAACACCGACCTGGGCAACAGCCTGGTCACGTTCAGCAGGGATTTCCTGGACACGGTGGACCGGCGCACCACGCTCATCTTCGTGGGCGACGGGCGCAACAACTACAACAATCCGCGCGCCGATCTGGTGCAGATGCTCAAGATGCGCGCGCGGCGTGTGGTGTGGATGAACCCCGAGCCTCCCCACATGTGGGGCGAAGGCGACAGTGACATGCTGGCCTACGCCCCCGTGTGCGACGCTGTGCACCAGGTCGCCACGCTTCAGCAGCTCGCCGACGCGATCGACGACCTTTTTCAACAACGAGTCTGAGCGGCGCTGCCCGCGCGCTGCCGCTATCGCCGGTAAAGCCCCGCCGGATCGAGTTCTTCTCGAATGCAGCGCAACTCCTCCTCCCTCGGCGGTGGAGTGACGGTCAAATCTTCCGCCACCCTGACCGGCCATGCGATGCTGGACAGCGCGTCTTCCAGCGCGATGCCGGGATGCAGCGAGATCAGTCGCATTTCGCGCGCCGGCGTGTTGAAGTCGAACAGCGCCTTGTCGGTGATGACCATTTGCGGGCCGCCGCCCGGCATGCCCAGGCGTTCTCGCGCATCGCCGCCGGCCAGGAAGCCGGGACTGGTGACGAAATCGAGCCGTTCCACGAATGCGCGTTTGCTCAGCCGCATGATGTAGAACAGCCGCTGCGCGTGAATGGCAATCTCGCACGCGCCCCCGCTGCCCGGCAGGCGCACCTTTGGCTTTGCGTAGGCAGCTATGACGGTGGTGTTCAGGTTGCCGAACCGGTCGATCTGCGCTCCGCCGAGGAAGCCAACTTCCACGCGCCCCCCTTGCAGATAGAAGCTGAACAAGTCGGCCTGCGACATAGCAGCGAGCGACCCGCTGACCAGTGTGGGATCGCCGATCGACAGCGGCAGCCGGGTAGGGCGGGCGCCATACACCCCCGCTTCGTAGATCAGTTCGAGTTGCGGCGCGACGGTGCGTTGCGCCAGATTGCAGGCAATGTTGGGCAGCCCCACCCCCACAAACACGGTGCGCGCGCCGGCCAGCGCCCGCGCCGCTGCCACAATCATCATCTCGGATGCGGTAAACGGAACGGGCTGCGTGTTCATCGGTAGTCCCCATAGTTGACCGGCTGTGCCCAGGCATCCCCCGGCTTCAGCCGCTGGAGCGTCGCCGCGCCAAGTTTGCGGATGTACTCCGCTCGATCTGCCACCCCATACACCCACTCCTCCAGCCAGCCAGCCGTTCGCTCCGGGTCTCGTGAGATCTCATCCCATTTCAGATAGAACTCGTTGTCGCGGTCGTAGCAACCCTGCGCGTATGAGGGATGCGCGCCGAAAGGCTCGTGCACAACGGCATCCACAATCAGGCCGGGAATCAGGGTGCGGTTGGGGTCGGCGCGGATCACGGCTTCATCCACGATTTCCTCGACCACCACGATGACCTTGCGCGCGGCGAACGCAACTTCCTTCTGCGCGCCGAGCAATCCCCATAGCTGAGTGTTGCCGGCTGCATCGGCGCGCTGCGCGTGCAAAATGGCGACATCGGGGTTCAGCGGCGGCACGACAGCCACCGTCTCCCCGTCGTAGGGGCTTTGCACGAACTGAATGCGCGGATTGATCGCCGGCATGTCCGAGCCGGCGTAACTGCGCAAGGGGTAAAACGGCAGGCGGGCCGCGCCGGCAATATAGCGGCCCACCATGCCGAAGTGCGAGTACTCTTCGATCTCCAGCGGGGCGGGAACGCCCTGCTCGATCGCCCGCCGGATGCAGTTGAGCGAACCGACGCCGGGGTTGCCCAGGTAGCTGAACACCAGCCTGCGCGCCACGCCGGCCGCCACCATCTGGTCGTAGATCACATCCGGCGTCATGCGAATCAATGTCAGGTCGCGCCGGCGCTGGCGGATGATCTCGTGGCCGGCGGCGAAACAGATGAACGCCGTGAAGCCCTCGATGGCGACCGAGTGGCCGTCCTGCACATGCCGGCGGATGGCCTCGCGCATGGA
>CALBEF010000101.1 GCA_937927775.1 uncultured Anaerolineae bacterium | reverse complement strand
CTGGCGACCATCGACGGCAGCATCGTCAATGTCGCCCTGCCGACCCTGGCGCGGCAGCTCGGCGCCAACTTCGCAACAGTGCAATGGGTCGTGCTGGCCTATCTGCTGACCATGGCCACGCTGATGCTGGGCGTGGGCCGGCTGGCCGATATGCGCGGCAAGAAGCCGATCTTCGTGTCCGGCTTCGTCGTCTTCACCCTCGGTTCTGTGCTGTGCGGCCTGTCCGCGTCGGTGTACTGGCTGATTGCGTTTCGCGTGCTTCAGGCCGTTGGCGCAGCCATGACGCTGGCGATCGGCCCGGCCATCACCACCGAAGCATTCCCGCCCAACGAACGCGGCAGGGCGCTCGGCATCAGCGGCACGATCGTGTCGCTCGGCTCCATCACCGGCCCCGCCGTGGGCGGTCTGATCATCAACGTCCTGGACTGGCACTGGATCTTTTTCGTCAATCTGCCGATCGGCATTCTCGGCACATGGATGGCGCTGCGCTTTGTGCCGCACCTCAAGCCGGCCGGCCGGCAACGCTTCGACTTCGGCGGGGCGGCCACACTGTTCCTGGGCATGTTGTCATTTCTGCTGGCGCTAACCTTCGGCCAGCAGGCAGGATTTGGCGACCCGCTCGTGCCGGGGCTGCTGGCCGGCTTCGGGGTGTTTCTGGCATTGTTCGTCGTCATCGAGCGCCGCGCGCCGCAGCCGATGGTTGACCTGCGTCTGTTCAACAACGCGCTGTTCAGCGTCAGCCTGATCACCGGCTTCCTCACGTTCGTCACCGCCGCCGGCTCGTTTCTCATCATGCCGTTCTATTTGCAGAACGTACTGGGCTACACCCCCAGCCAGACCGGCCTGCTCATGTCCATCGTCCCGATCATGCTCGGCGTCACAGCGCCGATTTCCGGCTCGCTCTCCGATCGGCTCGGCAGCCGCACCATCACGGTGGTTGGCATGGCTGTGCTGGTGGTCGCCCACTTCAGCATCAGCACCCTGAGCACAGATACCAGCGCGCCGGGCGTGGTGTTGCGCCTGTTGCCGCTGGGACTGGGCATGGGCATCTTCCAGTCGCCCAACAACAGCGCCATCATGGGGTCGGTTCCGCGCGAACGGCTGGGGATCGCCTCGGGTTTCATGGCGCTGACACGCACGCTCGGACAGACCGCCGGTAGCGCGCTGCTCGGCGCGCTGTGGGCGATGAGCGTGCTGGGCCATGCCGGCGCGTCGTTGCCGCAGGGCGCCACGGCGGCCCCGCCAGCGATTCAGGTGGCCGGCATACACGACACCTTCCTGGTCGCCATGAGTCTTGCATTGATCGGCCTCGCGCTGACAGTGTGGGGATTCCGCGAAGAACGCCGGCGGCGCTTTCAGCAAGCCTCGCCGGCAGCCGGCAGATGAAAACACCCCGGCAAGCGGATGAATGTCGCCAGCCGCATATGAACCGCTTGACTGGCCAGGTTGTCACGCAATTGTCGCGCCGATATGGTATTCAGTTGCGGTCTGGTATCTGTCAGGCAAAACAGACGCACTGAGACCCGGTTTCTGCGCAATGAGATGCCATTGTGCGCTGTTTCGCCTGTGGGAATCGCGAGCAGACGCTTCTGGAAAGCGGACAGGTTCGACTCGGAGTGATTGCGATGACAGGCGCTGAAATGACTCGTGTGCTGTACACGGAAGACGATCCCGTGCTGGCCCGAGCGGTGCAAATCCGGCTTGGCCGGCGTGGGTACCGCGTTGACATTGCGCCAGATGGCGAAGCGGGCCTGGAAATGGGGCGCACGGGAACCTATCACCTGTTGCTGGTGGACAACATGATGCCGGTGCGCACCGGCCTGGATGTCGTCCAGGTGCTGTCCTCTGAAGGGCTGCTTCCGCCCACTATTCTTGTCACAGGCAACGGCAGCGAGCAGGTTGCGGTCGAAGCAATGCGATTGGGGGTGCGCGACTATGTGTCGAAGGGCGCCGGCAGTTACCTCGAACAACTCGTCAGCGTGGTCGATCGCGTGGTTGCTGAACAGCGCTTGATCGCGGAGCACAAACGCATGCAGGACGAGTTGCGCCGGGAACGCGATCTGCTGAGCAGCATTATGCAGACCAGCGTCGCCGCCATTGTGCTGCTGGACCCCGAAGGCCGCATCGTATTCGCAAATGACCGCGCCGAGCGCGTGCTGGGCGTATCCAGGCCCGAGGCAGAGCAACGCCTGTACAACTCGCCCGAGTGGCGCATCACGGACTACGATGGCAACTCGATGCCGGATCAGGATCTTCCCTTTCGGCGCGTGCTTGAGAGCGGTGAATCGCTCTTCGAGTTGCCGATGGCGATCGAATGGCCTGATCGGACACGAAAATGCCTGCTGGTCAACGGCGCGCCGCTAAGAGACGAATCCGGCGCAATCACCCGCATCGTGTGCCAGGTGAGCGACGTGACCGAGCGCGTGCTGATCCAGCGCGACATGGCGTGGGCAGCCCAGGCGGACGCAAGCATGGCGAGCCTGTCCGGCGAGTTGCTGGCCGAGCATATTTCGCTGGAAGACATATCAGCGCATGCCCTGACTCATGCCATGCGCCTGACCCAGAGCCGGCGCGGATGTGTCAGCTACATCGACACCGACAGTGGCCGTGTGGTATCCTCCACGCTCGCCTGGGACGATCTATCCCAGGCCGATACCGGGCCGGCGCCGGCGCAACCTGACTGCGCCGCCGGCTTGTGGGCGTGGGCGCTTGCGCATCGCCGGCCCCTGCTCACCAATGCCGCGGCGGAGGATATGCCCATGCTGCTCACGCCGGCCGCACCAGACGCCGCGACCGTCCACCGATTCCTGGCTGTCCCGGCGTGGCTGGGCGATCACCTGGCCGGCCAGATTGCCGTGGCCGACTCCAGCCGGGACTACGCCCAGCGCGACCTCGATCTCCTGGCCCGCCTGGCTTCTGTGTATGCCATGGGCCTGCGGCGCAAGTGGGACGAGGATCGACTGGTCTACCTCAGCACCCACGACGGGCTGACCGGCCTGCACAACCGATCCTATTTCGAGCAACAGATGAGCCAGATGACGCAGGCCGGGCAGGCGACCGTGGCTATTGCCGTGGTTGATGTGGACAACATGAAATCCGTCAATGACAGCCGGGGGCATGCCGCAGGCGACGAGTTGCTCCGCCGGGCCGCGCAAGTGCTGAAATCGACGTTTCGGACCGAGGACATCGTCGCCCGCATCGGCGGCGACGAGTTTGCCGTTCTGATTCCCGGCGCGCGGATCCCTGAACTGACCCGCATCGCAGCGCGCGTGAAGGAGCAGGTGGCCCTTCACAACGCGCAACAGCCCGGCACGCCGCTCAGCTTTTCGTTTGGCATCGCCACTGGCCAGCCGGGACAGTCGCTGGCCGATGTGCTGAAGCAGGCGGACGCCAGCATGTACCAGGACAAGGCCAGCCGAAGAAGCGTTCCAGCTCAGAACGGATCGGCAGTCATCCATTCTGCCGCGACAGGCTGAGGCTGGGTGTCAGCCCGTTGCGCCGGCGGAATAGAAAAACGCGCCTGGAAAATCCGGCTCCACCTGCCTGCGCTTGCCGCTCCACGATTCAATGTCGATGCGATAGACCGTGGTCAGCGCCAGTTCGTCGCCGGTGAGGGGGCGGCAGTCCTCGCCCGGCTTCAGATGGGCTGAGATTGCGGCATCACCCGCCCGGCGATGCCGTTGGCGACGCAGCCGGCGGGACATCGGATGTCGCCCCCACCTGGCTCGCCGGGTGCGACGCAACGACGGGTTGATGCAAATGCACGGGCTTGAGCTTGCTCCCGGCGCTGGCGCGCAGGTTCAGCAATTCCACAAACACCGAAAAACCCATGGCGAAATAGATATAGCCTTTCGGAATCTCCACGTGCAAAGACTCCACCACCAGCGTCACGCCAATGAGCAACAGGAAGGCCAGCGCCAGCATCCTGATCGTGGGATGCTGGTTGACAAAATCACTGATCGGCCCCGAAGCAAACAGCATGATGCCGACTGCAATCACGACGGCGGTGATCATCACGGCCACGTGGTTGGCCATGCCCACCGCCGTAATGACCGAGTCGAGCGAGAACACCATGTCGAGCAACATGATCTGAATGATGACGCTGGTGAAAGTCGCCTGCACTCTGGCGCTGATGTGGCCTTCCTCACCCTCCAGCCTGGTGTGGATTTCGCGCGCAGCCCTGGCGACGAGGAATAACCCGCCGGCCAGATGAACGTGAGCGACAACAACCCGGCAGGAATATGCTGCCCTACGCCCGGCCGGTTGATCCAAACCCGCCCTGGTCGCGCTCGGTCGCGCCAAGGCCGGCCAGATCGTCAACCGGCTCGGCCTCGGCGGCAAGACACGGCACCACCACCAGTTGCGCAATACGATCGTTGACCTGAATGGGAAATGGCTGCGCGCCGGCGTTGCGCAGAATGACTTTGATCTCGCCCCGGTACGAGGCGTCGATCACGCCGCCCAGCGTGTGCGCGCCGGCGACGGCCACCGAACTGCGATCCTTGATGAGGCCCACCCAGCCAACCGGGATAGCTACATGCAGGCCGGTAGGAACCAGCGCCTGCTCGCCGGGCGGGATGACCAGCGCCTCACAACTGCGAATATCATAGCCGGCGTCGCCGGGCTTTGGCGCGCGCAGCGGTTGCACGCCCCTTGCCCGCGCCGTCTCATTCAGGTAAAAGCGCATATCTTCAACAAGCGCCATTTTCCTCGCGCAGTGCGTTCGGCAGACTCAGCCGACCAGGCCGGCGATCTTCTGTTCCATCTGCGCAGCCTGCGCGGGGTCAAGCGTGCCTATCACAAAGTCAGCCCGCCACTGCGCCAGCGGGTCGAGCGTTTTGATATTCCCCTTAGCTTTCTCGGCGGTGTAGCCCTCCGGCTCGGCGGTGGCCGGCATGGCAAAGCCGCAGGCGTCCTGGTCGCCGGTGCGCGAGATCCAGCGCACGCACTTGTCGAGTTGTTCGGGCCGGTGCGCGACATAGTCGGCCGTGCCGTCAGGATGAACCTGCATGCTGTGCGCCCAGCCTTCGGCGTCTGCGTTCATGGTGAGCGTGAACACGAGTTCGGGATCGAAGGGCAGGTCCGGCTTCAGCACATTGTGCTTTTCGGGATGCGCGCCCAGGTCTTCGACGAACTCGCGGTAACCGGGTTTGGGCCGCACATGCGAGGGGATGCTGCGCCGCACCCGCACACGCTCCGGTGTGCACGGCGCGCTGTACACCAGCCGGCCGTTGTCCACCGGCCGGAAATTGATGTGCGCCAGATACATGCACTCCATCGGCGAGTGCCGCTTCAGGTTGGTGATCACCATCGCCACGCGGAACAACGATGATCCCGCGTACAGCTTGACCACCGGCTCGGCCACGTAGTTGTAGCTGAAGGCGACCGTGTGCCGGTATGCGCCGGTCAGCCCAATATAATCGCCGTGCTCATCACTGCCTGCGATCACGCTGGCTGATTGATAGGGGGCGTTGGGCAGCTCGCCGTGCAGCGCGTGCGTGTCCTCTTTGGACGGCACGCCCATGGCCGTGAAGCCGCAGTGCAAAAAGAAACCGCCGTAGGTTTCCAGATAGGCGCGTGTGGGGCGCGGCTGGTCGAACATCGACCTCATGGTGAGTTCGCGCCCGCCAAAGTGGGCCGACCAGATCTGCTGGCCCTGATACGGCAGCAACGTTAGATGGCCGGCTTCGTTCTTCAGCGTCAGACCGCACACGCCGCCGGCAAAGCGGAACGCAGACGCGGTCAGCGGGCCGGCTTCGACCAGCGTCTTCTCTTTCTCCGTGAACAGTTCGGGCGACAGATGAAAGGTGGTTTCAGTTGCCATCATGGATTCCCTCGGTAGATAGATGGATGTCGGACTTCTCGGAGAAGTCCGACATCTGGTTCCAGGCTGTGCTGACATGATACGCCATGCCGCGCGGCCGGCAACGCAAAACGGCAAACTTGTCGAATCACCACGCGATGCCGTTGACACCGGGCTGCTTGCATTCACACGCCTCGCGCGTCAGGCTGCCTTTGGTCAGCGTGCCGTCGTACTCAGCGCCCCCTTCTGCCGCCACCCAGCCCCCCAGGTCAAATGGAATCTCCCCCACAGCGTTCAGCCACTCGCCGTTGTAGCGCCGCGCGATGTGCACATGCGCCCCGCTCGACAGGCCGCCTTCGCAGGATGGGTGGCCGATGCGATCGCCGCGCTTCACGCGCGCGCCCGGCGCCACACGATTCTCGGCGCGAATGTGCAGGTACAACACGCTCCAGCCGATGCGGTCGTCGCCGCTGGGATCAAGCGACAGCATCACTTCACCCCACCGGCTGCGCGTGATGACGCCGTCTGCCACCGCAGTGACCCATTCCTTCAGGTCGGCGCAGCCCTGCACGGTCTGCGGCGTGAAGTCGAGCGCGCCCCAGGGCGTGCCTTTGCCCCACGCGCTGTGCGGGCCGCCGGTGAACAACCAGGTCTCGCCTTCGGGCCAGGGCAACGCCAGCTCCGGCTGCGTCACACCCGCCGGCACAAGCGGGCCGATGTCATATTGCCAGGGGTTGCCAAACAGCCGGCGATACGTCTGGATGAAGCTGCCCGGTCCCTCACCCAGAACATCCAGCCACACCGGCCGTGTGCTGATGGCGGCCAGATAATTTTGCAGGCCGGCAGTGCCGGCGTTGATGCCGTTGCCCATGAAGGCGCGCGTGTCATCGTCGAGCCGTACCCACAGCCGGTTGTTCAGCCGCCAGCCGTAGTAGCCTTCGTTCAGCCGGGCCGCCGCCCACACCAGTTGAATGTACAGCCCTTTGATGTTCGTGCGCTTGTATCCCAGCGGCCAGGCCATCTGATCGGCGGATGGGGTAGGATTATCCAGCCAGCCGCCCACATGTTCGAGCAGCGCGACCAGGAGCCGGGGGTTGACGCTCTGCTGCTCGGCTACACGCGCCACCAGTTGCGCGCCGGTCAGCAGTTCGTTGTTCACCTTTTCCACATGCCGCGCCAGGTAGCCGGGGCGGGAGGCGATGAATCCTTCCAGGTCGAATCCGACCGCTGACGGGCTGTTGATCAGTTCGCTGTCGGGGATCAATTTGATCGACAGGGCCTGGCCGGTGATGGGCAGAGCCACGATCAGTTGCTGGCCTTCCACGAGTCGATCAGGGTTGCGCAGATTGTTGAGCGCCAGCAACTCCTCGACCGTGGCCCCAACCGCAACGGCGATGCCGCTGAGTGTGTCTCCGCGCCGCACCGTGTAAGTTGCGTTGACCGTCGCCTCGGTCGGGATGTCGCGCGGGGGATCGGGCGTGGGCGTGGCATTCACCGGCGCCGGCCAGGTCGGCGTGGGCGAGGGAGCAAGGGTTGGAGTAGCAGGCGCAGCCACGCGCCCCGGCGTAGGCGTCCAGGCCGGCTGCGCGATCAGGGCAGAAGCGGGAAGCGATGTGACTTCGTCCGCGGCAGGTTGAGGATCAGCGCAGCCCGGCGCAGACAGCGCCAAAGCAGCCGCCAGCACAACGCGCCATAAAGATGCGAACAGGAAACGAAGATTGAACTGCGCCAAAGCACATTTCAAGTTTGCTCACCGGCCAGCGCGTGGCTGAGCGCCTCATCCCAGCCGGCGCTGCTGCCGTTCATGAGCAGGGCAACGTGGCTTTCGGCGATCTCCTCGGCAACCTCCGTGTCGAGTGGGTTGTGGCCGGCCACAACCGGAACAGACCTGAAGCCGGCTTTGCGCAATAGCTCAGCCCGCCGAATCGCGCGCTCAATATCATGTTCGTCGATCACGTTCGACACTTCGACCGCCAGCCACATATCTCCGCTGCCAGCTTTGCGGTGCAACTGCCCGCGCACCAGCAGATCGACGTTGGACAGTTCGCGGATTTCATCAAGGCTTAGCTTGTCCTCCAGATCGTCCCAGATGTCGCTCACATCGACTACGTGCGGCTTGCGCAGCCAGCGTCCGAAGTAGGACGTAGCCCTGTTGCGATAGCGCATCTCCAGCAGGATACCGCGCGCTTTGGACATCTCGTTTTCCAGTCCGTGCACCGCTTGAACAAGAAGATTGAGACTCTGTTCTGTCCGGCGCTGCGCTTCTGTCAGTTGATCGACGCGGGCAGTCAGTTGTTCCAGTCGCTCTTCCGTGCGGCGCTGGGCTTCGGCCAGCCCGCGCACAATGTCCGGCAGGGACAACAGTTCGTCAGTCAGCACAATGCGCCGCACCTCGCCCAGCCACTCCGGGCGTTCGAGGAGCAGTCGCGTCAAGTCGCGCAGGTCGTTGACCGTGAATGCCATACCTGGCTGAATTATAGCCGCTCGGCATCCCTTTATGCCAGACGCATTTCTCTGCAGGGGCAAATTGTGGTGAAGCCGGCCTTGCGCCGGCTTTGTCAAGTGTTGCGCGCGGATTGCGTCCGCCGCGCACATCGACGGATTGCCCCTTTTTAGGAAATGCGTCCATCAGGGAACACAGGCCGGCTTGAAACAAGTTCCATACACACCCGGGATCGCGCAACAGGCAGAAATCGCCAATGCGCAGCGACTAATAGCGCAGGCGTAACAATTGCGCAAACACCAGGCAGGAGGAATAACATGCGCGTCACTGCAAAGTCTCTTGTGGCAACAGCGCTTGCCTGCGCCCTGTCTCTTGCGCAGGCGGAGGGCAGTCTGAGCAGCATCACACTACGGCGTCCGCTTCGATCGCCGGCTCGTTTCTCGCCCGCGTCCGGCCATGCAGTGCGCGGCAGCCAGCCAGCCGACGACAGCCTCCACGCCTACCTGCCCATCGTCCACACTCCGCCTCCCCCGCCGCCGATTCAGGTGCTGATTTCTGCGTTGCATTACTACGGCCTGAGCAGCAGCCTGGATGAAGCCATCCAACTGACCAATCTGACCCCTTATCCGGTGGCGCTGAATAGTGAATGGTCAATTCGGTCGGGCAGCGGCCTCTTTGCGTTGCCGGCGCTCACGCTGACCGCCGGCGCGCGCATCTGGCTGGCGCACGATCCCACCGCGTTCCAACAGTCCTTTGGCTTCGCGCCCGATGTCGTTTTCGGCAACGCGCTCAGCTTTGCCAACACCGGCGGCGAAGCGCGCCTGATCACCCAGACCGCCACACTGATCGACACAGCCAACAACGACGGCGGCCCCTGGCCGGCCGGCAGCGGCGGATCGGGGGCGAATTGCTGTTACCGCGCGATGGAGCGCATCGACGCCGGCCTGCCCGACACAGACGCGAACTGGGCCACCGCTGTCATCACCCTGCCCATCGCCTGGGACAGCGCCGGCAACCCCATCACCGGCACGCCCGGCGCGCCCAACTCGGTAGCCGTCACGCCCACAGCGTCCGACCTGCGCGTTGTCATCAACGAGGTGGCATGGGGCGGCACGCGCGCCAACTCCAACGCCGAGTGGATCGAACTGCGCAATAACACGCCGCTCAGCGTGGCGCTGGCCGGCTGGCAGATTCGGGCCATCGGTTCGAGCACGCGCACCGTCGCGCTGGACGGGCAGATCGCTCCGCAGGGCTACTTCGTCATTCAGCGCGCCGCCGGCACGTTCAGCGCCGGCGCAAGTGCCAATCTCACTGCAACCTGGAGCGTGTTGAACAACGGCGGGGAACGCCTCGAGTTGATCGACGCCGACAGCCGCATCATCGACGCCGTGGTGTACGGCAACAGCGTGGCGCAGGGCGGCTGGAGCGGGCCGGCATTGCAACCATACACCGTGTCGGGCATTGTGCCGGCCACAGCCCAGGTGCTGATGCGCAAGCTCGATCCGCATACCGGCCTGCCCGTCCCAGACACCGACACCGCCCAGGACTGGCTGAGCGAACGCAGCAACCCGGTGAGCGGACGCCGGCCGGTGTATCCCGGCTGGGATGTTGAATCTTTCGTCGTCCCGGTCAGCGCCTACACCCCTGTCACCATAGCGGTGACGCCCGAAGCCGGCTTTGATGTCCTCTCGCGCACGCTGGCATCCGCTGCGCGCTCGATCGACATCGAGGTATACACCTTCGACCATGCCCGGCTGGCCGATCTGCTGGCGCTCAAGGTCAGTCAGGGCGTCACCGTGCGCGTGCTGCTCGAAGGCGGGCCGGTCGGCGCGTTCCCCGCGCAGGAATTGTGGATGTGCCAGCGCATCCACACCGCCACCAGCGGCTGCTGGTTCATGGCCCCCGATGCCACGCTTGGATATGCTCGTTATCGCTATCTGCACGCCAAATTCGCCATCGTCGATGGCAGGCAATTGATCGTCAGCTCGGAGAACTTCGGCGCGAATGGCTTTCCCGATGATGACAAAGGTGATGGCACGCTGGGAGAGCGCGGGGTGCTGGCGATTGTCAGCGCGCCGGCGCTGATTGCGCGTGCGCAGGCCATCTTCGACGCCGATCTGGACACGGCGCATCTCGATATCACGCGCTGGTGCCCAACGTGCAGCCCGTTCGGTCCGCCCCCGCCCGGCTTCACGCCGGTCTACACCACCGGCGGCATCAGCTACACCGCGCGCTTTGCGACGCCGCTGGTAGTGCATCAGCCGGTCAGCGTGGAACTCGCTACAGCGCCGGAAAGCGCGCTGAGCGAGGCCGGCATCATCGGCGCGCTCAACCTGGCCGGCGCCGGCGATGAAATCCTGGTCGAGCAAATGGACGAGCCGTATTACTGGGGTGTCAGCAGCAGCACCCCCCTCGATGATCCCAACCCGCGCCTGCAAGCGATCATCGGCGCGGCCCGGCGCGGCGCGACCGTGCGAGTATTGCTCGACCGCTACTACGATGTCTCGTCGGACGCGCGCAGCAACGACGCCACTGCGCGCTATCTGCTCGACCTTGCGCGCGCCAACGGCTGGAACATTCAGGCCATTCGCGGCGACCCCACCTTTCATGGCATACACAACAAGATGATTCTGGCGCGCGTCGGCAACCGCAAGCTGGCTCACATCGGCTCGTGGAACGGCACAGAGACCAGCGCCAAAATGAACCGCGAGATGACGCTGCTGATCGAGTCGGCGCAGGTGTACGACTATCTGCGAGCGGTGTTCTGGTATGACTTCTACATCTCGCGGCCGGCATTTGTGCCGGTCGTCATGCGCAACTACCGGCCGCCGGTTCCCATCACCTACCCCCTCATCAGCGAAGTGCTGTTCAACCCGTCGGGGGGCGATGAAGCCGGCCGCGAATGGATCGAACTCTACAATCCCACCAGTGCGCCGATCAGCCTGAGCGGCTACAAGATCGGCGACGCCGAAGCGCCCGGCCGCAGCTACAACGAAAGCATGTATCAGTTCCCGGCCAATGCAGTGTTGCCGGCGCGCGGCGTCGTCGTGGTGGCCGGCCGGGCCGACCTGTACTTCAGCCGCTGGGGCAGCAAGCCCACTTACGAACTGGCCGACTATGATCCCGCCGTGCCCGAGTTGGCGCCCTACACCGCCTGGAGCACCGGCACGCTCAGCCTGGGCAACACGAATGACCAGGTGTTGCTGCTGGGGCCAACCGACGCCGTTGTGGATGCCGTCGTATGGGCCGACCCGGCCTTGCCCAATCCGGTAACGGTAGATGGAGTGGCGCCGTTCACCGGCACACTGACCGCCGACCACACCCTGCAACGCTGGCCGGCGGACAAAGACACCAACAATTGCGCTGTGGACTTCCGCGATCAGGCCCTGCCCAGCCCCGGCAGCGTGCCTTGAGCATTTGAACATTCCCGGAATCTTCCGGATTCCGGGAATGTCAGGAATGTCGGTCACATCTTGAAGTCGTAGAAATTGCCCTGCGCGGGCCAGCGCGTGCCGTCAGTGTCGCACACCAGGAAGTCGCCCTCGCGGCGCAGGGGCTGGCCGGAGCGCGGGCTGCGGAAGATGGCGTCGCCGGCCAGCGACAATCCATCCCGCGATGACTGCCGGCTGCCGGCCGGGTAGTTTTGCGTGAACACGCTGGGCGCCCACAGGCCCAGCCAGGCCGTGCGTTGCAGGAGCGCGTCAGCGTACACCATCCACTCAACCGGCACGCGCCGCTTGATGAAGCCGGCCCGCAGGTACGATACGCTGAGCTTGCGGCGCGTGACGAAGCCGGCCTGCCGGAGTTGATCCAGCATCCAGGCCGGGTGAAAATCGAAATTGAGCTTGACGAACTCAACCGGATGCAGATCGAATGGATTCCATGCCTGACGCCGCAGCAGATAGCGCGCCACCGATTTGATATGTCGCTTGTTGGCGAATTCCAGCGCAAACACGCCGGCCGGCGCGATCACGCGGCGAATTTGCGCCAGCGCCTCAGGCACTTTGGCAATGTGGTGGATGACCCGGATCATGGTGGCTGCGTCGAACACGCCGTCGGCGAAAGGCAGATGATAGACATCGGCAGCCACGAAAATAAAGCGCGGATCATCGCCCCAACGCTGCATGGCCTGTTCGAGCATCGTGCGCGAGTAATCCATCAGCACGATCTGCTCGTAGCCGGTATACAAGTCAGCCAGCCGGCCAAAGCCGGCCCCGAACTCGACGATACGGCGGCCGCGCGGCGGGAGAAGCCGGCGCAATGCCACACGCTCCGCCGCGTCTTCATAGGCGCGGTCGGCGTTCTGCCAGAAGCGCGTCTTGTAGTCCGAACCTTCGTAATCGCAAATCATGGGAATCGGGGGATTGGGGGATTGAGTGATTGGGTGATTGAGCGATTGAGTGATTGTGCCATTGGTCAATGGCTCAATGACTCAATCGCCCAATGGCTCAATTGCCCAATGACTCAATGGCAGCCCGTATGGCCGGGTCATCCTCGGCCGTGAATTCATCCCAGTTTCGGTCGATCTCCACATCCGGCTCGATGCCCTTGCCTTCCCAGGTCGTGCCATCCGGCAACTGGAAGGTCTCCTCCGCAAGCCAGACCATTGAGCCGTCTTCAAAGTAGTGGGCGTGCAGTGTTTCGACATTGCCGCCCGACCGTTGGCCGATCAGCGTGGCGCGGCCCTTGTGCTGCAGGCTGCCGGCGAACACCTCGGCATACGACTGGGTGGATGGGCCGATCAACACCACAAGCGGCGCCGTCTGCGAATTGCCAATGCGCTCGGCGCGCGCGCGGAGTGGCAAACGCATCCCTTGCCGATCCACCAGATACCCCAGCGTGCCGCTGGTGAAGAAACCGAGATGAGACACCAGAATCGCATACGCACCGCCGCCGTTGATGCGCATGTCGATCACCAAACCGTCGAGACGCTGGGCTGGCCCGCCGCTCCGCATCAGGGCGCGCAGCGCGTCGCGCACCCGTTCGTCGATGCCATCCTGGAAGAAGGTTGGGACAAGGATATAGCCAATGCGGGGCTTCTCCTGCAGCAGGCGATATTCCACCGGCTCGACCGATGACAACAGCCGGCGCTCGATCACAAGGTCGCGCGCCGGCTGCCCCGGCGTGCGCACCGTGACCGTCACCACTGTGCCCTCCGGCCCGCGCAACGGAGACAAGTCCGGCTCGCCGGCCTCGTTCACCAGCGGCGCGCCATTTGCTCGCAGAATATGGTCATGCGCCCGGATGCCGGCTTGCTCTGCCGGGCTGCCGGGCAACACTTGCAGCACATAGAATCGCTCGGCGTCGGGGTTGTAGTCCGTCACAATGCCGATGCCCACAAAATCGGCTGTGCCGGCGTACTCGCGATCGTCTTCGGCTGCCTCGTCTGGCGACAGGAACCTGGAGTGCTGATCGCCCAGGCTTTCGATCAGATCGCGCATCAGGGCGTAGAACTCTTCGTCGCTCAAGCCGGCGCGGATGCGGGTTTCAGTCTCGGCGCGCGCCGCCGGCCAATCGACGCCGTTAAAGTCATTGTAAATATACCGTTTGTTGACGATATTCCACAGTTTTCGGAAGACGCGCAACTGGCGCGCCGTCGTCTCCTCGGAGATCGCGTCGGGCGCCTGGGCTGTGGCCGTCGCAGATGATTCAGGAAAGTCGCGCGCCGGCGAGGTTGCTGCGCCGGCCGGCCGGTCGGTGGTGGCAGTAGAGATGGGAGGCGTGTTGGTCGATCTTGCGGCGCTCGGCATCAATCGGCAGCCGCCGAGCGTAATCGCAAGCAGCCCGACGGTCAGCGTGACCAGCGCGACGCGCGCGAGGAAGCCGGCAATTCCCACCGAACGACGTTTCATCATCTTTCTGCCCGGATGAAGTCCAGAACCTCATCCAATCGCTTCACACGCTTGTCATAGAGGCCGATGAACACGTCGCGCGGGTCGATCAACAGCGCCGCCATGCCAACCGCAGTGGCGCCGAGCACATCGGCGTAGTAGTTGTCTCCGATGTAGAGCGCATGGCTGGCCGGAACATCGCCCGCCATCTGCAGCGCCTGACGAAAGATGCGCCCATCCGGCTTGAAGCTGCCGGCCTGCCCGCCGGACAATGTGAAGTTGAAATACTCGGCAAAGCCGTATTGCGCGGCGACGGGCGCAAGATCGCCGTCCCGATTGGACACCAGCCCCAGAACATACCCGTCTTCCTTCAGCGCGCGCAGCACACGCGAGGACTCCGGGAAAACCACATCGGCCGGCTGGTAATCGTCGAAGTAGTCCTGAATACGGTGCGCGCAGTCATCGCAGCCTTCAACGCCCATGGCGCTCAGCAGGATGCGGTTGTAGTTGACCCAGAAACCACGCTCGTCAAAGCGGGCAAAATGTTCGGCAACCTGAGCGCCGTCGGCCCAGTAGCGGTGCGCGGCGCGCTCGCACAGCACGATCTGCGCCGGCGTCAGGGAGAGGCCGGCGCGTTGCGCGTAGTCAATGAACGCCGCAACCCCTTCCGGCTCGTTTGCGCGCAATGTGCCGTCGAGGTCGAACAGGATGGCCCGGAAGCGCCGCTGAGAGGCTGGCGCAGACACGACCTCGCGGGGCGCAGTGGCATTGTTTGATTTCACGGCCATGACAGGTCGTCGGCGATGTTACCATATGCATGGAGGTAACACACATGAACCGTCCCTACAAATCGATTCTCGTTGGCATGGCCGTCATTGCCAGCCTGTTGATCGCGCCCGGCTGCGGCGCGGTTGATTCACTGCTCGGCGGCAGCAGCGCCGGCACCGTGTCCAACCTGTGGTCCGACGTGCCTGCGCTGGATGGCGCGACGAAGGCCGACTTGCAGTTGCCGGCTGCAACGCGCATCTTTGTCCAGGCCGCGTTCCAGGGCAAGCTCGAATTCATCTCCTACACGACGGCGAAAACGCCGCAGGAGGTGCAGCGCTTCTACACCCGCGAGCGGATGCAGGCGGCGGGCTGGAATTCGGACGCCGGCGGCTGCGCCGACGCCGGCAGCTCTGGCGTAGCCAACGCCGCCTTCTGTCTGTTCGGCAAGCGCCAGGGCAACCGGGACGAAGGGCTGGTCATCGTGCTCACGCAGAACGAGCAGAAAACCCAGACGCAGATCTTTTACGTGCGAATCGACATCACAGCCACGCCCACGCCTCAGCCATAGATCAGACCGCAGGGCTGCGGCTCATCCCTCGCGGGGCACGGTGAAATAGAACGTCGTGCCGACGCCTTCCTGGCTCTCGACCCATAGCCGGCCGCCATGCGCCTCGACGATGTGCCGGGCGATGGATAAGCCCAGGCCGGTGCCGCCCTGTCCGCGCACGCGATCGACTTTGTAGAATCGCTCGAAGATACGCGGCAGGGCGTCGGCCGGAATACCGACGCCGGTATCCTGCACGGCCAGGGTGATGTGATCGGCCTCGTTCGCGGCTTCGTCCAGATCGCCGCCGGGCAGCATTCTCTGCGGCGGCGTCGCATCCGACAGCCAGACGGTGACGCCGCCGCGCGGGGTGAACTTGATCGCGTTGTGCACCAGGTTGGACAGCACGCGCCGGATTTGCTCTGGATCGACGAGCGCGACCGTGCCGCGCGCCACCTGATTCGTCAGCGTCAACCCGGCCCGCTCGGCCTGCGGCGCGAGACGGGTGATGACACTGTCCACCAGTTCCGCCATATCTGTCGGCACCATGCGCATCGGCACGCGGCCCGATTCAATCAGCGACAGGTCGTACAACTCCTGAGTCAGTTGCGTCAGGGAATCGACCTGGTGGCTGATCTGATCCAGCAGCCGGCTGCGCTCCGCCTCATCGCCCTGGCCGGGCTTCTGCCGCAGCGTATCCACCAGCAGACGGATGGCCGTGAGCGGCGTGCGCAGCTCGTGCGAGATATTGGCGACGAAATCGCGCCGGGCGCGTCCCAGCCGTTGGAGTTCGCCGACATCGTACAGCAGCAACACGATCTCACGGGCGGGCTGTTGAGCGGCGCTTTCCACCTCGAGCGCGCCGGCGCGCACGCGAAACTGGCGCCCGCCCAGGCTCAACTCGCGCGGCAGCTCATAGGCATCTTTCAGCGCCTCGTCGGCAATGGCATCCAGCTCGTAGGAACGCGTGACCTCAATCAGACTGCGCCCCGGCGCGCACGCGCTGCCGAACAATCGCTGCGCGGCGTTGTTGCGATAGGTGACGATGTGGCCGGCGTCCACGAACAGGATTGGATCGATGGTGGTGTTGGCAATGGCATCGCGGCCGGCCCGCGCATAAATGGCCTGCCGGCGCAGCGCTGCTTGCGCGGCGCGCGACTCGCGCTCGGCCGTGCCGGCGGCGAATGCCTCGGCAGCCAGCGCCCGCGCGCGCCATGCCAGAATCACGCACAGGCCGGCCAGCGCCACAATCACAATCAGCGCCAGTTCCATCTCAAGGCCCTCATGGTTCGGTTGTGGCGCGCACCACTTTTGCGCCGGTGACTGCGATCACATCGGCCACGCTGACCCGCAGGTTGATGCCGCGCTGGCCGGCGCTCACGTAAATCGACTCGAACTGCTGCGCGCTGGCGTCGATGTAGATGGCGAAACCCTTGTTCAACAGGGCCAGCGCAGAGATGCCGCCGACTTTCAGGCCGGTCAGGCGCTCGGCCTCTTTGTGGGTCGCCATGCGCAAACTTTTCTCGCCGATCTCTCTGGCCAGCAGGCGCAGGTTCAACTCGCGCGGGCCGGGGGTAATGACGAGCATGGGCTTCCGGCCGGGCGTCTCGGAGAGCACAACCAGCGTCTTATACACCTCAGCTTCCGAAACGCCGATGGCCGCGGCAACGTCGTCTGTCCCGTGAATCTCGTCCGAGTATTCGTGCGCGGTGTAAGCAATCTTGCGCCCATCCAGCACGCGCATGGCGTTCGTCTTTTGCATCGCTATCAGCCTGCAGTGGGCGACTCTCAGCGCGATGGGCTGACCAGCTCGAGGTTGACTGCCTGCAGGCTGCCATCGCGCCCATCGGCCCGCGCCTCGCCTCTGGCCAGGTCGAATTCGAAGATCAGGTTGCGACTGGGTAATTCGAGCGGGTTCACCGCCGGCGGCAGCCATGAGTCATGGAAGAAGGCGCTGCCATAGGGTGAATCAGGGTGGCGCGGGTCGAGGCGCCACAGCTCCGGCCCGATGGTTTTCATGAAGCGAATGAAGCCATAGCCCTTGTCGACGTGGCTGTAGCACACGCCGCGCACGCGCGAACCCACCTCGCCCCAGGCCGGCCCGCCCCGGCCGGTGGACAATGGCAGCAGGTTGGGCACCAGATAGCCGGACACGAACAAGTCCGCCTCGCGGCGCAGGTCGCTCGACACGTTCTCGAAGGCCACCACTTCCACCCGGCAGCCCCGGTTCTGCAATGCGCGCACCACCTGCACAAAGTCGCCGTCGCCGGTCGCCAGCAACACCCGGTCGATACTTTCCGATTGGAGCAGCGCATCGACAGCCAGATCGAGGTCGGCATTGGCCTTGCCAAAGCGATTGCCCTGCTCGTCCGTATACCAGCGCACCGCCTTTTCAATTACCTTATAGCCAAAATCGCGCAACAGCGAATAGAAGCCCTGCTGGCCGTCCTTGTAGTCTTCGTCATTCGAGGCGCGCTCGGCGTCGTAACTGACGTAGGCGTTCAGCCGGATCGGCTCGGCGCCGCCGCGACAGGCGAAATCGCGCAGCACGTCGTAGCGCATGCCATACCCGCCGTTGCGCGCCAGGTTGGCGACATCCACGTACACGCCCACTCGCAATGCTTGTCTTGTGTTGGCCATGGCCGGAGTCAGAAGTCAGAAGTCAGAGGTCAGAGGTCAGAGCACAGAGCACAGAATACGGAACACGCAATCAACTGCTCTTATTGGCGCGTTTGGTCAACAGATCGGCGATGCGGGTTTGATCGAGGGTTTCTTTGGCGTCCGCGTTATCTGCGGGCAGCGCATCCTGCATTGGCGGGTGGGGCAGCCGGCTCTCCTCGCGCTGCGCGGCCTGCATTGCGGGAGCGGACTCAGACGCGGCGCCAGCCGCCCGTTGCTGGTATTGCTTGCGCGCCGCGTCCAGTTGAGCCTGGGTGTCCTGGATTTCGATGCGCAGCTTTTCAGTTGCTGCCGCAGAGTCACGGTAGGCGCGCTCTGCCGCAATCGCTCTGGCCTGCGCGCGCCGGAGTTGTTCGAGCCGGCTGCGCGCGGTTTCATCCTGCTGGCCGGACACAGCCGCATCCACTTCGGCGTCGAGCGCGCTTACGCGAGCCGCAGCGTCCTGCCAGTCCCGATCGGCGCGCTGTTCGCGGGCAACCGCCTCGACCAGCAGTGCATTGAGGCGCTTCAACCGTTTCTCGGCCTGCTCCAGCAGATGCGCGGCGCGGCTCTCCGGGGCAGCCGACGGGACGGCGCGCGTCATCGCGCGCGCAGTCTGGCCGGCAACTGCGCGGAGGGTGAGGGAAATGCGCTCGAACAGATTCACGCAGATATTGTACTGTTTGTTGTCGCCAGAATTGCGGGGCCTTAAAATTTGCCCGGCGCCGGCCAAACTGTGCTATCTTTGGCGCGAAGCACAAGTAGCCAGTCGTCAGCAGCCGGCCCGACGCCTGGCTATTGCCGTCTGTGGCGCGTATCTCGTATTGCGTAGCGCGTATCTGAGTTCTGCGCTCTGACATCCGTCGTCTGACTACTGACTACTGACTACTGACTACTCCATGTCATTCGTCCATCTGCACGTTCACTCGGAATACTCGATGCTCGACGGCCTGGGGCGCGTCAGGCAGCTGGCCCGGCGCGCCAAAGAGCTGGGCATGCCGGCGCTGGCGCTCACCGACCACGGCGTGATGTACGGCGCGATCGAGTTCTACGACGCCTGCCACGACAACGGCATCAAGCCGATCATCGGCATGGAGGCGTACCTGGCCCGGCGCGGCCGGCGGATGCAGGATCGCGACAACGCGCACGACCGCAGCCCCTATCACCTGCTGCTGCTGGCGATGAACAACGCCGGCTATCGCAACCTGATGCGGCTGGCCAGCCTGTCGCAACTCGAAGGCTTCTACTACAAGCCACGGCTCGATCACACAGCCCTGGCCGACAACGCCGAGGGAATCATCTGCACCTCCGGCTGCCCCTCCAGCGAAATCCCGCGCCTGATCCAGCAGGGTCAGATCGACGAGGCGCGCAAAGCTGCGCTGTGGTACCGCGATCTGTTCAAGGATCGCTTCTACTTCGAACTGCAAAAGCACGACCTGACGGAGCTTGAGCAGGTCAACGCTGTGCTGGTCGAGTGGGCGCAGGAGATGAGCGTGCCCCTCATCTGCACCAACGACGTGCACTACGTCAGGAAAGAGGATGCGCCGGCGCAGGATCTGATGTTGTGCGTGCAGACCAACACGCTCTACAAAGACGCCAAACGCATGCGGATGAACAATGACTCGTATTACCTCAAGAGCGCCGAGGAAATGCGGGCCTTGTTCGAAGAGATGGCGCCCGAGTCGCTGGCCACCACGGTGGAAATCGCCGAACGCTGCGATGTGACGCTGAAGACCAGACAGTTCCATCTGCCAAAGTTTCCTATTCCGCCCAAATTCGCCTCCGATCCCGACTATCTGCGCCACCTGTGTGAGCGCGGGTTTGAAGAGCGGTACGGCATCCCGGCGAAGGACGATGGCAGCGCGCCAGCGAACGAGACGCCGATTGACATGAGCCGGCGCTCGTCGCTGGCGCTCTCGACCGCCGACAACCCGAACATGACGCCATCGGCGCTGCGGACGCGCCTGAACTATGAGTTGAGCGTCATCATCGAGATGGGGTTCGCCACCTACTTCCTGATCGTGTGGGACCTGATCCGCTTCTGCCGCGAAGCCGGCATCTGGTGGAACGTGCGCGGCAGCGCCGCCGGCTCGATGGTGTCGTACGTGCTCGGCCTGACTCAGATCGAGCCGGTGAGCAACGACCTGCTGTTCGAGCGCTTCCTGAACCCCGGCCGCGTGTCGATGCCCGACATCGACATGGACTTTCCCGACGACCAGCGCCACATGCTGGTGGATTACACCATCGAGAAATACGGCAAGGATCAGGTCGCGCAGATCATCACCTTCGGCACAATGCAGGCCCGCGCGGCGATCAAAGACGTGGCGCGCGTGCTGGACATCCCGCCCGGCGAAGCGACCCGCCTGAGCTCGCTGGTGCCGGCCATCCCCGGCAAGCCGGTCTCGTTGACCGAGGCGCTGGAGCAGGTGCCGGAACTCAGGGAACTGTATGAGAACGAGCCGCATCTGAAAGAGCTGTACGACAAAGCGATTACGGTGGAAGGCACGGTGCGCAACGCCGGCACACACGCCGCCGGCGTTGTCATCGCCGACAAGCCGCTCATCGAGTACGTGCCGCTGCACCGGCTGACCGGCACGCCGCTGACCGAGCAGCTCAAGTCTGTCACCCAGTTCGAGATGGGACATCTCGAATCCATCGGCCTGCTCAAGATGGACTATCTGGGACTGTCGATGCTCACCATCATGCGCAAGGCGTGCGAGTTGATCCGGAAGCGGCACGGCAAAGAGTACAACCTGGCCAACATCCCCATTCACGAGCCGGTGATCTACGAGACCCTGTCAAGAGGCGATGTGGTCGGCGTCTTTCAGGTGGAAGGGCAGGGTATGCGCAACCTGATGATGCAGATGAAGCCCAACCGCTTCGAGAACATCGTCGCCGCGCTGGCGCTGTACCGCCCCGGCCCGCTGGAGCAGATTCCCACGTATATCAGGCGCATGCATGGCGAAGAGCCGGTGACCTTTCGGCATCCCGACCTTGCCCCCGCGCTCCAGGAAACCTACGCCATCATCGTCTATCAGGAACAGATCATGCGCGTGGCGCGCGACATCGCCGGCTACTCGGTCGGCGAAGCAGACACCATCCGCAAGGCCGTCGCCAAGAAAAACGCCGAAGCGCTGATGAAGCACAAGACGAAGTTCCGCGAAGGGGCCGTGGCTAAAGGCTACAGCGCGGAGCTGGCCGACGCCATCTTTGGCGACATCGAGTTCTTCGCCCGCTACGGCTTCCCCAGGGCGCACGCCGCCGACTACGCGCAGATCACCTGCCAGACAGCCTGGCTCAAATCCAGATACCGGCTGGAGTACATGACGGCGCTGATGACGTGCGAGGCCGGCAACACCGAGAAAATCGGCCTGCTCATCAGCGATGCCAAAGCGCATGGCATCGAAGTGCTGCCGCCCAGCGTCAACCGCAGCTTCGGCGAGTTCAGCATCGAGTCTCCGCCTGGCGCTGCGCAGCGAGGCGGGAAAATCCGCTTCGGCCTGAACGCGATCAAGAACGTGGGCGAAGGGCCGGTGCAGGCCATCGTCGCCGCGCGCGAACGCGGCGGCCCGTTTAAGTCGCTCACCGACTTCTGCAGGCGCGTTGATTCGACCGCCATCAACAAGCGCGTGATCGAGGCGCTCATCAAGGTCGGCGCGTTCGACGAGTTCGGGCCGCGCCATCAACTGCTGGCCGGCATGGATCAGGTGATCGCGGCGGCGGCGCACACGCGCAAGGCTGCCGAGCGCGGACAGTTCATGCTGTTCGGCGGCGACGCGCTGGCCGATGAGGAAATGATTGCGCTGCCGAAGGATGCCCGCGAAATCCCGCGCAAGGAACTGCTGGCGTGGGAGAAGGAATTGTGCGGCACATACGTCTCGGAGCATCCGCTGGCGGCGTCGATGGCGGCGCTGCGCGACTTCATCACCCGCACCAGCGTGGAGCTGAGCGAGGCCGATCACGGCCAGACGGTGGTGGTGGCCGGCGTCATCACCAGCGTGCGCCCGCATGTCACCAAAGCCGGCAAGAGCATGGCCTTCGCCGAGATGGAAGACTTGTTTGGCCGCATCGAATTGACCATCTTCCCGCGCACCTGGGCCGAGCAGCGCGACAAGATCGTGCCGGACAAGGTGCTGGTGATCCGGGGCAAGGCCGAGGTGCGCGAGGGCAACGCCCCGAAGCTGCTGGTGGACAAAGTGAGCGACGAGGTAACGCACGCCACTGCCGCTAACGAGTCGCCGGCATCACAGACGCCCTATCCAGCTTACGAACACCCCGCCGGCAGTGTCTCTGTCGGCGAACCTGCTGCGCCTTACGATATCTCGAACGACTATTTCCCACCCCCGCCGGAATGGGACGACATCCCTTACGAAGCGCCCCCGCCGCCCGACAGCAAGCCGGGCGCAAGCGTGACCCCATCACGGCCACAGGCAGCCGGCGAGGATTACGCCGCGCGCGCGCCTAATCTGACGGCGTCGAATCCGGTCGTCATGCCCAAACCAAACGGCAGGCACAGCGAGCCGGCATCAAAGCCGGCCCCGAATGGCGGCAACACACCGACCGGCGGAGCAGTCCCCTTCACCCCCAGAGAGCATCTCATCATCACCATCCGCCGCAGCGGCGACTTTCGCCAGGACATCGAGCGGCTGGAAGCCGTGCATCAAACCCTGCTGGCATACCAGGGGCCGCACACGTTTGCCATCCATCTGCGCCAGGCCGGCAGGGATGTGGTGCTGGACTTCCCCAACGACCACACACGCGATTGCCCGGAACTGCGCGCGCGGCTGGCAGAATTGCTGGGGCCGGGCTGCGTGTCCTGAGCCCGGCCCTGCCGCAGATTTGGAACCTGCGGCAGGGATGCAAAGCCTGATATACTCACCTGGTGAGTAATGAAGGCAAAACCACCGGTCAAGCGATCGCCCTCTGGCGCGTGGATCGTGCTGGGCCTGCTCGATCAGACGCCGCAGCATGGCTACGCGCTCTACCAGCGCATCTGCGCCGATCTGCGCGGCATTTGGCGCATCGAGATGAACCGGCTGTATCGGCTGCTGGAAGAAATGGTCGAGGCCGGCCTGATTCAGAGCCGCGAGGAACGGGCCGGCAATCGCCCGCTGCGCCATGTCTTTCATCCCACCGCGCAAGGCCGGCGGCAGTTCGAAGCCTGGCTGCGCGCGCCCAGCGACAACATGCAACAGATGCGCGTGGATTTTCCGGCCAGGCTGTTCTTTGCGCTGCGTCGCGGCCCGCAGACCACGCGCGACTTGATCGCCGGCCAACAGACAGCCTGCGAACAGATTCTGCGCCGCCTGTTGGCTGCGCGTCAGGCGCTGTCCGCGCGGGGCGCGCACTATGAACTCGTCTATGACTTTCGGTTGCGCCAGGTTCAGGCCGCCCTGGACTGGCTGGCCGATTGCGCCGCGCGCTGTGAGGAAGACGCGCAAGCGCGCATGGCCGGGTGATCGTAAAAGTCTCCAGGTGGTTATTGCCTCAAGCGAATTGATTGGGTCAGGAAGGTTTGAAAGAGGGTTTGAAAAATGAAGATCATGCAAAAGATGGTTGTGACGATGCTGTTGCCGCTGGCGCTGGCGATAACCGCCTGCGCCGCTCCGCGCCCGCTGCCCACTGATCCCGGCAGTCAAGCCGCGCCTGCGCCAACCTCGCCGGCGATTACCCTGGTGGATGCGCTGGGCCGCGAGGTTGCGCTGCCCGCGCCGCCGCAGCGCATTGTGCTGGCCGGGCGCGCCCTGTTCATGATCGCGGACGCGATCTACACCTTCCCGCAGGCCGGCGCGCGCGTCATCGGCATGGGTCAGACTGCCCAGGGCAGCGGCAACTTTATCAAGCTGATCGATCCCGCCTACGCCGACAAGGCCACCCTGGAGCGCGACGCCGGCGCCGAGCAGATAGCCGCGCTGCAACCGGATCTGGTGATCCTGAAGAGTGTCGCAGCCGAGTCGCTGGGCAGGCCGATCGAGGCGTTGAACATCCCGGTGATATACGTTGACTTTGAGACGCCGGAACAGTACGCGCGCGACATCGCCATCCTGGGCCGGATTTTCAACGACGAAGCGCGCGCGCAGACGGTGATTGATTTCTATCAGGCCAAAACCGAGGCCGTTCGCCAGGCAACCGCCGGCGCCCCGCGACCGCGCGCGCTGCTGCTGTATTACAACGAGCGCGACGGCGCAGTGGCCTTTAACGTGCCGCCGCTGAACTGGATTCAAACCGAGATGATTCGCATCGCCGGCGCAGAGCCGGTCTGGGCCGACGCCAACCCGGCCAAAGGCTGGACGCAGGTCACGCTGGAGCAGATCGCCGCCTGGGACGCCGATCATGTCTTCATCATCTCGTACTTCAAAAGCCCCGACGAGGTTGTAGCCGACTTGAAGAACGACCCGAACTGGCAGGCGCTGCGGGCGGTGAAGGAAGGCCGGCTGTGGAGCTTCCCCGTGGATGTGTATAGCTGGGATCAGCCCGACACGCGCTGGATTCTGGGCCTGACCTGGCTGGCCGGCAAACTGCACCCCGATCGCTTCCCCGGCCTCGACCTGCGCGCCGAGATGAAAGCGTTCTACCAGACGCTGTACGGGCTGGACGGCGATTTTGTCGAGAAAAACATCTTCCCGCTGCTGCAAGGGGCTGTGGATTGACGACTTCGGCGTTGCCATCGGTGCTGGCGCGCAACACGCGCCGGACGCAGGGCCTGATGGCGCTGGGCGGCGCGCTGGCGCTGGTGTTCGCGCTGTCGCTGTTGCTGGGCCGCTATCCCGCGCCGGGCCTGATTGACCCGGCGCAACTGGCTCAGGACGATCTGGCCTGGCGGCTGGTGTTCAATCTGCGCCTGCCGCGCATGATCTCGGCGGTGTTGCTGGGCATGACGCTGGGCGCAGCCGGCATGGTGTTTCAACTGTTATTCGGCAACCCGCTGGTCGAGCCGGGCTTTCTGGGCGTGTCGCAGGGGGCAGCCTTTGGCGCGGCGTTTGCGATTGTGTTGCTGGGCAACGCGGCGGCGCTGATCCAGAGCAGCGCGGTTCTCGCAGCTTTGGCCGGCCTGGGGCTGTCCTACGCGCTGGCGCGCCGGCTGCGTTTCGGCGGCTGGACGCTGCGCCTGGTGCTGTCGGGCATTGCTGTGTCGGCGCTGTTCTCCGCCGGCGTGGGGCTGCTGAAATATCTGGCCGATCCGCTCACGCAATTGCCGGAGATCACCTTCTGGCTGCTGGGCGGGTTGGCCAGCATCACCTGGGACAAGCTGCTCAGCGTGCTGCCGGCTGCTTTGATCGGGCTGGTCGTGATGGCCTTGTTTCGATGGCGGTTGAACCTGCTGGCGCTCAACGAACAAACGGCCTTTTCGCTGGGGGCGTCGCCGAGCCGCGAACGGCTCATGCTCATTGTGGCAGCCGTGCTGCCGACTGCTGTGCTGATCTCCATCAGCGGGATGGTGGGCTGGGTGGGATTGATCGTGCCGCACATTGCGCGCCGGCTGTTTCAAACCGACGCGCGTTATAGCCTGCCGGGGGCGATGCTGCTGGGCGGGCTGTTCACGCTGCTGTGCGACAACATGGCGCGCGCCCTGCTGGCCGGCGAAATCCCGCTCGGCATCCTGACGGCGCTGCTGGGCGCGCTGATCTTCCTGGCCCTGATGACGCGACCGCAAACGCGCTTCAAGTCATGAGCACGAACACGCCTTCCGCCGCGCTGCTGCAATTTGAAGCGGTGTCGTTCGGCTATCGCCGCGCGCTCGCGCCGGTAGTGCGCGCGGCGACGTTTGCGCTGCAAAGCGGGCGCATTCTGGCCGTCGTCGGCCCGAACGGCGCCGGCAAGAGCACATTGCTGGCGCTGGCGCTGGGGTGGTTGTCCCCCTGGGCGGGACGCATCATCCTGGCCGGCCGGCCGCTGACTGCCTTCTCGCGCGCCGAGCGCGGGCGCTGGCTGGCGCTGATGCCGCAATCCGAGCACATCCCGTTTGACTATCGCGCCGTCGAGTATGTGTTGATGGGTCGCGCGCCGCATCTGCCGCCGCTGGCTGCGCCGGGGGCAGCGGACTATGAGGCCGCCCTGCGCGCGCTGGAACAGGCCGGCCTGGCAGATTTTGCCGATCGCCCGGTGACGGAAATGAGCGGCGGAGAACGCCAGTTGCTGCTGATGGCGCGCGCGCTGGCTCAATCCCCGCGCCTGTTGCTGCTGGACGAGCCAACCGCCCACCTCGACCTGCGCAACAAGATGCGCCTGATTCAGACCATGCGCCAGTTGCGCGCGCAGGGCGTCACGTTAATGATGACCAACCACGAGCCGGATGTGGTGCTGGCCGTGGCCGATGATGTGTTGCTGATGGAAGCCGGCCAGCCGCCTGTGTTCGGCCCGGTGGACACAGTGCTGACCGAGACGGCGCTCAGCCGCGTGTATCACCTGCCGGTGCGCGTGGTTGAAGTCGAAGGGCGCAGACGGGTGCTGTGGACATGAGCGTTGAATTACCGGCCAGTGGGCTATATGCCCTGTCGGATGCGCGCGGGGCCGGCAAGAGCAGCCTGTGCCGGCGGCTGGTTCAGGCAGCGCGCCGGCGCGGGGTGGATGTGGCCGGCGTTTTCTCGCCGGGCGTTTTCGCATCCGACGGCGGCGGAGGCGTCACGCGCATCGGCATCGAAGTGGAGCATATTCGCGCCGGCCAGCGTCGCCTGCTGGCAATGCGGACGAAGTCCGCCGCCAGCCCGCAGCCCGGCTTTGATTTGCCGGTGGGGTGCTGGTGGTTCAATCCGCAAACATCCCACTGGGCCGACCAGGCGCTGGCCGAGAGCTGCCCGTGCGACCTGCTGATCGTGGATGAGATCGGCCCGCTGGAGCTTGCGCGCGGCAAGGGCTGGCTGAACGGACTGCGCGCGCTCCAAAGCGGAGCATACCGGCTGGGGGTTGTAGTGGTGCGGCCCGAGCTGCGTGGGCCGGCGGAGGCGCGCTTGCCCATCCGTCAGTGGCTGGATGTGGCGCACGCCGAGCAGATGTTCAGCGCATGGTTAAACGAATTTAACACGTTCTCATCGCCCCTCGTCTATAATTCTCTTCGGTCAGCAGACAAGAAGTAAGGAGAAGAGACACCGAGCGCGTTGACATTTCCGGCCATGGCGCCCAGTTTGCGCCGTGTGCTGGTCCTGAACGCAACCTATGAGCCGCTCAGCGTGGTATCACAACCGAGAGCGGTCCACCTGATTCTGGCCGACAAGGCCGAGGTCATCGAAACCGATGACGCGCTCATTCGAAGCGCAAGCCTGAGCTTTCCGGCGCCGCTGGTGATCCGGCTGCGTTACTACGTCCGCATCCCGTACAACCTGCCGATGCCTCTGTCGCGGCGCGCGATCTTCCTGCGCGACAACTACACCTGCCAGTATTGCGGCATCCAGCCGGGCAAGGACCAGCTCACCATCGACCATATCCTGCCACGCTCGCGCGGCGGCCGAACAGACTGGGAGAACGTGGTGACTGCCTGCGGGGCCTGCAACCGCCGCAAAGGCAATCGCACGCCGGAGGAAGCCCACATGAAACTGGCCCGTCCTGTCTCGCGCCCGCGCTTCTGGGCGATAGCCCTGTTGATGGGGCCGGGCAACGAAGTGTGGCGCAAATACCTCTACAACGAGAACGGCGCCGGGTCCAACAATGGCAGCCACCCCTGACGCCAGGTGATGAAACTCACGCCCCCCAGACTTGTGTTTGCGCTGCTGTGCGCCGGCGCGCTCGCGTTCGGCGCATGGTTCGCCCTGCCCGACACCCGCCAGCGCCTTGTCGAAGTCACCGGCGAAGAAAGGGCCTTGCCCCAACTACGCGCATTGTGGAATCTGGCGCTGGAGCAGACACGTCCACCGCTGAGCCTTGCGCCCGATGCGCAGATCGCGCACGTTCAGGGCCTGAATCCGTTTGGCGTCAACACTTTTCTGGAGCAGGAAGTGGAGGAGGTCAAGCGCGCGCGGGCGCTGGACATGATCCGCGACGCCGGCTTCGCGTGGGTGCGCCAGGAGTTTCCCTGGGCCGACATCGAGATACACGGCAAGGGCGATTTCGAGGACCGCCGCCACGCGCCGGCCCGCAGCGCATGGGACAAGTACGACAACATCGTTGACTTAGTCGAGCAGCGCGGCCTGCAACTCATTGTGCGCCTCAGCGCGCCGCCGGAGTGGGCGCACGCCGGCTACGCCGACCTGGGCCGCTTTGGGCCGCCGGCCGACTTCAACGACTTCGCCGATTACGTGGCCGCCGTCGTGTCGCGCTACAAAGGCCGCATCCGCTACTACCAGGTCTGGAACGAGCCGAACATCTATCCCGAATGGGGCGAGCAGGCCGTCAACCCGGAGGACTACGCCCGGCTGTTGTGTCTGGCGCACGACCGCGCCAAACAAATCGACCCCAACGTGGTTATTCTGGCCGCCGCGCTTGCGCCCACCGTCGCCCAGGATGGCCGCGACCTGAGCGACCTGATCTACTTCCAGCGCATGTACAACGCCGGGGCCGGGCGCTGCTTCGACATCGCCTCGGCGCAGGGCTATGGCCTGTTCTCCGGCCCCTATGACCGCCGGCTCAGCCCGCTGACCACCAACATCGCGCGGCACACGCTGATGCGCGACATCATGGTGCGCAACGGCGACGCCGGCAAACCGATCTGGCTGGCCGAAGTCAACTGGAATGCCGTGCCCAACACACCCGGCGAGATCGACGGTGTGGGCCGCTATGGCATGGTGACCGGGGAAGAGCAGGCGCGCTATGTGCCGCTGGCCTACGAGCGCGCCCGCCGGGAATGGCCGTGGGTGGGCGTCATGTCGGTGTGGTTCTTCAAGCGGCCATCCGACGCCGAACGCAACCAGTCGTGGTACTACTTCCGCATGGTCGAGCCGGACTTCACGCCCATGCCGCTGTACGATGCCATGAAGTCATACATCCAGGGGCGGTCGCCCTGACTCTGCCTGGGCAGGGACAAGCCGGGCAGGGACAAGCCGGGCAGGGACAAGCCGGGCAGGGACAAGCCGGGCAGGGACAAGCCCTGCCCCAACAAACAGCGATGAAACCGACATCCTCAACTCTCCTGATGCGCGTGGCTGTGCTGGCCGGGCTGGCCCTGGCCTGCGCCGGCGCCCCGCGCGCGCCATCCTTCGGCGGGCTGGCATACGATCCGTTCTATGAAGGGCGCAGCCAGTGGGAGCTTGCCGCCATGCCGGAAGGGGAGATCGCGCCAACGCTTCCCACCCAGGCGCCCGCGCCGGTCATCCCGGCTGCGCCCGAGTCCACATCCGCCCCAGCGCCGTCGCCCGACACCGAAACGCCGGCTGCCACGGAGACGCCCGAGCCGTCGCCACAACCCTCCAGCCCCGGCTATGCCGACCTCGTCGCCCAGGCGCTGTCCCTGAGCGAAGAGCAGCGCCCCGCGTTTTTCGGCTCGCTGGCCGGCCTGCCGGTCAACAACTGGCAGGGCCAACTGCAAGGAATCGAGTTTGGCTCGGAGCGCGCCATCCTGGTGGTGAATCTGGCGCCAACAGCCGATGGGCAGCAGGATGGGCCGGATGCGCGGCTGGATGTGGCGGTCGATGCGGCGACGCAGTTCAGCCCCGGGGAAACCGTGCGATTTTCAGGCACGATCCTCAGCGCGCGCACTGAGCCGGGCACGGACCTGCTGGTGGAAATCACAAACATCGTGGTGGAGAGAGCGCCGTAAAGCCGGCGTCTCACGCCGGCTCGACAAAAAAGAGCGGATCACGCCGCAGGGCCGGCAGCAATCAGATCCTGAGCGATCTGATTCTGAGCTGCCTGTTCGGTCGCGTCGGGCCGAGTCATGGCCGGGGAGTTGAGCCGGCGTTGCGCGGGTCGTCGATGTAGAAGTAGCGGATGCGCCCTGTCAGGGTTTCCAGTTTCAACGGCAACGTCAGGCCGTTGCGCGCCTCGTTAGGCACAAAGACCCACTGACCCGGCAGATGCTCGATGGCCTGCCGAATATCTGCCGGCACGCGCGGGTCAAGCGCGGGGGCGGGGCCTTTCAGCCGGATCAGCCAGCGATCTTTGTCTGCCTGATAAGCCACGACCTCGGCTGCGAAGGTCACTTTCAGCCGCGTGTCGTCGGCCAAACGCCATCCAAAAGAGACGGACATGCTGTCGGACATGCTGTCACACTCTGGCCCTCTTTATAATCGCAGCGTGATGAATAGACAAGGCCGAGCGCAAACGAGCCTGCGGAGGAGAATCCTCGCGCTCACCCTGGCATCAACTGTGCTGGCAGCGTCGTGCGGGGCGGCAACACCAGCGCCAACCATAGACGCTGAAGCGATGAAGGCGCTGGCCGCCACAACGATTGCGTCGATTCCCACGGCGGCGCCCCTCACACCGCGCGCGCCAACCCGAACGCCGGCCGGTGAGCCGCCCCCAACACCGACGCCGGCGCCGACGCCGACAGAGCCGGTTGTGTCGCAACCGGCCAGCGTCCAGTACACTGTGCAGGCCGGTGACACGCTGCTCGCCATTGCCTACCGGCACAATGTGTCGATGGCAGCAATCCAACTGGCAAACGGCATGGGCGAGTCGCAGATTGTCCGGCTGGGCGACACCCTCACCATTCCGACGGAGAAAATGGACCCGGACGAGAGCGCCTTCTGGATTGTGCACATCGTGCAGGCCGGCCAGACCCTGTCGGGCATCGGGCAGTTGTATGGCGTGAGCGCCGGCGTCATGGCGCGCATCAACCAGATCGCCGATGTGGACGCCATTCACATCGACCAGAAGCTGGTGGTGCCCCTGACCACCCTGTTTGTGGCAGCCAGGCCCACGCCGCAACCACCGTCGGTTGCGGCTGCGCCTGCTCAGCCGACGGCGCAACCCGCCGCCAGAGCGGCCGTGCCGCCGCCCCCCCGGATTGCCTATTCGGATATCGGCGGGGCCGATGCGTTCCGCGCGCGCCTGCTCGAATTGCACAACGCCGAACGCGCAGCGGCCGGCGCGCCCCCGCTGGTCATGTCATCGCTGCTGCAACAATCGGCCCAACTGCACGCCCAGGACTGCGCGGCGCGCGGCTTTGGCAGCCACACCGGCTCGGACGGCGCGACCTCGCGCGCGCGCATCGCGCGGGCCGGCTATACAGGCCGCATCACCGGCGAGAACTGGGCGTTCGGGCGCTCGCCGGACCGGGTATTCGACATGTGGTTTCACCAGGAATATCCGGATGGCCCGCACCGGCTGAACATCCTGTCGGCGCGCTACACCGAAGTCGGGTTCGGCATTGCCGATGCCGGGAACGGCGGCTTCTACTTCATTGCCAATTTCGGCGCGCCTTAGAGCCCGTCTCGGCAGGCGCTCAGATGTCAGACTTCTCGGACAAGTCCGACACCTGTCGGGACAGGTTCTTAGCCATGCCGAGCAGCTTCGCAGGCTTCATCGGCAACACCTTTAGCGAGTCAACTCAACAGATTGACATCGCGCGCATACCGTGCCACAATTGCCGATAATCACGATCAATTTTATCGACAATCGGGCGGGATGAATGAAGCTTTCCAAGCGCGGCGAATACGGCGTCAAGGCGCTGATTGACCTGGCCTCGCGCGACCCGGCCCGAGGCGCGGCCACCGTCAAAGAGATCGCCGCTCATCAGAAAATCCCGGTCAAGTTTCTGGAGCAAATCCTGCTGGCGCTGAAAAACGCCGGCCTGCTCAGGAGCAGGCCCGGCGCCGGCGGCGGCTACGCGCTGGCCAAACCGCCAGGCCAGATCACCCTGGGGCAGGTCGTGCGCCTGCTCGACGGCCCGCTGGCGCCCATCCCGTGCGTGAGCAAGTCGGCCTACCAGCCGTGCGTGTGCCCCGACGAGAACACGTGCGGGTTGCGGCTGACCATGCTGGATGTGCGCAACGCCATTGCGGACATTCTGGACAACACCACGCTGGCCGACGTGACGCAGCGCGTGGAACAGGCGCAACAGCGGGCTTCGCGGCCTGCCCCACGAGGCCGCCCGCGCCGGCCCGCGCATTAAGCCCGCTCTGCCCGACCCTCCGCCGGCTGCGACAGGCCGGCGCTCTTTCGGCGCGCAAAATATGACTAAATCAATAGACTTTATAGGTTTTAGACAAGGAGCGCAATGACACCAACAACTCAACGCCTGGCAATGCTGACGGCCGGCCTGGGGGTCTGCCTGGCAACGGCCTGCGGCGCGCCTGGCCCATCAGGCGGGCCGGCGAATGAATCGGCGGGAACCCCGTTGACCGTCCGGCTGGGCTACTTCCCCAATGTGACGCACGCCGTGGCTGTGGTGGGCGTGGCGCGCGGGACGTTTGCCGCCGCGCTGGCGCCCACGGCGACGCTGGAGGTCAAAACGTTCAACGCGGGGCCGTCGCTGATCGAAGCCCTGTTCGCCGGGGAGATCGACATTGGGTATATCGGCCCCAACCCGGCCATCAACGGTTACGTAAAAAGCAAGGGCGAGGCCCTGCGCATCGTGGCTGGGGCGGCCAGCGGCGGGGCGCTGTTCATCGTCCGGCCCGACGCCAATATCAAGACGCCCGCCGACCTGGATGGCAAAAAGCTCGCCACGCCCCAGCTTGGCAACACACAGGACGTGGCCCTGCGGCACTATCTGCTGGCGCGCGGTTTGAACACGATTGAGCGGGGCGGCGCCGTGCAGATCATCCCAACCCAGAACGCCGACATCCTGACCCTGTTCCGACAGGGCGGCATCGACGGCGCGTGGGCGCCCGAGCCGTGGGCCTCGCGGCTGATTCTGGAGGGGAATGGCAAGGTGTTCCTCGACGAGCGCGACCTGTGGCCGGGCGGCAGGTTCGTGACCACCCACGTCATTGTGAGCGCGAGGTTTCTGACTGCGCATCCCGATGGGATCAAGGCATTCCTGCGCGCGCACGTGGAGACGGTTCAGTTCATCAACGCCAATCTGGATGAAGCGAAGAAGATCATCAACGAAGAGATCGAGCGCATCACCACACGGGGTCTGCCAGAGGCTGTGCTCGACAAGTCGTTCGAGACGCTGGACATCACTTACGACCCCGTTCAGTCGTCGTTGTTCACGTCCGCCGAGTACGCCTTTGCGCTGGGGTTCCTGGGCGACGCGCAGCCGGATTTGTCGGGCATCTATGACCTGACGCTGTTGAACGACGTGCTGGCAGAAAAGGGCCTGGCGGCCGTGACCGGCACGGGCCAGTAGGAGGACTCGCATGATGACAGATGTCATGACGAAAACTGACGCGCCCATCCTGCGGCTGGAGGGCGTGAGCAAAACATTCAACGGACAGAACGGCGCAGTCGAGGCGCTGCAACCTTTGAGTCTGGATGTGCGAGCCGGCGAATTCGTGTGCCTGCTGGGGCCAAGCGGCTGCGGCAAATCGACTTTGCTCAACCTGATTGCCGGCCTGGAGAGGCCCACAACCGGCGACGTGTTTGCCAACGGCCGGCCGGTAGTTGGGCCGGGCGCCGACCGTGTGCTCATGTTTCAGGACGGCGCGCTGTTCCCCTGGCTGAACGTGCGCGCCAATGTCGAGTTCGGCCTGCGCCAGACCGGCCTGCCGAAGCGCGAGCGGGCCGGCGCGGCCCAACGCTGGATCGACGCCGTTCACCTGACCGGCTTCGAGCGCAGCTTCGTGCACGAGCTATCGGGCGGGATGCGGCAGCGCGTTGCCATCGCCCGCGCGCTGGCCATCGACCCGGCCATCCTGTTGATGGACGAGCCGTTCGGCGCGCTCGACGCGATGACGCGCGACCTGATGCACCGCGAACTGGAATCCATCTGGCAATCAACTCGCAAGACGGTGCTGTTCGTGACGCACAACGTGCGCGAGGCTGTGGCGCTGGGAGATCGGGTGCTGGTGTTTGCGGCCAGGCCGGGGCGGATCGTGGCCGAGTTCCGCATCGACCTGCCGCGCCCCCGCTCGCTGGAAGATCACGCGCTGGTGGACCAGGCGCGGCGGATCACGGCCGTGTTGCGCGAGGCCGGCGCGAACTCGAATCATTCAGCGGCCAGACCCGGCGAGCCGGGTTGACCGCTTCAGGAGACAGAGCATGGAAACCAATATGCAACAGGCGCCGCTTCCGGCGCGCGCATGGTCGGGGCTTTCCATCGGGCGCGCGCAATGGGCGCCCTGGGCGCGGCGGATCATTTTCTTTGGCGGATTGTTTCTGACGTGGGAGATGATCGCGCGGGCCGGCATCTGGCCGGAGTATCTATTTCCTGCGCCGTCGGTGGTGATCGGCGCGCTGGCGAATGGCATCGGCAAAGGGCTGTATCTCACGGCGGCCTGGGTCAGCTTGCAGCGCATCGCTGTGGGCTACGCCATCTCGCTGGCGATCGGCGTCGCGCTGGGCCTGTTGATCGGGCGGGTGCGCGCGCTGAACGAGACACTCGGTTCGCTGGTGCTGGGCTTGCAGGCGCTGCCGAGCGTGTGCTGGTTGCCGCTGGCGATTCTGTGGATGGGGCTGAGCGAGCGGGCGATTATCTTCGTGGTGGTGATGGGCGCGCTGTTCTCGATCACGCTGGGCGTGGAGGCCGGGGTGAAAAACACACCGCCGCAGTACGTCAAAGCGGCGCGCGTGCTGGGCGCGCGCGGGCTGGCCCTGTACACCGAGGTGGTGTTGCCGGCGGCGCTGCCGGCCATTCTGAGCGGGCTGAAGCAGGGCTGGACGTTTGCCTGGCGCTCGCTGATGGCCGGCGAGTTGCTCTTCTACACACTCAGCCTGGGCAACCTGTTGCAGACCGGACGCGATCTGAACGACGCGGCGCAGGTTATGGCTGTGATGTTGATGATCATCATCGTGGGCGTGACGATCGACCAGACGGTGTTCGCCCCGCTGGAGCGGCGCGTGCGCGCGCGGTGGGGGCTGAATATGTGAGCCGGGGAACGAGCGGGCAGAAGAGGGCGGTGAGGCTGGTAAGATTGACGCGTCAATCAAGCGGGTGTTGTCGATTGTTCCTGTGTGGTTCACATGAGCGACTATCTGAATGTGCACGACTCGGTGCTCGAAGCCATCGGGCGCACACCGCTGGTGCGGCTGAACAAAGTGGCGCGCGGGCTTGCGCCGGCGGTTCTGGCGAAACTGGAATTTATGAATCCGGGCGGGTCGGTGAAGGATCGCATTGGCGTCGCCATCATCGAGGATGCCGAGCGCAGCGGCCGGCTGAAACCAGGCGGCACGATTGTGGAGGCGACCAGCGGCAACACCGGCATCGGCCTGGCGATCGCGGCAGCCAACAAGGGCTACAAATGCATCTTCGTCATGCCGGACAAGATGTCCGACGAGAAAATCCGCACGTTGCGCGCGTTTGGCGCCAAAGTGGTGATCACGCCGACGGCCGTGGACAAAGACGATCCGCGCTCGTATTACAAGGTGGCCGAGCGGCTGGCGCGCGAAACGCCCAACGCGATCCTGGCCAACCAGTATCACAACCCGGCCAACCCGGCGGCGCACTATGCCACCACCGGCCCGGAAATCTGGGAGCAGACCGGCGGCCGGATCGACGCCTTTATTTGCGGCATGGGCACCGGCGGCACGATCACAGGGGCCGGGCGCTACCTGAAGGAGAAGAAGCCGGGCCTGAAAGTGGTGGGCGTGGACATCGCCGGCTCGCTGCTGTACGACACCTGGAAGAATGGCCGCGTGCCCGATGACCCCGTGTTGAAAACCTACAAGCTGGAAGGCATCGGCGAGGATTTCATTCCCGGCGCGCTCGACCTGAGCGTGTGCGATCTGGTGGCGCAGGTGACGGACCGCGAGTCATTTCTGATGACGCGCCGGCTGGTGCGCGAGGAGGGCCTGTTCTGCGGCGGCTCGTGCGGGGCGGCGGTGGCCGGCGCGCTCAAGGCCATTCCGCAGTTGGGGTTGCAGGCCGGCCAGACAGCCGTGGTGCTGCTGCCCGACAGCGGCTCGCGCTACCTCAGCAAAATCTTCGACGACAACTGGATGCGCGACAACGGCTTCCTGAACACCGATTGGTCGCAGGGCACAGTGTCCGACTTCATTCAGGCGCACCGGCTGCGCACAGTGGTGACCGCCCGGCCGGGCGAGTCGCTGGCGACCGTCATCCAGCGCATGAAGCAACACGACATATCGCAACAGCCGGTGGTGGATGACGACGATCGGCTGGTGGGCATGGTGATGGAAAGCGACATCCTGAGCTATATGCTGGGAAACTCGCACCTGGCCTTTGACCAGACGACGATCGAACCGCTGATCCGCGAGGCGGCTGTGGTGGACGACGCGACGCCGCTGAACACCCTGAGCGATATCCTGCAGAAGTCGAAAGCGGCTGTGCTGGTGGACGATAGCCGGCGCGTGACCGGCATCATCACCATGATCGATGTGATCGACTTTCTCGCCGCCTGAGAGCATGTCTCGCCAGATGTCGGACTTCTCGGAGAAGTCCGACATCTCCAAATCCAAGCCGCCCCCATGTCAACCTTCTCTCCACAGACCTCTGTTTTGCAGGCAAAGTTACAGGCATGGTGCGTCAGCATGTTGAGCGTCGTGGTGGACGCCTATGACCTGGGCGCGGTGATCGGCAAAGGCGCCACGGTCCGGGCCGGCGAGTCGGATGTGTGGCCCGACGTGATGTTTGTGCCAAAGAGCAGCCGGGGCATCGTTGGCCGCGATGCTGTCAAGGGGGCGCCGGCCTTGTGCATCGACATCATCCACAGCGGCCTTCCAGAGACTGAACGCGAAGCATTGCGACAGGGCTACGCCGGCCTCCGCGTGGTGGAATACTGGCAAGTGGAGGCCGACACAGCCCATGCCGCGCTCTACCAGGCAAACGCCACATGGCAGTACGATCTGATCCCTCCTGACAGGGCCGGGATGCATTTCTCCGCCGCGATCGTGGAACTGAGCTTCCCCGTCAGATGGTTCCGCGAACAGCCGGGGGTGTGGCAGATCATGCAGGCGTGGGGCATGATCCGCGATTAAATAGCAAACCTGCACAGAGAGTGCTAAAAACCCCTTGACAATCCTCATGGGCGTGTGCTAACATTCGCACCGGTCGTTAGCACTCAAATCGACAAGTGCTAAAACGGGGCACCCGGTTTGGCGCTGGCCGATATTTTGCTAGAACAACCCATTTGGTGAATGGAGGAATCAATCATCATGGCAAAGAAAGCTGACGTTATGGAAGAAAAGAAGCTCAACCTGCGCCCCCTCGCGGACCGTCTGGTTATCGAGCCGGTTGAGGAAGAGGAGCAGACATTTGCCGGCGGCAAGCTGGTGCTGCCCGAGACGGCAAAAGAAAAGCCGCAGAAGGGCCTGGTGCTGGCGTCCGGTCCGGGCCGGCTGGATGAAGATGGCCAGCGCGTGGCGATGGAAGTCAAAGTGGGCGATCACGTGCTGTACGCCAAGTATGCCGGCACCGAAGTCAAGATCGACGGCAAGAAACTGCTCATCCTCAAGGAGAGCGACATTCTGGCAGTGGTGGAATAGACTAAGGTTGATTGAGGTTCTGCAAGTTCCGAAGGTTCCCGAAGGTCGCAAAGCCGAGGGCCTGTTTCGCTTGATGAATCTGACCAACCTGACTAACCTGGCCAACCTGACCAACCCGAACAATCTGACCAACCCCAACAAGGAGTAACATGGCAAAGCAACTTGTTTTTGATGAACATGCGCGACGCAGCCTGAAGCGCGGCGTCGATATCCTCGCAAATGCAGTCAGCACCACGCTTGGCCCGAAGGGCCGCAACGTTGCGCTCGACAAGAAGTACGGCGCTCCGACCGTCACCCACGACGGCGTGACCGTGGCCAAGGAAATCGAACTGGAAGACCCGTTCGAGAACATGGGCGCGCAACTGTTGAAGGAAGCAGCCACCAAGACGAACGACATCGCCGGCGACGGCACGACGACCGCCACCGTGCTGGCCCAGATCATCGTGCATGAGGGCCTGAAGAACGTGGCCGCCGGCGCGAACCCGATGCTCATCAAGCACGGCATCGAGGCCGGCGTTGAGGCCGTTGTCAAGCAGCTCAAGGACATGGCTATCGAGGTCAGCAAGCACGACCAGATCGCCCAGGTCGCCACGATCAGCGCCCAGGACCCCGAGATCGGCAACCTGATCGCCGACGTGATGGACAAGGTCGGCAAGGACGGCGTAATCACGGTCGAGGAGAGCAAGTCGCTCAGCTTCGAGACCGAGTACGTCGAGGGTATGCAGTTCGACCGCGGTTACATTTCACCCTACTTCGTCACCAGCCCGGAGCGCATGGAGGCCGAAATCAACGATCCGTATGTGCTGATCTACGACAAGAAGATCAGCTCGGCCCAGGACATCATCCCGCTGCTCGAGAAACTGGTGCAGCGCGGCAAGCGCGACCTGGTGGTCATCGCCGAGGATGTGGACGGCGAGGCGCTGGCGACGCTGGTGCTGAACAAGCTGCGCGGTATGCTGAACGTGCTGGCCGTGAAGGCCCCCGGCTTCGGCGATCGCCGCAAGGCCATGCTCCAGGATATCGCCATTCTGACCGGCGGCCAGGTAATCAGTGAAGAGACCGGCCGCAAGCTTGACGGTGTGGGCATCGACGATCTCGGCCGCGCCGGCCGCATCGTCTCCACCAAGGACGACACGACCATCATCGAAGGCGCCGGCGATGAGAAGGCCATCAAGGGCCGCATCGAGGAGATCCGCATCGAGATCGAGAAGAGCACCAGCGACTACGACAAGGAGAAGCTGCAGGAGCGCCTGGCCAAGCTGGCCGGCGGCGTGGCTGTGATTCGCGTCGGCGCAGCGACCGAGACCGAGCTGAAGGAAAAGAAGCATCGCGTCGAGGACGCCCTGAGCGCCACGCGCGCGGCTGTCGATGAAGGCATCGTGCCCGGCGGCGGCGTGGCCCTGATTCAGGCCGTGAAGGCGCTGGCCGACATTAAGATGGAAAACTCCGATGAGCAGGTCGGCATCAATATTCTGCGCCGCGCGCTCGAAGAGCCAATGCGCCGCATCGTCGAGAACGCCGGCCAGGACGGCAGCGTTGTCATCGAGACTGTGCGCCGCATGATCAAGGAGAAGAAGCACATCGGCTACGACGTGATCACCGGCGAGTACGTCGATATGATCAAGCAGGGCATCATCGACCCGGTCAAGGTCACGCGCGGCGCGCTGCAGAACGCAGCCTCGATCGCGGCCATGATCCTGACCACCGAGGCGCTGGTGACCGACATTCCCGAGAAGAAGGAAGCCACCCCGGCGCCCGGCGGCCCCGGCGGCATGGGCGGCGACTTCTAAGCCAGACCTTTGAGTGTGTGTTTGCAACGGAGGCGCCCAGAACGCCTCCGTTGTGTTTTTCGAGGCCGACCAACGCCCGCCAGCGCATTCGCCAGGCCGAGCGCAATGCTGCTTCGTCGTCAACCCGGCGCGCTGCCGCCGCCGGATTGACAGGTTGCGCAGGCCAGCTATGGTATAAATCTCGCAGCTTCGTGCCAGGGAGACTCCATGAACCGCAGCGCCCTTCGCGCAGTAATGATCGTCAGCCTGATGGCCGTTGTATTGCCGGCCGCCTCTGTGTCAGCAGCCGGCGCGCCGGGGCCGGGCATGAACCTGCTGAGCAATCCCGGCCACGAGCATCCCGGCGTCTATTTCGCCGGGCGCGGCGAGATCAACGTCACCTGGAGCTGGGTGCCGTTCTGGCAGGAGCCGCCGCCGGGCGCCGACCCGCGCGACCAGAATTACCGCACGCCGGAGTTTCGTCCGGTCTTCGCGCATGAGTACCCGGAGCGCGTGCGCAGCGGCAGCGGGTCGGATCGCTGGTTCAACTTCTGGGCGCTCAACAAACAGGCCGGCATCATGCAGGAGATCAGGAACCTGCCGGTCAACGCGCCGCTGCGCTTCACCACATGGGCGCAGTTGTGGTCCAGCAACCAGACCACCCAGCCGGCCAGGTCGGTTGAGGATGGCAACCTGAAAATCCGCGTGTGCATCGACCAGGATGGCGGGCCGCGCGACATGACCGACCCCAACCTGAAATGCTCGCCGTGGGCGCAGCCCTATGACGCCTGGGCGCAAATCTCGGTCGATGCCGTCGCGCTCAACAGCACGGCGTTGGCGCTGATCCAGACCACAGCGGACATTCCCGTTCAACACAACGACGCCTACGTGGACGATAGCTGCTTCGAGGTGTTGCCATCCGCCGGCGCGCAGGGCATTTGCCTGGGCGCCGGCTATGTGCCCAGCGCCATCGACGCCGGACTGGTGGGCGATATTCCGGCTGCGCCGTTCCCGCCTTCCTCAAAGCCGGCCAGCCAGACACAAACCGCGACAAACGCCGTGGTAGAAGCGCCGGCCGGCGCCGCGCCGAAGACTGCCGTCAACGCCGCCCGGCTCAATGTGCGTGACCAGCCCAGCCTGGACGGGAAGATCATCGGCGAGCTGAACCTGGGCGATGTCGTGGACGTGCTGGGAAAGAGCGCCGACGGCGCGTGGTACCAAATCCAGTATGCCGGCGCGAAAGCGTGGATTTTTGCCAGTCTGACTTTGCCCAACGCCGCTGCCCGCAACAGCGATGCTGTCAGTGTCGCAAACAATCCTCCGGCTGCGTCGCCCTCTCCCTCTGTCTCGAAGCCGGTCAGCCAGACAGAGACCGTGATAAAAATGCCGGCCGGCAATGCGCCCAGGACTGCCGTGAACACCGCCAAACTGAACGTGCGCGACCAGCCCAGCCTGTCCGGCAGGATCATCGGCGGGCTGAACCGGGGCGATGTCGTGGATGTGCTCGGCAAGAGCGCCGATGGCGCCTGGTACCAGATCCGCTATGGTGGCGCAAAGGCATGGATCTTCGCGAGCCTGACTGTGCCCAATGCGGCAGCCCGCGCAGCCGGCGTGACACGATGACGCAGTCGTTTGCAGGCAAAACAGGGCGAGGCGGGCGCCTCGCCCTGCGCACTTTTCTGGAACGTGGCACAACCGGCCCGCATGTCTACCCCACCCTCTGAACAGTCGCAGCCGCTTTCGCTCAGCCAGGTCGCGCAGCGCTGGTGGCCGTTGGCGGCCAGTTGGCTGCTCATGTCGGCCGAACTGCCGGCGCTCAGCGCGATTGTGGCCCGCCTCCCCGACCCCGAAATACACCTCGCCGCATACGGCGGCGTGGTCATGTCGCTGGCCCTGATCATCGAATCGCCAATCCTGATGCTGCTGGCGGCTTCGACAGCGTTGAGCCGGGACTGGGCTTCGTTTGCCCGGCTGCGCCGCTTCATGCTGGCGCTGAGCGGGGCGCTGACGCTCGTTCATGCCGCCGTGGCATTCACGCCGCTCTACGATCTGGTTGTGGTGGGGCTGATGCAACCGCCCCCGGAGGTGGTCGAACCGGCCCGCGTGGGACTGATGATCATGACGCCCTTCACTTTTGGCGTTGCCTATCGGCGCTTTCATCAGGGCGTGCTCATCCGGTTCGGCCATTCGCGCGCGATCGGCCTGGGCACGACCCTGCGTCTCATCTCAACGGTCACGGTGCTGGCGACAGGCTATCTGGCCGGCACGCTGCCGGGCATCGTCGTGGCAACCGGCGCGGTGATCGCCGGCATCATTGCTGAGGCGGTGTATGCGCACGCGCGCGCGCAGCCGGTGTTGCGCTATGAAGTCAGGCCGGCGCCGCCGGTCCAGCCGGCGCTGTCTGTGCGGGCCATGCTGGCGTTCTACGTGCCGCTGGCGATGACCTCAATGCTCTATCTCATCATCCGGCCGCTGGGCAGCGCCGCAATCAGCCGGATGCCCGATCCCCTCAACTCGCTGGCGGTGTATGCCGTGGTACAGGGGCTGATTTTCATGGTGCAGGCGCTGGGCATTGCCCTTAACGAAGTGGTAGTAGCCACCCTGGACACGCCGGGCGCAGCGCCGGTCCTGCGCCGCTTTGCGATAATCCTTGCTGCGTCAACCACCGGCCTGTTGCTGGTCATGGTGTTGACCCCGCTCTCGTCGGTGTGGTTCGAGCAGGTCTCCGGCCTGTCGCCCGAACTGGCAGCCATGGCGCACACGGGGCTGTGGTTGGCGTTGCCCCTGCCGGCCATCAGCGCGTTTCAGAGCTGGTTTCAGGGGACGATCGTGCACAGCCGGCGCACACGCGGGATCACCGAGGCAACGCTGATCTACCTGTTGTGCATGAGCGGGATGCTCATCGCCGGAGTGGCCTGGGGACAGATCGCCGGGCTGTACGTCGCCCTGGGCGCATCGACCCTGAGCGTCGCGGCGCAACTGGGCTGGCTGTGGCGGCGCAGCCGGGGCGCTATGCGGGCGATTGTCGAGCGCGCGCCGGTCGCGCAAGCCTGAGCTTCGCGCCGGCCAGACGGACAATCGGGTACGATTGATCTCGCAATGACGAATCGAAACCGGCTGATTGCGTTGACAGTGACCCTGCTGGTCATCCTGCTCGGCGCCATCGCTCTGGATAATCTGTTGCCGGCGCTGCGCATGGCGCCCGCGATTGCCCTGCCCGACCTGGCGCAAAACTACGTCACCGTCTTTCTGGGCATTTTCATCGAGGCGGCGCCGTTTCTGTTGCTGGGCGTCATCGTTTCCGGCCTGATCGCAGTCTTCGTGACGGCGGACGACATCGCGCGCTTCGTGCCGCGCAACAAAATCCTGGCAACGGTGATGGGCGCGCTGCTGGGCATGATCTTTCCGGTCTGCGAGTGCGGGGTGGTGCCGGTGGTGCGCCGGCTGTATCAGAAGGGATTCCCCATCTCGGCCGGCGTCGCATTCCTGCTGGGCGGGCCGGTGCTCAACCCGATCGTGATTGCCAGCACCTGGGCCGCGTTCGGGATCGGGCCGATCTTCTGGTCGCGCATCGGCTTCACTTTGCTGATTGCGGTGGGGGTCGGCATGGTGTTTCTGGCGCAGCCAAACGTGATCAAGGTGCTGCGCCCGCTGACGCTGGCGCCGCTGGCCAGGGGCGGCGCAGAACGGGGCGTTGATCTCATTCCGGTGAGCGAGGTTCAGGTCGAGACATTCGCGCGCAGGTTGCAGCGCGCGTTTGGCGTCGCAGCCGACGAGTTTTTCGACATGGGGCGCTACCTGATCGCCGGCGCGCTGCTCGCGGCCCTGTTGCAGACGTTCGTGCCACAGTCGGCCCTGGTGGCGATTGGCGCCGGCCCGCTCACGTCGGTGCTCGCGTTGAGCGCGCTGGCGTTTGTGTTGTCGGTGTGCAGCACCGTCGATGCGTTCCTGGCGCTGTCGTTCGTCAACACCTTCACCGCCGGCGCCATCGTGGCTTTCCTGGTCTTCGGGCCGATGGTGGACATCAAAAGCTCGCTGATGTTTCTGGGCGTTTTTCGCCGGCGCGTGGTGGTGTACCTGATCCTGCTGCCGCTGCTGGCCGGCCTGGCGGTGGGCTTGTTCGTCAACTTCAACCTGGCGTGGTGAGCGGCAGGCGGGAAGTCGTCAGTCGTCAGTA
>CALBEF010000100.1 GCA_937927775.1 uncultured Anaerolineae bacterium | reverse complement strand
GTTCTACATTCGGACGATGGACGTGACGGGAGAGATCCGGCTGCCGGAAGGGGTGGAGATGGTGATGCCGGGGGACAACGTGACGATGCGGGTGAAGCTGATCACGCCGGTGGCGCTGGAGAACGGGTCGCGGTTTGCGATCCGGGAAGGCGGCCTGACGGTGGGAGCCGGCACCATCACGAAGGTGCAGGAGTAAGTCTGGATTTCCGATTTTGGATTTGTGATTTTGGGTTGCGCGGTCTGCCATTGCCAAATCGGCAATCTCAAATCTAAAATCCAAAATTGTCACAGGGCAGTAGCTCAATAGGTAGAGCCACCGTCTCCAAAACGGTAGGTTGTGGGTTCGAGTCCTGCCTGCCCTGCCTTCATAAGACAGTGTAGGGGCGCAATCGGCAATGTGCCGCATCATTGCGCCCCTGTTGCGGTGTAAGCGCTATGTCAAATCAACAAATCGCCGAGAAAAAGCCGTCACGCCTGGCTGTGTGGCTCGCTCCTGTTCGCGAATACCTGATCGACACGTGGGCCGAGCTGAACAAAGTCAAGTGGCCCACTCGACCGCAGGTGCGCAACCTCACGCTTGTCGTGCTGGCCGTGACATTTGCCATGTCGCTGGTTCTTGGCCTGTTTGACTTTGGCTTCGAGCAAATGTTCTTCGGCATTCTCAGCCCGGAGCCGAGCCTGGTCGCCGTGGCAGTCGCTGTCGTCATTGTGCTGGCGGTCGCCGCGATTGTTCTATTCGCCAGTCGCGATCGCTAGGGTTGCGCCGGCGCAGGAGACCATGTCGTGATCGAAAATAGGCTGGGGTCTGAACAAGATGAGTTCGAAACCCCCGACCTGGAAGAAGCCGGGGAGACAGTTGGCCAGACCCGTTCCGGCATTGAATATATCGGCAATGAGCCTGTGAAAGGCCCGCTCATCGGCGCTGTTGACCCGATTGCCGGCGAGGCCGGCGCAGACAACGACCACGAAGGTGACGCTGACAATTCCAGTGACAGCGCCACGGAGCCGCAGTCTGAAGATGATGCAGACGCTCCCCAGTGGTACGTTGTGAATTGTTACTCCGGCTACGAAAACAAGGTCAAGCACAACCTGGAGCAGCGGGTTGAGTCGATGGGCATGCAGAACGAGATTCTGCAGGTTGTCGTTCCAACCGAGGAAGAGATGGAAGTGCGCGACGGCAAGCGCCGCACGGTCGAGAAGCGGGTCTTCCCCGGCTACATCCTGGTGAAGATGAAGTTGAACGAGCGGGCGCTGAATGTGGTTCGCGCAACGCCGGGTGTGACGCGTTTCGTCGGCATGGGCAACAAGCCGACGGCGCTGACCGAGCAGGAAGTCAATCAGATCATGCGCCGCATGGAGGCCGAAGCGCCCAAACTGCGGGTCAGCTTCCGCGCCGGCCAGAAAGTGCGCATCACCGACGGCCCGTTCGCCGATTTCATGGGCCTGGTCGACAAGATCGACACCGAGCGCGCCAAAGTCACTGTGCTCGTGTCTTTCTTCGGGCGCGAGACGCCGGTCGAGTTGGATTTCCTCCAGGTGGAGAGAATGTGATTTTTCGAGTAGCCAGTAGTCAGTAGCCAGTAGCCAGATACTGGTCGTCAGACTCGAGTTGACAAGCGCGGCTTACTGATTCCTGACAACTGACTCCTGACAACTGAGGTCTGACAATGGCAAAGAAAGTCAAAGCACAGGTTCGCATCCAGATTGAAGCCGGCAAAGCCAGTCCGACGCCGCCCATCGGCCCGTCATTGGCCCCGCACGGCATCAACCTGATGGCGTTCTGCAAAGAGTACAACGCGCGAACCGCAAACATGGTCGGCAACATCATCCCTGCCGAGATCACCGTGTTCAGCGACAACTCGTTCACGTTTGTGTTGCGCACACCGCCGACGGCGCAGTTGATCCGCAAGGCGGCCGGCGTTGAAAAGGGTTCCGGCGTCCCCAATCGCAACAAAGTGGGCAGGATCACCAAAGCCCAGGTGCGCGAGATCGCCGAGCAGAAAATGCGCGACCTGAACGCGATCGATATCGAAGGCGCCATGAAGCAGGTGATGGGCACCGCGCGCAGCATGGGCGTCGAGATTTCGGATTGACGATCTTCGATTTTGGATTGCTGCCGTGGCAGCGGCGCGCGCCAATTCCCAGTCAGAAATCCAAAATCGCAAACCGAGATGTGGGAGAGTGAACTCTCGCTAAGACCACAAGGAGCAACATGTCCAAAGACGGAAAAAAGTACAAGGCGGCGGCGGCCAAAGTGGACCGACTGAAGAACTATTCGGTCGATGAGGCCATTGCGCTGGTGAAGGAAACCAACTTCGCCAAGTTCGACGCGACGGTGGAGTGTCATGTGCGCCTGGGCGTTGACCCGCGACAGGCAGATCAGCAGGTTCGCGGCGTGGTTGTGTTGCCAAACGGACTGGGCAAGACAGTGCGCATCCTCGTGTTTGCGCAGGGCGAAGGCGCCCGTCTGGCTCAGGAAGCCGGCGCAGACTACGTGGCCGACACGGACGAGTGGATCAAGAAGATCCAGGATGGCTGGACGGATTTTGATGTTGCCATCGCCACGCCCGATATGATGGGCCGGGTTGGCCGGCTGGGCAAGGTGCTTGGCCCGCGCGGTCTGATGCCGAACCCAAAGGCCGGCACAGTCGCTCCTGCGGGAGACATCCCGCGCGTGATCAGGGAAGCGCGCGCCGGTCGCGTGGAATTCCGCCTCGACAAGACGGGCAATCTGCACGTGCCGGTTGGCAAGGCCAGCTTCCCCAACCAGAGCCTCGTTGAAAACCTGAATGCGTTTCTCGACGCTGTGAAGAAAGCCAAGCCTTCCGGCGCCAAGGGCAACTATCTGCGCCGCGTGACCGTGACGTCGACCATGGGCCCCGGCATTCGCGTCGATGCCGGCGTCTGATAGATTCGCGACTGAGATATAATCCCGGTTCGCTGTCACTCGCCGGTGACCACAGGCGCCCTGCATGCGCGGGGCTTAATCCAATGCCTGTCGAGGTGAGGTCTTGAGCGCGCGGCGCGATTGCGCCGCCCGTATGCGCTGAGTTTTGAGCGCCTCGACCTTCGCCGGTCGAGGCGCTTTTTGTTGAATGATGGCTGTAACGGCATTGACCGTTCCCATGTTTCGGAGGAGGTGAAATACCTTGGCAATATCAAAGCAGAAGAAAGAGGACATGCTGATCAACTACAAGGAGTTGCTCGGCAAGAGCCAGGCTGTGATCATCACCCGGTATGGCGGCTTGAACATGCCCCAGCTCAACAAGGTGCGTGGGGCGGTGCGCGGCGCTCAGGCAGAGTTTCACGTGACCAAGAACACCCTGATTGCGCGCACGTTCAAGGAGGCCGGCTACCAGGTGCCGGATGAGTGGCTGGCCGGCGCGACGGCGGTCAGCTTTTGCTTCGGCGACCCGCCGGCGGCGGCCAAGGCGATTCAGCAACTGGCCGATGACCTGGACAAGCTCACAGTTGTTGGCGCCATCCTGGCCGGCGCGGCCCTGGACGCTCAGCGCGTCAAAGAACTGGCAACCATGCCGCCGCTCGAAACGCTCCGCGCCCAGATCATCGGCCTGATCTCCTCGCCGGCATCCGGCCTGGTCGGCGCGCTCAACGCCGCAGTGGGCAGTGTGATGTACGCCCTGCAGGCGAAGATCGACAAGGAACAGCCGGCCGGCGAGCCAGCCTCAGCATGACCCGCGCGCAATACCCAACACGCAACATGCAATACGCAATACGCAACACGCAATACGCAATACGCAATACGCAATACCTGATCCGAACCTTTGGAGGAAACCAAAATGGCAGACCTGAATGCAATCGTTGAACAACTGAGCAGCCTGACCCTGCTCGAAGCAGCCGAGCTGAAGAAGATGCTCGAAGAGAAGTGGGGCGTGACCGCAGCGGCTGCGCCGGTCATGATGGCCGGCCCGGCGGCAGCCCCCGCAGCCGCCCCGGTCGAAGAAAAGACCGAGTTCGATGTCATTCTCGAAGACATCGGCCCCAAGAAAATCGAGGTCATCAAAGTGGTGCGCGCCATCACCAACCTCGGCTTGAAGGAAGCCAAGGATCTGGTCGAAGCGCCGAAGTCCACTGTGCAGACCGGCGTGGCCAAGGCGACCGCCGAGGACACTAAGAAGAAGCTCGAAGAAGTCGGCGCCAAAGTCACCATCAAGTAATTGGCCGGCTGACTATCGGCCCCGTTCGCAGTTTCAAGCCGCCAGGAGTCAAGTCATCTTGCCCTGGCGGTTTGTTGTTATCTTCTCTTCGCGATAGCATCCGCGATAACATCGAAGGCTGATTGCTGACGACTAAACGCAGATCATGTGGCAACGCATTGCTGACCCCGCAGCCTGGAACGACGCGCTGCGTCGTTTTGAATGGCCGCATGTGTTGCAGTCGTGGGAGTGGGGCGACTTCAAATCGCGCTGGGGCTGGTCCGCGCAACGCTGGGCGCTGATGGGCGACGATGCCTCTCCTTGCGCGCTTGTCCAGTTGCTGCGGCGAAGCATCGGCCCATTCTGCGCGCTGTATGCGCCAAAAGGGCCGGTCACGGCGGCTGCCCCGCTCTGCTACCGCGAGGCGCTCGAATGGCTGGAGCGCCAGGCGCGCGCGCAGCGAGCGGTGTGGGTCAAGCTGGATGGCGATCTGTTGTCGCCGGCTTTTGATGTGAGCCAGGCGCGCGACATGCTGCGCCATCGCTCGTGGTTCCTGTCCCCCAGTCAGATTCAATTTCGGAACACGGCCCATACCGACTTGCGCGGCAGCGACGACGAGCTGCTCGCCCGGATGAAGCCGAAGTGGCGCTATAACATCCGCCTGGCCGAGAAACGCGGCGTGACGATTCGGATCGCGCAGCCGGACGATGACGCCCTGTTGTATCGCATGTATGCCGAGACGGGCGCGCGCGACGGCTTCATCATCCGCGAACAGCCTTATTACACCGACGCCTGGCGCGCCATGAACGCGACCCGTTTTATTGCCGAGCGCGAGGGAGAGGCGCTGGCCGGCCTGGTCCTCTTTACATTTGCGGATCGCGCCTGGTATTTCTACGGCATGTCGCGCTCGCAGGGCCGCGAGCACATGCCGAACCACCTGCTGCAATGGACGGCCATGCGCTGGGCGCGCGATCATGGCTGTCGCGTATACGACTGGTGGGGCGCGCCGGAACGACTCGATGAATCCGATCCGATGTGGGGCGTGTATCGCTTCAAGGAGGGATTCGGCGCGCAGTTTGTTGAGGGTCTCGGCGCCTGGGATTATGCCCCTTCGCGGCTGCTGTATCGTCTCTCGCTGCGACTATATCGGTCTGCCATCGGGCGTTGAGGGCCGGCTGTATTTGTCAACCGCGCCGCCCGTATAATCCGCGCGACAGAAACATGGGCGCAACGCGACAACATGCGGTGGTGATCGGCGCCGGCGTCGGCGGCCTGACGGCCGCTATCCGGCTGGCCGGGCGCGGCTATCGCGTCACCGTCGTCGAACAACTTGACCGCCCCGGCGGCAAAATGGGTGAATGGCGCGCAGCCGGCTTCCGCTTCGACACCGGCCCCTCCGTCGTGACGATGCGCCCCGTCATCGAGCGCCTTTTCAGCGAGGCGGGGCGGCATCTGGAAGACTATCTCGATCTTGCGCCGCTGCATCCCATCACGCGCTACCACTGGCGCGATGGCACGGTGCTGGACGCGCTCCAGGATGAAGAAGCCATGTGCGCCGAGATTGCGCGCATCAACCCGCGCGAGGTGGATGGTTATCGCCGGTTCATGCGTTACGTTGCCGAACTGCATCGCGTGGTCAGCCGGCCATTTCTCTACAGTCGCCAGCCTGGCTGGCGCGATCTGCTGCGCCTGCCGCTTGCCGATGCGCTAAAGATCGACGCGCTCCGCACCATGCACCAGGCGATTCGCGCGCACTTCCGCGACCCCCGCCTGATCCAGTTGTTCAGCCGCTTCGCCACGTACAACGGGTCGTCACCCTACCGCTCGCCGGCGACGCTCAATGTCATTGCGCATGTCGAGATGGCGCAGGGCGCGTGGTATCCGCGCGGCGGGGTGTATCAGATCGCGTTGGCGCTGGAGCGGCTCGCGCGCGAGCTGGGCGTCGAAGTGCGCTACGGCAGTCGCGTGACAAAGATCGAGACCATGAATGGCAAAGTGTCCGGCGTCGTTCTGGAGGATGCGTCCCGCTTGAGCGCCACGGTTGTCGTTGCCAATGCCGATGTCAGCGATGTGTATCGCCGGCTGTTGGATGACGGCCCGGCGGCGCAGCGCGGCCAGCGCCAGGCCGGCCAACTCGAGCCGTCGTGCAGCGGCTTTGTCATGCTGCTCGGTGTGACGCGCCAGACGCCGCGCCTGGCGCATCACAATATCTTCTTCAGCGACGACTACCCGGCCGAGTTCTCCGCCATCTTCGATCAGCGCATCCCGCCGCCCAATCCCACGCTCTACCTGTGCATCACCGGCAAGACCGACCCGGCTCATGCGCCGGCCGGCTGTGAAAACTGGTTCGTGCTGGTCAATGCGCCGTATCTCTCGCCGGCGTATGAGTGGGAGCGCAACGCTGAGACATACGCCGCTCACCTGAAGGAGGTGATGCGCGGATGGGGACTCGACGCCGGCGACCCGGCGGTAGAACGGATTTACACCCCGCTGCAGCTTCAGGCCATGTACGGCGGCAACGCCGGCGCCATTTATGGCTTCTCCTCGAACACGCGCACGGCAGCCTTCCGACGACCCAGCAATCGCGCCCGCGACGTGCGCGGTCTGTACTTTGCCAGTGGCAGCGCCCATCCCGGCGGAGGCGTTCCGCTGGTCATGCTGTCCGGCATGGCAGCCTCGGCCTGTGTCGAGGAAGACATGCAGGCCGGGCGCATCTGAAGCGCGAGGCGATGCTCTGATCTCAGAACACCGGCGGCGAGTCCTCCGGGTCGTCGTACCGGCCTGCTGAGAGCGCCGGATTCGAGGCGTCCGTCACCTCGCGCGGCTCGCCGTTCTCGCCGATGACGTAGAACTTGCGCCGGGGGCGGGGCATGAAGCCGGCGGCGTCGCCATACTGCCCCGGCCAGCCCATCGGCGTTGAGAGGCGCGCTGCCCGTCCATCGGCTGCGACCGGCTGCCCTTGCACCACCCAGTATTGCGGCGGCTCAGGCGGCAACGGGGCCGATTGGCGCATGTATCGCTCGCGCGCGCGCCAGTCGTCATCGCGCCGGCGCGCGGCCAGCCAGGTGATGACGGCGACGCACGGCGTCGCCACCAGCACGCCCACGAGTGTCCCGCTCAGGAGCGTGATCGTGGACTGGTCGATGCGCGATCCGACCACGAATCCGAATACGACCCCGCACAAGATGACTCCGAATGCGCTCGCCTTCACGATGCGGTCCATGACAACCTCCTGCTCCTTATAGAGGCATTGCAGCCTGAAAACGAATCACGCGCCCTCCCGAAACGGCCACGAAGTCGCCCGCGCCGGACAACTTCTCGGCGCCGCTGCCGGCCATGCCCGACGCCACGCGCGCATCCTCTGCCGATGTGACGCGGCCCACCAGCCGCAGGGGCAGGTTGGCCTTGAGCAACGGCCCAATCGCCTTTGACGAGGGCTTTTGTGTGCACGCAACCAGATGAATGCCCGACTCGCGCCCGCGCTGCGCGATGCGCGTCAACGGGTCGAGCACCGAGGCGCCGCCGGTCTGGCACAGGTCGGCCAGTTCGTCGACGAACACCACGATGCGCGGCATCGGCTCGGCCTGAATGGCTCGCCGTTGCATGGCCTCGACCACGCGCGCCAGCGCCGGCACAGCCTCGTCTGTCGCGCGGGCCGGCGGAAGCAGGAGATGCCGCTCCACAGCCCGGCCAAACTCATCCCGATCACGGCGCTTCGGATCGATGACGATCACGCCCAGCTCAAAAGGGCGATGCGTCTGGCACAGGCTTATCAGCGCCGTGTGCGCCAGACACGTCTTGCCGCTGCCGGTGGTGCCGGCAATCAGGATGTGCCCGACATCCGGCGCGGACAGCCGGGCCAGCAGCGGGGCGCCATCTTCGGACAGGCCGAGCACCGCCGTGTAGCGCGGCAGGCTGTCGAGCTGGCTCATCAGCGCCGCAAGCCGCACCGGCTGGCGCGACTCGCGCCCGATCTGGATGGCGAGGTGGCTGCCGCTCTGGGCGATGCGGATGTTGCTGTTGCCGACAGCCAGCGCAATGTCGGCCTGCAACGCCCTGACCTGGCTGACTTTTGTGCCGCCCTCGGGCCGCAACAGCATCTCCACAAAGCCGGGCAGCACGCGCCCGCCCACAACACTGGCTGCGGCGTTGCGCTCCCGCAACACAGCCTCGATGCGCTCGGCGGTCAGATTGAGTTTCCTGTACATGGCTTCTGACTCTCAAACCAACTGGTACACTCTGAAACGGCAACTTGAGTGGCGGGCGCGCCCAGGTTGCGGAGCGTGCGCCGCGACAATTAGAACACCTGTTCTGTGTGCGGCAAGTTTACGAACACTTGTTCTGTATGTCAAGAGGTCATCGTGGCCGATATCGAGTACTCGGACTGGGGCTATGCCTATCCCTCCACCAGCCGGCCGGCGCTTTCGAACGTCACCCTCTCGCTTGACCCGTCTCAGTTCACACTGGTGATCGGCGAGTCGGGTTCCGGCAAATCGACGCTGACGCGGGCCATCAATGGTCTGGTGCCTCACTTCACCGGCGGGCGCATTGCAGGCCGGCTGCGCGTGGCGGGGCATGATCCGGTTGAGATGGGGCCGTCGCGCATGGCGCTTCACGTGGGTATGGTGTTTCAGGACCCGGAGGCGCAGTTCGTGCTGGACACGGTTGAGGACGAAGTGGCTTTCGCGCTTGAGAACGCCGCCGTGCCGCGTGACGAGATGCGACGCCGCGTGGCCGAGACGCTGGACGCGCTTGGCATCGGCAGTCTGCGCCGGCGCGCGTTGCACACCCTGTCCGGCGGCGAACAGCAGCGCGTCGCCATCGCCTCGGCGCTGGTGCTGCGGCCATCCGTGCTGGTGTTGGATGAGCCGACCTCGCAGCTCGACCCGGCCACCGCCGCTGAAGTGCTGGACCTGCTGACGGACCTGAACAGGGCCGGCCTGGCAATCGTGCTGGTCGAGCACCGGCTCGAGCGCGTATTGCCCTACGTCAGCAGGATCGTGGTTGTGGCAAATGGCAGCGCGGTCGCCGGCAGCCCGCAGGCGGCGCTGGCAACGGCGGCGATTGCGCCGCCGATTGTGGAGCTTGCGCGCGCCATCGGACTCGACCCGCTGCCCCTCACACCAGCAGATGCAGCGCATATGCTCGGTGCGCGCGTTCGCGCCACGCTGCCATCGGCATTTCGGAGAGCGGCCCACACCCCCGGCGCGGAGGTGCTGCGCTTGCGCGGTGTGCGGGCTGGCTATGGCGACGCGCTGGTGCTGCGCGACATCGACTTCTCCGTGCGCGAAGGCGAGATTGTTGCGCTGATCGGACGCAACGGCCAGGGCAAAACCACATTGCTCCGCACGATCATGGGATTGCTGAAACCTGTCGCCGGCGATGTGCGCGTCGGCGGCGAATCTGTGCTCGGCTGGGACACCTCGGCGATCAGCCGGCGGGTTGCCTACCTGCCGCAGAACCCCAATGCCCTGTTATACGCAGACACGGTGGCAGACGAACTGAATATCACCCGGCGCAATCATGGCTTGCCCGCGCTGGATGCCGGCGAGGTTGACCGGTGGCTGGGCCGATTGCGGCTGGCCGGGCTGGCCGGCGCGTTTCCACGCGACCTCAGCGTTGGCGAACGGGAGCGCGTCGCCATTGGCGCGGTCACGGTCACACGGCCCCTGCTGCTCCTGCTCGATGAGCCGACACGCGGACTGGACTATGCGGCCAAGCGCGCGCTGGCCGATCTGCTGAATGAATGGCGCAACGATGGCTGCGCCGCGCTGGTGGTGTCGCATGATGTGGAGTTCATCGCCGGCTGCGCTGATCGCGTTGTGGCGCTGGAGCAGGGGCGCATCGTGGCCGATGGCTTGCCCGCCGAGGTGCTGACCGGCGACCCGGTGTTCACCCCCCAGATTGCGCAGGCGTTTCCCGGCGCCGGCTGGATCACCGTTGACGACGCGCTCGCCGGTCTGTGCGTCTCCTCTCTGTCTCACCAGGAAGAAGCGAAGGCCGCGAAGGCGGTACACTCCGCGCTGTGACATCTGACGCGGAGATCGAACTGGGGCGCATTCAGGCAGAGGTCATCGCCTGTGAGCAATGTCCGCGCCTGGTGGCCTACCGGCGCGAGGTGACGCGCGCCAGGCGGGCAGCCTTTCGCAATGAGACTTACTGGGGCAGGCCGGTGCCGAGCTTCGGCGATTCGCAGGCGCGCATTCTGATTGTGGGCCTTGCGCCGGCGGCGCATGGCGGTAATCGCACCGGCCGCATGTTCACCGGCGATCGTTCAGGCGACTTCTTGTACGCCAGCCTGCACCGGGCCGGCTTCGCCAATCAGCCCACATCTGTTTCACGCGACGACGGTCTGCGCTTAACGGACGTTTACATTTCGGCGGCTGCGCGCTGCGCCCCGCCGGGCAACAAACCGCTGCCGGAGGAACTGGCGCGCTGTCGCGTTTTTCTCGTCCGTGAGTTGGGTTTGCTGACGCGCGTTCAGGTCATCCTGGCGCTGGGCAGGATCGGATTCGACACCGTTGCGCAAGTGCTGACGGACGCCGGCCACATCGCGCTCAGGCCGAAGCCGGCCTTTGCGCATGGCGTGATTTGCGCCGCCGGCCCCTACACCCTGGCCGGCTGCTATCACCCCTCGCAACGCAACACTTCTACAAAGCTGGTGACGCCTGAGATGTACGATCTTGTCTTCGCGCGGCTCAAGTCGATGCTCAAGTAGGGCAAGCCGCCGGGCTTGCTAAAGGGCTTGCCAAAGGCTGGCGGATAATCCTGGCTGTGGATTGCCGCTCTGCCCGCCGGGGAACGAAAATCAAGCGCCGGGCGTCTGTGGACTGATTCATGACGAGGAGGAAACCATGAACTGTCGCCATATCCGAGCGATTCGCGCCAGTCTGATTGCGCCGCTGGTTGCGGCGTTGCTGCTGAGTTCGGCGTGCGCGCCGACCACGCCGGAGCCGCAGCCTACAACCACTCCCTTGCCGTTGCCGACCGCCACGGCGCTGCCGCCGCGTCCGGTTGTGGGTTATCGCCCTGTGCCGGAAGATGTTGTGTCACCGGTGGTGGTGCAGCGCACCCCACAGCCGGGCGAACGGCTGGCGGTGCGCGGCGCGATCAAAGTGGTGTTTGACCGGGCGATGGATCGCGCTTCGGTCGAAAAGGCCTGGCAGATACAGCCGCCGGTGGCCGGCGCACTTGCCTGGGCCGACTCGCGCACGCTCACCTTTCAGCCGGCGTCCGACCTGCCGCGCGGCGCCGTCTTCGATGTGGCGCTGACGCAGGACGCCCGCGCCGAGGATGGCGCGCCGTTGCGCCAGCCGTTTGTGTTTCGCTTCGAGACGCAGGGCCATCTGGAAGTGGGCCAGACGATCCCCGCCGATGGCGCGGCCGACGTTCAACCCGACACGATCGTGACGGTCATCTTTAACCGCCCGGTTGTCCCGTTGACCACGCTGCAACAACAGGCCGGCTTCCCTCAGCCGCTGCGCTTCGATCCGCCTCTTGAGGGCAAGCAGGAATGGCTGAACACGTCGGTGCTGGTGTTTCGGCCTGTGCGGCCTCTGCCCGGTGGCACGCGCTTCACGGCGCGCATCGACGCCGGCCTGACCGACACTGACGGCAATCCGCTGGCGGCTGAATACGTTTGGAGCTTCAGCACGTCCGCGCCGAAGGTGTTGTTCGTGACCCCGGATCCGCGCAGCGATCGCCGCGCGCCGGTAGACACCGCCGTGATCGTGCGCTACAACCAGAACATTGACCCTGGCTCCGCGCAGGAGGCGTTCAGTCTGACCGACGCGCGCGGCGGACGTATGGCCGGCGCGCTGACTGTGCTGAGCGACACGCTGGTGTTCACGCCGGCGCAGCGACTTGCGTTTGACACAACCTACACCGTGCGAATCGCGCCCGGCGTCAGGAGCGCCAGCGGCGGGACGGCGTCCACCGAGTCGTGGACATCCACATTTGGCACAGTGCCGCTGCCGCGTGTGGAGCGCACCAGCCCCGAAGATGGCGAGACGGCCTATCACTTCACACCGTTCATCATCTACTTCAACGCGCCGATTAACCCGGACACGGTGATGGCGCATGTGCGCTTCACGCCGGCCATTTCGCCGTCTCAGGTTTACACCTACTACAGCCCGTGGGATAACTCATTCACCATCTACTTCGGCGCGCAGCCGGCCACCGACTATGTGGTGGAGATCGAGCCGGGCATTGCCGACCCCTACGGCAACCTGACCCGCGACTCCCTGCGCGTGGCGTTTCGCACGGGTGATATCGAGCCGATGCTGTTCGTGGCGCTGCCCGTCGATGTGGCAACGTTGAACGCCTACCAGCCGGCGCGTCTGCTGGCAACATCCGTCAATGTGAGCCGGGTCGATCTGGCGTTGCAGAAGCTCGACACGAGCGACGCGCGGCTCCTGCTCGGCAGCAGGGAAGACCGCAACATGCTTCCGTCTTCCGGCCGGCGCGTGTGGCGGCAGACGGTGACGGGTCAGCCGAATCGGTTCACGTACACGGCGCTTGATCTGGCAGAAGGCGGCGGCGCGCTGGCGCCGGGCGCTTATTTGCTGGAAATCTCGTCGCCGGATGTGCCCAGAAGCGGCTATCCGCAACGCCTGGTGTTGATCGTCTCTGAGTTGAATCTGGTGATTAAATCGGAGCCGGCCGGCGTGCTGGCGTGGGCGACGGATATGAAGACCGGCCAGCCGGTGGCCGACCTGCCCTTGCGCGTCTATCGCACGCGCTACGGCCAGGGTTTGGAGGTGGTCGATGTGGGCGGCGGCGTGACCGGCCCCGACGGCGCGGCGATGATCGAGACACAGCCGCTGGCCGACACCTATTACAGCAACGTGTTTGTGGTGGCCGGCGGGCGCTTTGCGGCTGCGTCAGGCGACTGGTCGAGCGGCGTGAACAGCTACGACTTCGGCGTGGCCTGGGGCCAGTCGGTGTCGTACTCGGGCGCCGGCCCCAGGCCGGTGCGCGCGCACATCTACACCGACCGCGCCATTTACCGGCCCGGCCAGCAGGTCTACGCGCGCGGCGTGGCGCGTTATGAGGACGATGTGGCATACACCCTGCTGCCCGCCGGCGCGCAACTGCGCGTGCGGGTGATGGACTCAGCCGGCCAGCTTGTCTATGACCAGGTGCGCCGGCTGGATGAGTACGGCGCGTTCGACATCACGCTCGATCTGGCCGAAGGGGCGTCGCTTGGCGCGTACAGCATCATGGCGGAAGTGGACGGCTTTGCAACCGGCTACGCCAACTTCACAGTATCAAACTACCGCCCGCCGGAGTATGAGGTCGCCGTTCAGCCGGGCGCGGGCGAGATTGCGCGCAACACCATCCTGACTGCGACGATTTCAGCGCAGTACCTGTCCGGCGGGGCGCTGCGCGGCCGGCCCGTGCAGTGGAATGTCACTGCCGGCGAATTCACCTTTGACCCGCCCCAGCTCGACCAGTACACCTTTAGCGATTACGACAATCCCTGGATCTGCTACGACTGTTGGTACTGGCGCGAGCGGCGTCCCCCGCCGGCGACCGTGTTCAGCGGCGCGGGGGAGACAGACGCGCGCGGCGAGTTGATCGTCTCATTGCCCATCACTACCGAGCTGCGCGACTCGGCCGGCCGGGTCATCAGCGGTCCGGTCTCGCTCAGCATCGAAGCGAATGTCACCGGCGCGGACAACCAGGTCATCGCCGGGCGCAGCAGCGTGGTCGTGCATCCGGCCAGCTTCTATCTCGGCATCGCGCTGTCGCAGTACGTTGTCCGCGCCGGCGAGCCGATCACGACGGATTTCGTGGCTGTGAACTGGCAGGGCCAGGCGCTTCCCAACACGCCGTTTGAAGTGGCGCTCTACCAGCGCGAATGGGAGAACATCTACGATGAAGCCAGCGGCCAGTGGCGCTATGAGACCAGCGACACGCTGATTACCCGCACGCAGACCGTGGCGAACGCGCGCGGCGAGGCGCAGGTGACGCTGACGGCGCCGCAGGCCGGCGCGTATCGCATCGTGGCGCGCGGCGTGGATGAAGCCGGCCGCGTCGCCCAGTCCAGCCGGTTTGTGTGGGTGACGGGCAGCGAGTATGTGTCGTGGTTGCGCGAGAACAACGATCGCGTCAACCTGATTGCGGATCGCAATGCCTATGCCCCTGGCGACACGGCGCGCATTCTGATCCCTTCGCCGTTCGAGGGCGAACACTATGCGCTCGTGACGGTGGAGCGCGGCCACATCCTGAAGCATGAGGTGATTCGCGTCGCGGGCAGCAGCCAGGTGTACGAGTTGCCCATGCCGGCGCAGTACGCCCCGAATGTGTATGTCTCGGTGGTGTTGTTCAAGGGCATGGCCGGCAGCGCCAACGCCGATTTCAAGGTGGGCTATCTCAACCTGCGGGTCGAGACGACGCAGCAGACGTTCTCGGTCACACTCACGCCCGATCGCCGGCTGGTTCAGCCGGGCGAGCAAGTGACCTACACCTTGCAAGTGCGCGACAGCGCCGGCCGGCCGGTGATGGGGCAATTCTCGCTCGATCTGGTGGACAAGGGCATTCTGAATCTGATGCCGCGCCAGCCGAATGCGATTGTGGAAGCGTTCTACGCGCCGCGCGGCCTGAGTGTGCAGACGGCTTCCGGTCTGATCGTGTCGGCCAATCGCATGACCGAGCAGCAGATCGATCAGTTGTTGCGCATGGGATTTGGCATTGGCGGCGATCGCGGCCGTGGCGGTGAGGCCGAGGAGATGCCGGCGGCGGTCGCGCCGATGGCGACGGCGACAGTGGAAAAGGCGGCTGAGGATGATGCGCCCGGCGCGCAGCAAACGGCCGGTCCGGCCATTCGCCAGAACTTCGCCGACACCGGCTTCTGGGCGCCGGCGATCACCACCGACGCCGCCGGACAGGCGACGGTGCGCATCGCGCTGCCCGATAACCTGACTACGTGGGTGTTGCGCGCAGTGGGTGTCGATCTGCAAACGCGCGTCGGCGAAGGCACAACCGATGTGGTGGCGACCAAACCCCTGCTGATCCGGCCGGTCACGCCGCGTTTCCTGACCGTCGGCGACGAGATCGAACTGGGCGCGGTGATCAACAACAACACCGACGCGCCGCAGACGGCGGATGTCGCGCTGACAGCCGCCGGCATCTCGCTCACCACGCCGGCCGGCCAATCGGTCACCATCCCGGCGCAGGGCGAGATCAGCGTGTACTGGCGGGCGCTGGCCGGCGACGCCCCGCAGGCCGATCTGGTGTTCAGCGTGCAGAACGATCAGTACAGCGACGCCAGCCGGCCCCGGCTGAGCACGGCCCCCGGCGGCGGACTGAAGATCAATCGTTACAGCGCGCCGGAGGTGGTGGGCACAGCCGGCGAACTGGCGCAGGCCGGCAGTCGCACCGAAGTGGTCGCGCTCCCGCCGGCGCTCGACACGACGCAGGGCGAGTTGACCGTGCGACTCGACCCCTCGCTGGCGGCGGCCCTGCAGGCCGGCCTGGACTACCTGGAGAACTACGACTACGACAGCGCCGAGGCCATTGTGTCGCGCTTCCTGCCCAACGTGTTGACTTATCGCGCGCTGGTTGAGCTGGGCATCGAGAACGCCGACTTGAAAGGCAAACTCGATGCGCTGGTGCGCGAGGCGCTGGACAGGCTGTACACACTGCAAAATGGCGACGGCGGCTGGTCGTGGTGGCAGCGCGATATGAGCAGCCCATATGTCACGGCTTACGTGGTGTTCGGCCTGATCCGCGCGCAAGAGGCCGGCTTTCAGATTCGACCGGACACGCTCGAGCGCGGTATGAGCTATCTGCAACAAAACCTGGCCGAGACGGCTGCCCTGCGGCACTACTACGAGTTCAACCGGCAGGCTTTCCTGCTCTACGTGCTGGGCGAAGGCGGACGACATGACACCGCGCGCGTGGCCGAGTTGTACGCCGAGCGCGACAAGCTGGGCATCTATGCGCGGGCGCTGCTGGCGCTGACGATTGGCCGGCGCAACGCGCAGGATGCGCGCCTGAAGACCCTCTTCGCTGACTTGAATGGCAGGGTGATCCAGAGCGCCACCGGCGCGCACTGGGAGGAGCAGTTTATTGACTGGTGGGCGATGAACACCGACACGCGCAGCACGGCGATTGTGCTGAGCGCGCTGGCGCAGTTCGATCCCAACAACGCGCTGGCGCCCAACGTGGTGCGCTGGCTGATGGCGTCGCGCGTGGATGGCGTGTGGCGCACCACGCAGGAGAACGCCTGGTCGCTCATCGCGCTGACGGACTGGATGCGCGCCACCGGCGAGCTGAAGGGCGACTATGAGTTTGCCGCCCAGCTCAACACGGAGATCGTGGCGCAGGGTCGGGCGTCGGCCAGGACGATCACTGAAACGACGCGCGTCAGCGTGCCGCTGGCCGCGCTCCTGCGTGATGTGGGCAACCGTCTGACGATCGGGCGCGGCGAAGGGCCGGGCCGGCTGTACTACACGGCGCATCTGAAAGCGTATCTGCCTGTGCCGACCCTGCCGGCGGTGGATCGCGGCATTCAGGTCTTGCGCCGCTACACGCTGGCGAGCTGCGCGGATGGCCCGCAGTGCCCCGACGTGACCAGCGCCAAAGTGGGGGATGTGATTCGGGTTGAGCTGACGCTCATCGCGCCGAACAACCTGTACTATGTGCAACTGACCGATATGCTGCCGGCCGGCGCCGAAGTGATCGACACCGGCCTGGCGACGACCAGCCAGTTGGCGCAGGGGCCGGCGCTCTCGCGCTCGTTCTCGCGCAGTGGCGAGCGCCCCTGGTTCTGGTGGTGGTGGTACTGGTACTCGCGCTCCGAATTGCGCGACGACCGCGTGGTGTTGTTCGCCGACTTCCTGAGCAAGGGCAGCTACGAGTACAGCTACACCATGCGCGTCACCAGCGCCGGCGCGTTCAACGTGATTCCGGCGTTCGCCAACCAGCAATACTTCCCGGAGGTGTTCGGGCGCAGCGAGGGCCGGCTGTTGACGGTTGAACGCTAGTTGGCTCAGTGGACTGAAGGGTTGCCTCTCCCGCAGGTCTTAAGCCGGCGGGAGAGGGGTCGCCTCGCACACCCACACCGTCACCCGCGCGCGGCGGGTCTCGACCACCTCAGCGCGCAGGGAGAAGCCGGCCCCGGCAAACCGATCGGCGATCAAAGCGGGGGCGCTCCGGCGCTGGCCGGTGATGTGATACAGGCCGGCCACGACGCGCTCTGGTATCCCCGCGCCGTGAAACTCGGCTGCCGGCACAACCACCAGCACACCGCCTGGGCGCAGCACGCGCCGCGCCGCGCGCAACGTTTCAGGCGCGAAGATGAAGTCGGTGGGAAACGCGCTGACAATCGAATCGAAGGCTGCGTCGCGGAAGGGCAGCCGGCGCGCATCCGCCCGCGCCAGCCGCAGGCCGTTCACAGCCTGTGCCGGCTGCCGGCGCAGCAACGCTTCGATCCGCCGGCGCGCCCTGTCGCTCATCTGCGCCGAGAGATCGATGCTGACGACATCCAGCCCCTGTGCGCGCAGCGCCAGATGCAAGTGCCCCGGCCCGTGCGCCAGTTCCAACACGCGCCGGCCCCTCAGAAATGGAATGGCGCAGCGGCCCCACGCCTCCCATTCGCCGAATGACACGCCGGCGGCGATTGTGTCGTAGGCCCACGCAAAGCGCGTGTACAACTGCTGGAAGCCAAATCGCACCAGCCTGCCCCATGCGCCCGTGGTTGCCGGTTGATCCTTCATGGGTGGTCAGTTTACACGCCCGCAGATTCAGACCTGCGAGAGGGTGGGCAGTTGCCGGATTCCGAGGCTAGAATGGCCCCCACACGGAGGTTGACACTCACCCGATGCGCAGACACTGGCCCCTGCTGGCCGTCGTGATCGCTTACGTTGCGATTGGCGCGCTGTATGCCTGGCGCGTGCCGGCCTGGCAGACGCCCGACGAGCCGGCCCACTACAACTACATCCGCCAGCTTGCCCAGACCGGCGCTTTTCCCGTCATCGAGATGGGCGACTACGATCAGGCGTTTCTGGCGGAGCAGGTTCAGCCGCCCAAAGTGCGCCCCAGCGCGCCGCTCGACACGGTGCAATACGAAGACCATCAACCGCCCTTGTTCTATGCGCTGGCCGTGCCGATCTTCGCGCTGTTCGATGGCGCGCTGTTGCCCCTGCGCCTGTTCTCACTGCTGATCGGCGCGCTGACGATTGTGTTCGCCTGGCTGGCGCTGCTGACCCTGTTTCCGGCGCAGCCGGCCATTGCGCCGCTGGTTTGTGTGGTGGTCGCGCTCATTCCGCAGCACGTGCACATGATGGCCGGCCTGAACAACGACGCCCTGGCCGAAGCCCTGATTGCGCTGACGGTGTTGTTGTGCGCGCGATTGCTGATGGCAGCAGACAGGCCGGTCGGCCCCTCGCCGCGCCTGCTGGTTGGGCTGGGCATTGTGGTCGGATTGAGTTTTCTGACCAAGGCGACCGCCTACCTGACGCTGCCTATTGCGCTGGCGGCTGTGCTGGGCGCAACCTGGCGCCGGCAGCCCCTGAAGTCAGTCGCGCTGGCGCTGGGCGTGGTGATCGTCATCGCGGCAGTGATCGGCCTGCCCTGGTGGTTGCGCTCGATGCAGGTCTACGGCGGGCTGGACTTCCTCGGCCTGCAACGCCACAACGAAGTGGTTGTCGGCCAGCCGACCACGCGCGAGTGGCTGGCGCAGTTCGGGCCGGCCAGCTTTCTGCTGCGCATGGCGCAGACCACCTTTCAATCGTTCTGGGGTCAGTTCGGTTGGATGAGCGTGGTGATGAACGCCTGGATGTATGCGCTGTTGCTGGGCTTCACCGGCCTGTCCATGCTGCTGTTCGCAGCGTGGTGGATCAGGACGACGCTGATCCCGGCCGGCCGGTCGGCGCTCACGGTGGCGCAACGCCAAACATTGAGCCTGTATGCGCTGCAGGGGCTGGGGACGCTGGCCGGCTTCATCTGGTACAACGTTCAGTTCGTGCAGCCCCAGGGGCGCTACCTGTATGCCGGCCTGATTCCGTTTGCGACAGCGGTCGCGCTGGGATGGACATTCGCCGCCTCGCGCTGGCCGCGCATTCGGCAATGGCTGTGGGCGGCCTTTCTGGTCGGGCTGGCCGGCTTCAACCTTTATCTATTGTGGCGCGTGGTGCTGCCGGGCATGGACGCCGCGCTGTTTTGAGCCGGCCCAAATACGCAACACGCAACACGCAACACGCAACACGCAATACGCAATACGCAATACGCAACACGCAATACGCAATACGCAACACGCAATACGCAATACGCAACACGCAATACGCGACACGTCCCTACTCCGCCTCGTCGGCGAACTTGACGGCCTGATAGCCGGCCATCAGCAGGATGCGCTCGATCACGGCGCGGGCGTTGCGATCGGCCTCCTCCAGCACGCCGCTCTGAATTGCGGTGTCGCGGATGGCGTTTACGGCCTGCTCACGCGCCTGGCTTTCCAGATCTCTGGCAGCCGGTATCAGGATCAAGTTGGTGCGGTCGTACACGCGCGTTGTACACGGCTGAGTCGAGTCGTCGATCAGGTAGGCGTCGAAAATCTCCGGTTTGGGCAGTTTGATCGTGACGGTCAGGCCGTCTTCGCTGGTGCGGATGTCCTCATCTTTCAGCCTGGACAGATTGACGCCGGCTTTGACGCGCCCGCACGCCAGCAGCACCAGCCGTTCGTAGATGATGTTGCCCACGCGCGCCTGCTCTGCCTCGACGATGGTGGACATGAGCACCGAGCTGGTTGTCAGGTCGGCCACTGCTCTGACCTGGCTGATGGCCGGAGGGCGCACAACCACCGTAGGCGTTTTCGGCGCCAGTTCGGTGGCGATGACATTGAATGGGTTGACCTCGCTGACGATCCGCTCGCTGGCCCGCGCCGCTTCGCGCACAGCAGCGCCGATGATCAACGCAACGGCAACCAGCGCCGCGAGGATCAGGCCGAGGAAGATATAGCAACCGGTCGGCGCGCCGCGTCGCGGCGGCTGTGGTGGTGGTTCGGGCGCCGGCTCTGGAAAGAAGTTGTAGTCACTGCTCATTCCTGTCACGCCTCTCTGGATGCAGGCCGGCCAGACAGCGCACAGCCGGCAATCGGCAGTCACTCCGGCGGAATCAGCCCCAGCGCGCGGGCGTGGCTTTCCAGCCGGCTCACGCTGGGTTCAGTCAGGTGCGATCCATCCGGGAAGATGATGGTGGGAATGCTGCGATAGCCATTGTTGATCTGCTTGACGAAGGCTTCGGCCTCTTTGTCCTTGTCCACGTCAATCCACTCGTAAGGGATTTGTTTGTCGTCGAACCACTTGCGGGCGCGGCGGGTGTCGCCGCACCACATCGCTCCGTAGAACTTGATGGTGGGTTGCGCGTCTGCCATGCGAAAAATCAACCTCGCTCACGGACTGTCACGGTTTGCTCGATAGCTCCTGCTTGACCGCAGCATACAACGCTTCGGCGCGCAGGTCGTGAAGCGACAGGCACGCGCCGTCCAGATTTTCGGCCAGCTTGCGCGCCAGGCCCTGATCGAACGCCACGTGCTCCATGTTGATCACCACCGACCGGATGTCCTCGTCGCGGATGCGGTTGGCGATCTTGTAGGCTTCGATCTGCGGCGGCAGATGCCCCAGGCTGACATTGCCGGCGCCGTCGGTAAGAATAATCAACAATGGCACAACTTCAGGGTGCAGCATCTTTTCGCGCATCACCACGTGATAGGCCAGGGACAGGCCGGCCGCCAGCGGCGTCTTGCCGCCCACCGGAATATCGGCCAGCGCCTTCTTCGCCAGCTCCACCGATGACGTGGGTGGCAGGATGAGGGTGGCCGTGTTTTTCTGGAACACGATCAGACCGACCCGATCGCGCCGTTGATAAGCGTCGGTCAGCAGCGACATGATGGCGCCCTTGGTGGCGGCCATGCGCTCGGCCACGGCCATGCTCCACGAAGCGTCAACGACAAACATGACCAGATTGGCCATGCGCCGCACGCGCACCTTGCGGAAGAAGTCCTGGCGCCGGACAACGAATTTTGGATTTTGGGCTTTGGATTTTGGGTTCTGCGATTGTCGCTCGCGCTGATGGATGGCTGCGGCGCGCAGAGTGGCGTCGAACGCCAGGTCGTCCACGCGCCGGCCCTGCATGGGGCGCGCGGTGATGTAGCGCCCGCGCTTGCGCTCGGTGCGGCTGGTGCTGCGCCGGCCGGCGCTGCTGCGCGTGATGCGGTCGAGCGGTGTGGCCAGCTTGCGCACGCGAAACACATCCCCCACCGCCACGGCGTTTCCGCCGCGAAAATCCTGCGCGCTTTGCGGGGAGGATGGAACCTGTTGAATGGCCGGCTGCGAGGGGCTAAACGACGCGTCTGCGTTCTCGCCTAGCCCCTCTTCACTTTTTTTGCGCTGCTGTCCTGTTTGCCCTGCTGAGCCTCGGCTTCCTGCTGCGCGCCCTGCGCGATTTGTTGCTCGATCTGCTGGAGCTTCTCCCCCAGCGCGGCCATAGCCCGCTCGGTGTCCTGGAATGGCTGGCGCTTCAGACGGTGGGGCAGCGCCAGCTCCGCAGCCAGCAGGATGTCCTGATCGTTGATGCTTTCGCGCCCCATGAACGCCGCCTGCGCCCGCGCGGTCTTCAGGATGACGATATCGGCGCGATGCCCATCTACGCCCAGGCTGGCTACCAGGTTGGTGATTGTCGCCAGGTCGCGCCGGGTGTGCTGCACGCGCGGCAACCGCTCGCGCGCCTCGGCGATCTCCTGGGTCAGCGCCTGTTCGTAGGGTTCCCATGCTTTGCTGAAGGCAACCGGGTCGGCTTCAAAGGCCAGGTTGCGCTCCAGAATCTGCATGCGCTGCTGCGGGTCGTGGATGCCCTGGATGTCCACGCACAGGGCAAAGCGGTCGAGCAGTTGTGGCCGCAAATCGCCCTCCTCCGGATTCATCGAGCCGATAAGGACGAAGCGGGCCGGGTGCGAAAAGCTGATGCCTTCGCGCTCGACAACGTTCACGCCCATGGCCGCCACGTCGAGCAGCAAATCGACCACGTGATCGTCGAGCAGGTTGACCTCGTCCACATACAGCACGCCCCGGTTGGCGGCTGCCAGCACGCCCGGCTCGAAACGTCGCTCGCCTTTCTGAATGGCCTTCTCGATGTCGAGCGTGCCGACGACGCGATCCTCTGTCGCGCTGACGGGCAGGTTGACGAAAGCCGTCTTGCGCCGCAGCGTCTTGAACTTTTCGCCGGCCGCCATGCGCGCCCGCAGGTCGTCGGTGCAGGTGGCCGGGCTGTTGGGATCGCACGAGAAGGGGTCGCCCTCAATCACGTCGATCTCAGGCAGGATCGCGGCCAGCGCGCGGGCGGCCGTGCTCTTCGCCGTGCCGCGCTCGCCGCGAATCAGCACGCCGCCGATCTGCGGATAGATCGCATTCAGGATCAGGGCGCGCCGCATGCGTTCCTGACCGACAATCGCAGTGAAAGGGAAAATCGTTGCCATCGTCGGGATGATAACACCGTCGCGGATGACAGGCGGCAGATCACAGACGACAGATGACAGATGGCTGGTGTCTGTGCTCTGTATTCTGTATTCTGTATTCTGACCCCTGGCCCCTCACTCTCGCTCCCGCACTTGTGATATAGTCCCGTTCACTCTTATCCAGAGCAGCAGAGGGACCGGCCCGAAGAAGCTGCGGCAACCGGCGCAACGCGAGTGGTTGGGTTCAACCGCCTGGCATGCGTCTGGTGCCAATTCCGGCAGAATAACCTTTTCTGGAAGATAAGAGGGACGTTCAGGTGAACGACTCGCTGAAGCGCGCCCCTTAAAATCCAGAAGGGCGCGCTTTTTTGCGTGTGATCCAACAGCGGCGGCGAAACCTGTTCCCGCCCTGCTGAAGACAATCAAACCTTCCAGGAGTGAAGACGTTACATGACAAAGCGTAATATCGTGGTGAGTGAGGCAACCGGCGCGTTCATAGAGGATCAGGCGGTCGAGATCGTCGAGCGCAAGGGGATCGGCCATCCAGACAGTCTGTGCGACGGCATTGCTGAAGCGATCTCGCAGGCTTACACCGACTGGTGCGTGGCCAATCTGGGCGGCCCGCTGCACCACAACTTTGACAAGGTGCAGTTGGTGGCCGGCGAATCCTCGCCCAGGTTCGGCGGCGGCGATGTCATCAAGCCCATTCGCATTCAGATCGCCGGGCGCGGCACACCGGAGTACAACGGCACGAAGGTGCCCATGGACACTCTTGCCATTCAGGCGGCCAGGGATTACGTGCGCCGGACGATGAAGTATCTCGACCCGGACAAGCACATGGTGATTGACTGCTTTGCCGGCCGCGGCTCCTCGGAACTCATCAGCCAGGTGGTGCAGGTGACGGCCAACGACACGTCGTTTGGCGTCAGCCACTGGCCGCGCAGCGGGCTGGAAGAAGCCGTCTATCAGACCTGCAACTACATCACCGGCAAACTGCGCGATGAGTTCCCCGTGGGCGAAGATGTCAAAGTCATGGGCTGCCGCGTCGGCAACGACATCACCCTCACCGTCGCCCTCCCGTTCATCGCCAGTCGCATCGCAGACGCGGCTGAATACGAGGAAGCCAAGCGCGCCGCCCAGGAAGCCATTCAAGCCTTTGCCGAGAAAATCACCCCCGATCGCAATGTGAAAGTGATGGTGAACACCGCCGACCAGTCCAGGCGCGGCGATTACTACCTGACGGTGACCGGCACCTCGGCCGAGATGGGCGACGACGGCGAAGTCGGGCGCGGCAACCGCGCCAGCGGCCTCATCACGCCCATGCGCTCATCCTCGCTCGAAGCCCCCTGCGGCAAGAACCCGGTCAGCCACGTGGGCAAGGTGTATAACGCGCTGGCGCTCGACACGTGCCGTGACATTGTCCGGCGTGTGCCGGAGGTCAAAGAGGTGACTATGCAGGTTCTGTCGCAGATCGGCCACCCGATCGACCAGCCGCTGGTGTGCAATGCGCAGGTGCGCACCAGGTCCGGCGTGCTGTCCGATGAGACGCGCGCTGCCGTTGCTGCTGTGATCGACGAGCATCTGGCCAACATTGCCGATGTGCGCGCGAAGATTCGCGCCGGCGAGATCACGCTGTTCTAGAGTGCACAGTAGTCAGTAGTCAGTCGTCAGAAGCGGCCCACTGATATCTGACTACTGGCTACTGTCATCTGACTACTGGCTACTGACATCTGACTACTGGCTACTGACATCTGACTACTGGCTACTGACATCTGACTACTGCCATGGACACCTACGAAATCGACATCGCCGGCGTGCGCCGGCATCTGCGCCTGATGGAAGTCGCGCCGGGCGTGCGCATCGCGGTGCTCAACATCCTCGGCGACACCGAGCTGACCGAGGCTGCCGCGCGGGCGCTGGCCGGCCGCATCCCGCCGGGCGCGCAGTACCTCGTGACGGCCGAGGCCAAGAGCATTCCGCTGGTGTATGCGCTGTCGGTCGTGTCGGGCCTGCCGTATGTGGTGCTGCGCAAGTCCTACAAGCCGTACATGGGCGACGCGCTCTCGGCGGAGACGCTCTCCATCACCACCGGCAAACCGCAGACCCTGTACCTCGACGAGAAAGACCGCGACGCCATCAACGGCAGGAACGTGGTGGTGGTCGATGACGTGATCAGCACCGGCAGCACGCTACAGGGCATGCGGCTGATTTTGCAGAAGGCCGGCGCGAATGTGGTGGCCGACATGGCGATTCTCACGGAAGGGGATCGCGCCAAATGGCAGAACGTCATCGCGCTCGGTCACCTGCCCATTTTCACCAGTTAGAACTGCTGCTTAAGTTCCTCAGCGCATGGCAAAAGAAAATCTATCGACCGTCTGGGCGCGCGCGTTCGATATCCCCGTCGAGCGCGGCGAAGGGCCTTACCTGATCGACACACAGGGCCGGCGCTATCTCGATTTCACCTGCGGCATCGCCGTCGCCAACACCGGCCACGCCCACCCGCGCGTCGCGCGCGCCATTCAGGAACAGGCGGCAAAGCTCATCCACGGCCAGATCGGCGTAGTGACGCCGGCGCCGGTGCTGCAACTGACCGAAGAGCTGCGCCAGATTCTGCCGCCCGCGCTGGACACCTACTTCTTCGCCAACAGCGGCGCCGAAGCGATCGAGGCTGCGGTCAAGCTGGCCCGCCAGGCCACCGGCCGCACAAACGTGATCGTCTTTGAAGGCTCGTTTCATGGCCGCACGCACATGACGATGGCCATGACCACCAGCAAGAACGGGTATCGGTTCAGGTATCAGCCGCTGCCGGCCGGCGTGTTCGTCGCGCCCTACGCTTACTGCTATCACTGCCCGGTTGCCCGCCACACGATGTCGCCGGCCGAGCGCGCCCGCCTCAGCGCCGGCCAGCCGGATGCAGAAGCCTGCTGCGGCTACGCCATCGACCAGTTGCAGACCCTGCTCAAGACCCAGACCGCGCCGCAGGAAACGGCCGCCATGGTCGTCGAGCCGGTGCTGGGCGAGGGCGGCTACGTGGTTCCGCCGCGCAGCTTCATCCAGGCGTTGCGGCGCATCTGCGACGAACACGGTATCCTGCTGGTGTTCGACGAAATCCAGACCGGCTTCGGGCGCACCGGCAAATTCTTCGCGCTCGAACACTTCGAGGTTGTGCCCGACATCGTCGCCATGGCGAAAGGCATTGCTTCGGGGATGCCGCTGAGTTGTGTGGCTGCCCGGCGCGACATCATGTCAAAGTGGACTGCCGGCGCGCACGGCGGCACCTATGGGCCAAATGTCGTGTCGGCGGCGGCGGCGGTCGAAACCATCCGCGTGCTGCGCGAAGAGAAGCTGATCGAAAACAGCGCCGCGCGCGGCGCTCAGTTGATGCGCGGGTTGCGCGAACTTCAGCGCCACTTCCCGGCGCTGGGCGATGTGCGCGGCCTGGGGTGCATGGTCGGGGCCGAGTTCGTCGATTCGGCGGGAGCGCCAGACAAGGCGTTGACCGACCGGCTGGCGCGATGCTGCGCCGACCACAATCTGCTGCTGCTCACCTGCGGCACATACGGCAACGTCATTCGCTGGATTCCGCCGCTGGTCGTGACGGAACAGCAGATCGACGAAGCCCTCGGCATCTTTGCGGCGGCGCTCGATCAGGCGACTGCCTGACACATAAAGAGGGGATTGCATCCTGCGATGCAATCCCCTGGGATGGCGGTTCTGCCGGCCCCGCAACACTAGCGGCTGCCCCAGAAGGGGACTGTGAAAGCGCCGAAGAAGATTGCCATCACGCACAGCAGGCCGATGCACGTCAGCGCGATGTTGACTGCGCCCAGGATAATGCCGGCCAGCGCGATGCCATCGCCGGTTTGCGTGGCCGGGTTCTCCCGGATCTGGTTGCGGGCGATCACGCCCGCGATCACGCCCACGATGCCGCCCAGTCCGAACAGCCCGACCCAGCTCAGGATGCTGGACACCAGGCTGACGATGGCCCAGGCGTTCGTCTGCGGCGCCATTGCCGCGTAGCTCGGCATCGGCGGGGGTGGCATGTAAGCCGGCTCTGGCGCAGGCGCGGGGGGAATCTGTGAAGGCGTTGCAGCGCCCTCGTCGGGTCGTTTGTTTGTGTTTTGCTCTTCCATTGTGTCTGTCTCCTGATACATGATACGAACGAGCCGGCGCAAAGTGGCGCGACGCGTGGCCGCGCGGTCTGCGCTGCGCGAACCGGCGGTGTTGCGCGAGAAGAACCGCTCCGTCAGGGGGCTGCGTCGCGCGTGATGATGGGGATGTAGCTGGTGAAGCGCGGCGGCCGGGGATCGATCTGCGCCTGGATCGAGTAGCCATCGCGCCATGCTTGCGTGTTGCCCATGCGATCCACGGCCCGCACACGGAACTCGTAGGTGCTGCCCGGCGCGCCCAGGAAGATCGTCTCGGTGTTGGCGATGCCGGCGGCGATGGTGATCCACTGCGTCTCGGTCAGCGGCGTGTAGACCGCGACCGGCACGGTGGTCGTATAGGGGACCAGTTCGGTGATGACAATGGGCCGGGTGATCTCGACCGAGCCGGACAAGACCAGCTCGTAGGCGATCCGGCTGACTTCGCGCTCGGACACGACGGGAGAATAGATGGTCGATGCGCGGATCAACTCGCGCGCCTGCACATCAAAGCTTGCCACGCCGCTCAGCGTGTCGGTGGCCCACCAGGTCAGGCGCAGCCCGGTCAGCAGCCTGGGCATCGCGGCGGTCACAGTCTCCGCCTCTTGTTTCTGCGGAGCGGGTTCGAGCGCATCCGCCGGCTGGTCTGTGTCGCTGACTGTGTCTGTGGCGGGGACGGTTGTCTCGATGTCGATGACCTCGCCATTCACGGACACAGTTGTGGTGATGGCGCCCTCGTCCGGCGCGCCGGCATCGACATCCGGGGCAGCCGGGGTCGGTGTGGGGTCGGCCGGCAGGGGTGTCGGCGATGGGGTGGGGGTGGGCGTCTCAAATGGCGGCGCTTCAGTGCGCTGCTCGGCAGACACCATCTGCGCCCAGGGCGGCGTCGTGTCGACGAGGATCGCGCGCGGCGGAGACCAGTCGCTGGTGGCTGTGCCGTCGCTGGCGCTGACGCGCCACAGATAGCGGCCATCGCCGGCCAGAGGCGCGATCCACTCCGTGTCGCTGATCCAGCCGCTGCCGGCGCTCCAGGCCACACCGTCTTTCCAGATGGACGCAAAGAAGCGGCGCGGCTTGCCGCTCGAATCGGCGTCGCCGCCATCACGCCAGCGCAGGGTGATGGTGGGGGCAGCCGTCCATTGCACTTCGGGAGCGTCATCGACGATGGGGGCGTTTGGCGGCAAATTGGCGAAGGTCAGGCGCGCCCATCCGTCCCGGTTCACATACTCGATCTCCACGCGGTGCAGGCCGGCGGTCATGGACATCTCGCGCTGGTGGCGCACCAGAATGTTGGGCGAATCCCAGGCGTTGATTTCCAGGCGCCCGTCCACCCACATTCGCACCCCGCCCACGGCGTCGATGATGAAGGGATAGACGCCCTCGGACAGCGCCAGCACGCGCGTCCAGCGCGCCGAGAAGCCCATGGCGCTCATGTTGGCTGCCGGCGCAGCGCCGTTCCAGCGGAAGTTGAGCGAGGGGTCGAGTCGCAGCATCGACATGGGCGCGGCCAGCACGGTGTTGTTGAAGTATTGGCCGATCCAGTTGCCGAAGATGCTGGGGAGCGGATCGCCTTCGGGATACTGCGCCAGCGGCAGCTCGGGCAGCTTGCGGATGTGGCTGCGGCTCAAGCGCAAGGCGGAGAAGGTGTCGGCGTCTGGAATGCGCCGGCGTTGTCCATCCTGAATCAGGTAGAGCGGCGCGCCATCTTCCTCGCTCTGCACGATCAGCGGCGCGCGCCACACAAAGCGCACGGCGTCGGCCCACAGCGCGCGGGGCTGGCTGTCGCCGGTGAGATTGCCCAGATAGACGTTGCCGGCGTCGCCTCGTGTGAATGGGAATGTGCCAAGCGGCATCCAGCCTTCCACGGCGTTGCGTTGAGACCGGCGCACCAGGCTCATCCCCTCCGCATGGGTGACGCGATAAGTGGCGATGTGGGCTGTGCCGTTCTCATCGTTTGCATCGGCGCCGGTCTGCCCACTGACCGGCATCCAGGCCATGACTTCCCACAGGCCGTCGAATGGCAATTGCGGCGACCAGCGCGCCCAGGCGGTGTCATCGGCCGGGCCGAGGTTGGTCGGGTCGGTGGTCAGGGTTGTGCGGGCCTCGCCGCCGTGACCGAGACCGAGTTGCTCCTGCCACGCGCCTTCGGCAGAGAAGCCGGGGTCCGCGTCGTTGACGACGACCTCGAAGGTGACTTGCGGGGCTGCCGGCGTTGCGCCGGCAGGATTTGCCTGACCGCCCGGCACAAGCGTGATGATGGCGAATCCCTGATAGCCAACCCCCCATTGCAGATCGGTGTCGGCTTTCTGCCACAGGTGCGGGCGCACGATCATGATCTGCCGGTCGCCGGTGGTGTCGTAGCCGATGATGGTGCCGGCGTGGCTGCCCCAGGGCGACTCGCTGAACGCGCCGATCACCGGCCGGCCGGCGTCGATCTCCGCCACAATCTGCTCGAACGTGGGTTGGGCGACGGGCGTGATGCTGAACACGTAGTTGCGTTCGGCGACGAACTGGCGCAGGCCGCTGCTGACATCCCAGGCGTCGTAGCCGGTGTCGCCGGGCTTGCCGTTGTCGTTGCCGTTGCTCATGCACAGCAGGTTGGGGAACACATCGCGCAGACGTTGCAACATGCGGTTCTCGTCGCCTTCCCACAGGTCGGGGTAGCCTTTCTGCGCCCAGTATTGCAATATCGAGGCCGATGCCACGGTGAAACAGCCGGGCCAGCAGCCGTCTGTGTCGCAGGGACAGGCCCAGGCGTTGCTGAAGCCGGGGATGATGCTGTTTGGCATGTCGCTGAGCACGACGCGGGCATTCTGAATCCGGGGCGGCTTCCTGAAAGGGAACCTGAGCAGGTGCGGCCGGCTTTGAGGCCCCGGACGCGCGGCGTACACCGCCGGCTGTGCCAGTGTGACCACCAGAACAGCAACAAGACACAGGCTGATGCGGGCCAGCAGGCTCGTACCGCGCATGAACGGGATTATAGGTCAACAGCCGCGCGGGGCTATGCGTCGAGCAGGCCGGCCAGATCAGCTTTGCTGATGGCGCGCGCGCGTTGCACGGCGCGCCGCCGGCCCAGCATGCGCGGGATGCCGAGCACGCCGGCCAGTTGCCCCTTCAGCCGGTTGCGCGCCGCCTGCCCGCGCCAGGCGCGCAGCGCGGCGCGGGTGATGCGCCACTGCTCGGCGAGGATTTTGCCCAGGTGCGGGCGCAGGATGTCGCCCGGCACATCCTTGGCCAGCAGCCAGATGAAATTGCGCCCGTCGTAGTAGCTGTTCAAGATGCCGCCGCCGGTCGCGCTGACCTTGTGGTAGACGATGGCTTCGCGGGCGAAAGCGCACTTGTAGCCGGCCAGTTGCGCGCGCCACGACAGGTCCACGTCTTCGCACGAAAACTCGAAGGTCTCATCGAGCAGGCCAATCTGGTCGAGCATGGCGCGCCGGTAGACCGACGCCGCGCCGCAGGCGCCGAACACATATTCTGTGTCGAAGCGGCCATCATCCACCTGCCACACGCCCCGGTTGCCGGGCACGCCGCGCAGCGTGTAATAGTCGCCGGCAGAGTGCAGCCGGTCGCGCTGGTCGAATAGCCGCAGTTTGCTGGCGACGAAGCCGGCGTCGGGGTGCGCGTCGAATGTGGCGACCACGTTCTCCAGCCAGCGCGGGTCGGCCTCGGTGTCGTTGTTCAGCAGCGCCACGAATTCGCCGCGCGAGGCGCGGATGCCGACGTTGCAGGCGCCGGCGAACCGTTTGTTCGTGGGCAGCGCGATCAGCCGCGCCTCCGGGAAATCCTGCGCCACCAGCGCCCGTGTGTTGTCGCTGGATGCGTTGTCGACCAGGATGACTTCGTAAGCCGGCAGCGTCTGTTGGCGCAGCGCGTTCAGGCAGACCGGCAGGTGATGCGCGCCGTTCCAGGTGGGGATGATAACGGACACGAGGGCCGGGCGGCAGGCCGGCCGGCCCTCCACATGCCCGCAGGCAGCATCGCGCGGGGCATGTTGGGGCGATCCAGTCATAGCGCGCGCCATTATAATCGCCGCACATTCAGGCGAGGGTTCGACTGAGCAACTGAGTTCCTGCGCGCCGGCGCCTTCCTCTGGGACGCGATCCCCGCCATGCAAAAAGCAGTTTCACCCGATTCGATCGCGCAACTGAAGCGCGACAAGCGTGTTTTGACAATGAGCCAGGCAGATCGCGGATTCGAGGAACCAGCGCCGGAGACGCCAGCGGTTGATGAGCACACCCAGGCAGCGCCAGCGCCCGAGGACGATGCATCACTGGCGCGACAGGCCCGGCAAAATCCAGAGGCGTTTGGCAGGCTGTACGAGCGGTATGTGGGCGCGATCTATCGGTATGTCTATTACCGCGTGGGCAACAGCGAGGACGCCGAGGACTTGACGGCTCGGGTGTTCATGCGCGCGCTGAAGCACGTTCACAACTACCGTGACCGGGGCGTGCCGTTCTCGGCATGGCTGTACCGCATTGCGCACAACGTGGTGGCCAACTTCCACCGCGACAACAGCCGGCACCCCTCGGTGCCGCTGGACGACGCCCAGATGGAATTGCACGGCGCGCATCACGACGATGCCGATTTGAAGATCGATGTGGACCGGCAGCGCGATCGCCTGATACGGGCAATCCGGCTGCTGCCGGAAGATCGCCAGCAGTTGGTGGTGCTGAAGTTTGTGGAGCAGATGCAGAACGCGGAAATCGGGCAGATCATGAATCGCAGCGAGGGGGCTGTGAAGTCGCTGTACCATCGCACGCTGGCCCAACTCCGGGAAGTGTTGGACGGAATCACATGACACGCGCGAAACTGACCGCTGAGGATATCGACTGGCTGGAGCGTCGCATCAACGCGGCAGTCGGCTCGGTGTCGCCGCGCCCGCAGTTCGTGAATGACGCCAAAGCAGCGTTGCTGCACGAGGCTGCGCAGGGGGAAACGCGCCGGCTGGCATGGTGGCCGGCTGCCTACTTCATGGCCTGCCTGGCCGGGCTGCTGCTGATTGCGCTGGCGGTGCGCCGCCACTGGTTGCGGCGGTGATCGACGGCGCATTGAACTGCGCGCGTGAGACGCGGCGCGCGCGGATCACACCCGCCGGCCCCGGCCCGACATGAAGGTTTGGACGCGCGCCTGAACGCGCGATCGCGTGGACGCAGCCACAGTCTGGGCGTTGCCGGCTGCGGCATGAGCGCGGATGAGCGGTTCGGCAATCTTGTCGCAGACCGTTCGCGTGCCGGCGGCCACCTGGGCGGTGAAGGCTTGCGCTTTGGGCATGGCGCGTTCTGCGCCTTTGCGCAGCTTGTGCATGGCGTAGACCAGCCCGCCGGCGATCGCCAGCGGCACGAGGGCGCAGATCAGCGCCTGAACGATCAACAGGATCAATGCGATGCTGCCGGGTGTGCTCATGGTGCGTCCCTGCGTGTTGCGTAGTGCGTATTGCGTAGTGCGTATTGCGTATTGCGTATTACGCGGTGGGTGGGAGTTGGTACAACTCGACCAGGACGCCGAACGCGCTTTTGGGATGGATGAAGGCGTAACGGGTGCCGTCCGGCTTTTCGACCGGCTGCGGGTTGATGAGTTCAGCGCCGTGAGCGGCCAGGCGGGCGAGCGTGGCTTCGATGTCGGCCACCTGGATGCACAGGTGATGCATGCCGGGGCCATGTTTAGCCAGCCATTTGGCAACGCCGGTGTCGTCGCGGGTCGGTTGCAGGATCTCGATCTCGCTCTCGCCGTCGCCCAGCGGCAGGAAAGCGACTGCGACTGCTTCGCGCTCGACAGTCTCGACCCGCTCGACGTGAAGGCCAAGCGCGTCGCGATAGAACGCCAAAGCCGCGTCGAGGTCGGTCACGGCAATCGCCAGGTGATTCAGGCGGTGTTGTTGCGCCATGGGGGTTAATCCGTTTGCACGCCGATGTTCTGGCCGCTCCGGATTGAGTCGCCGCTGAAATCGTCGTCGTTCAGGTCGCTGCCGATGACGACGTTGCGCCCGACTTTGAGGTTCGGCGGAATGAGCGTGTTCTTGCCGACGACGCTGATGCCGGTGCTGATGTTGAACTCGGCGTTCTCGGTGAAGTCGGTGCCAAAACCAATGTGAGCGCCGCGCCCGACCACGACGCGCTTGTCTACGATGCTGTGGTCCACCACGGCCCCCGGCTCGATCACCGCGTCGGTCATGATGATGGAATAGCGCACCACCGCCCCGCGATGCACGCGCACGCCCGGCGAGAGCACCGAGTATTCCACGGAGCCTTCGATCACGCAGCCGTCGGTGATGAGGCTGTGGTTGACGGTGGCGCCGGTGCGAATGTTGACGGGCGGACGCTCTTCGCTGCGGGTGTGGATGACCCATTCACGATCGAGCAGGTCGAGCGTTGGATTGTCGGCCAGCAGGTCCACATGCGCCTCCCAGTACGCCTGGATGGTTCCCACATCCACCCAGTAGCCGCCATAGGGAAAGGCGAACACGCGGTAGTTGTTGTCAATCATTTTCGGGATGACGTTGTGACCGAAGTCATGCGAAGAATTTCCGTCCTGGGCGTCTTCGCGCAGGACGCGCTCGAGGGCGTCGCGGCTGAACACGTAGATGCCCATCGAGGCCAGCGTGCCTTTGGGCTGCCTGGGCTTTTCCTCAAAGCTGGTGACGCGCAGATCACTGCTGGTTTGCAGGATGCCGAACCGGCTGGCCTCATTGAGATCAACCTGCAGGGTCGCAATGGTGACATCGGCCTGCTTGTCCTGGTGGAAGTTGACCAGGATGCTGTAATCCATTTTGTAAATGTGATCGCCGGCCAGCACCAGCACGTAATCGGGCTTCTGATTCTGAATGAAATCGAGATTCTGGTAGATGGCGTCGGCGGTGTTGGCGTACCAGTCCGAATCCTTGCGGCCCTGATAGGGGGAGAGGACATACACACCGCCATTCAGCCGGTCGAGGTCCCACGGCGCGCCGTTGCGGATGTGATCCATCAGCGAGCGAGGCCGGTACTGGGTCAGAACACCCACGGTGGTAATGCCGCTGTTGACGCAGTTGGACAGCGGGAAGTCGATGATGCGGTATTTGCCTGCAAAAGGAACGGCGGGCTTCGCGCGTTTGTCAGACAACACACTTAGACGACTGCCCCGGCCGCCGGCCAGAATCATTGCGAGTGTTCGCATTCTTAACCCCTCTGCGGATTTCGGATTTTCGATTTTGGATTTTAGATGAGCGACGCGCGTTGCGTGCGCGCAGATCAATTATCCATACTTCATGTCAGCCAGTCTGTGACGGCTTTGCTCAGACCGCTGAGCGGGCCGCGCCGGATGGTAGGGCCGGGCAGGCTGTTCAGGAAGGCCTGGCCGTAGCCCTTGCTCATCAGCCGTTTGTCCAGCGCCAGAATCACGCCGCGATCGGTCTTCGAGCGGATGAGCCGGCCAAACCCCTGCCGGAAGCGCAGCACCGTCTCGGGCACCGAATACTCGTTGAAGGCGTCCTGAAATGTCTCGCTGCGCGCGGCGAAGATCGGGTCGCTGGGCACGTCGAACGGCAGCTTGCAGATGGCGACCGCGCTCAACTTGTCGCCCTGGATGTCAACCCCTTCCCAAAAGCTGCGTGTGCCCAGCAGCACGGCCTTGTCGGCGGCGCGGAACTGTTCGAGCATGACGCGGCGTGACGTGCCATCGCCCTGCTCATACACCACGATGCCGTCTTCCAGCAGCGTGGCGCTGATGGCGCGGGAGGTGGCGCGCAGTTGCGAGTAGCTGGTGAACAGCGCCAGCCCCCGGCCCTGTGAGGCGCGAAACAGCTCGATCAGCGCGCGCTCGACCATCGGCTGATAGCCGGCCTGATTCGGCTCTGGTATGTCGGTGACCAGATACAGCAGCGTGGACGCGGCGTAGTCGAACGGCGAGCCTACGGCCAGCGTGGTCACATCGCCGGCGTCCAGCCGTTCCTGCACGTAGTTGAAGCTGGGTTGATTGCGGGTTGCCGGGGTGGCGGTGCGCAGGGTGGCCGATGTCAGCACCACCGACTTTTTGGCCTCCCACAGGTGTTTGCGCATCAGGGGGCCGACATTCAGCGGCGCCGCGCGCAACGTCAGGCGCGGCGTGTAGGAGCGCCCCCGTCCTGTTGCGCCGTTCGAGCGATCAGGCTCCATCTCGGCCCAGTAGATCATCTGGTCGTTGGGCTTGCTGATCATGCCGGTCATGTTTTCGCCGGCGTCGGTGAAGAAGCGCATGGCGCCGTTGATGCGCGCCAGCAGGATGTCCAGATCGCTGATCCCGGCATTGCTCAAGTCGTTCAGCGCGCGGAAGATGCTGTCCAGCCCCCGGATAAGCGCGTTGAGTTCGCGGCGCAGGTTCTCGAAAGCAATGTCCAGACGCGACCAGCCCGGGCTGTTGCGCACGGCGCGGGTGATGCGTGTGCGTTGCGTGTAGTCCGACGCATCGCCGCTGTTGTGCTCGCTGAGGAACGCCACGAACTCGTCGAAGAAAATATCGACCCGCTCGGCTGCCCGGCCTGTCGCCTGTTCGGCCACATCGGTCAGGTTGATGAGCATGCCGCCCTGATCGACCGGCAGGGATTGTTTGGCGCGCGTGGCGATGTCGGCCAGCAGACCGGTCGGGCGCCGGCCGCCGGGTTTGCGCAACTCCTCCAACTGGCGCGCCATCTCGAAGCGGTCGATGCTGTAAGAGAGCGAATCGGTGGCCGCTGCCTCCAAATGATGCGCCTCATCCACAATCAGGTAGTGATATTCCGGCAGGGCGCGGTTTTCGACGGCGATGTCGGCCAGCAGCAGGGCGTGGTTGACGATCACGACGTGCGCGCTCTCGGCCAGCCGGCGGGCCTGATGGAAGTAGCAATCGGTGGCGCTGCACGCGCTGAAGTTGCAGGCGGGGTTCTGCGCCGACAGGGCGTTGAAGGCGGCGCGCTCGCCGGGGGCCGGCATGAACAGCTCGTCGGCGTCGCCGGTGAGGGTGTTCGGCAGCCAGATGAGGATCTTGGTCAGCAGGCGCGCCTCGTCCAGCGTTTTGGGGCCGTTCCTGCGCAGCTCGTTCAGCCGCAGCGGGCACAGGTAGCGCCCGCGCCCTTTCATCACTGCCGCGCGCCCGTCGAGGCCCAGCGCCTGGATGACGGCCGGCACGTCCTTCTCGAAAAGCTGTTCCTGCAGGTTGATGGTGTTGGTGCTGACGACGACGCGCTCGCCGTTCTGGATGGCCCACAACATGGCCGGGATGAGGTAGGCGACCGATTTGCCGGTGCCGGTGCCGGCCTCGATCACGGCATGTCCCCCTTCGTTGAAAGCGGTTGTCACCAGCCTGAGCATGTCGATCTGCTGCGGGCGCATTTCGTAGCCGCTGAAGCGCCGGGCGAATGCGCCGCCCTCGGCCAGCGCGCCGGCGACCTGCTCGACATCCAGCGGGCGAATGTCCTCGCGCGGTTCAAGCGGTTGGGCAGCCAGTTGCGCTTGCAGCGCCGCTTTGCGCGCCAGCACGGTCTGGCCGGATTTGGCGCGCTTGAGTTGCGCGCCGATGGTGGTGGTGAACACGCCGCGCGCCTGCCGTTCCAGCGCGTCGCGCCAGAACTCGGCCAGCGACCAGCCGCCGCGCTCGGCATACGCGACGATTTCTTCCAGCGTGTCTTTGGGCAATTCGACCGCCCGCTCGAACAGTTTCATATACAACCGGTGCGCCACACGCGCGTCGTCCAGGGCGCGATGGGTGGCCGGCAACTGGATGCCCAGCTCGGCTGCCAGCGCGCCCAGCGAGTAGCGCCCGGCGTGCGGCACCAGGATGCCGGCCAGCTCGAAGGTGTCGATGGACGGGTTGCTGAGGAACTGATTTTGTTTGCGCAGGAAGCCGAGGTCGAAGGCGATGTTGTGGCCGATGATGGGCGCGTTGCCGACGATGCGCTGCGCGTGTCGCAGGGCGTCCCACAGCGGGATGCCTTCGCGGTCGATCATGTCCTGGGTGATGCCGGTGAGGTCGGTGATCTTTTGGGGAATGGGCCGGCGCGGGTTGACGATGCCGCTCCATTCCTCCAGCGCCTCATCGCCGCGAAAGCGCACGACGCCGATTTCGATAATCGCGTCGCGTTCGGGGTCGAGGCCGGTGGTTTCGATGTCGAGGGAGACGAAAGTGCGCATGGTTGTTCAAGGGTGATTCTACCGCCCCCGATATATACTGTGCGCGCCGGCGAGGTTGCGCAACACGATGGAACTGAAACAGATCATTCAACTGGTGGAAGGCGAAGTGCTCACCAGCGGCTTTGACATCAACCGCCCTGTGCGCGGCGGCTGTGGCGCGGATTTGATGAGCGACGTGCTGGCCTACATCGGCCCCGGCGCGCTGTTGCTCACCGGCCTGTGCAGCGCCCAGGTCGTGCGCACCGCGCAAATGGCCGATGTGGCCGCGATCGTCTTTGTGCGCGGCAAGCGTCCCTCGCTCGACACGATCGCGCTGGCCAACCAGGAGCGCATCCCGCTCATTACCAGCGCGCACGGCATGTTCGAGCTGTGCGGCCGGCTGCACCAGGCCGGGCTGCATAGTCTGGAAACCCCGGCATGAATGAAGGCCCCATCCGCGCCGATCGCGTCATCACCGATGGCGCCGCCGGCCTCATCACCCGCGTCGAAGAGCTTGCCTACGAACTGAAAATCGGCGAGGTGATGACCAGCCCCGCCAAAACCGTCACGCCCGACATGCGCATGTCCGATGTGCTGGCCCTGTTTCGCGACGCGAAAGTGTCCGGGGCGCCGGTGATGGCGAATGGCGAACTGGTGGGCATTGTCAGCATCGCCGATCTGATCCGCGCCCTGCAGGAGAACAACACCGCCGCCGCGGTGAGCGAATACATGACCATGCAGGTGACAACGCTCGAAGCCGGCAGCCCGGTGATCGAGGCGCTCAAGCTTTTCACGGCCACGCGGGTGGGCCGGCTGCCTGTTGTGGATCAGGCCGGCCATCTGGTCGGCATTATCACCAAAGGCGATATCACGCGCGGCGTGCTGCGGGCGCTGGAATACGACTACCAGGAAGAGGAGGTGCGCAAGTACCGCGCCCGCCACTTGTTCGAGGACATCGTCTCCGATCGCACCAGCCTGACCCTGCGCTACAAAATCAAGCAGGGCGACTTTGCGCATGGCGGCAATGCCTCCAGCCATATCAAACGGGCGCTGGTGCGCCTGGGCGCTTCGCCCCAGATTGCCCGGCGCTGCGGCATCGCCATCTACGAAGCCGAGATGAATCTGATCATCCACACCACCAACGGAGGCGCCGTGCGCGTGGAGATCGAACCGCATCAGATTGTGATGGAGACCATCGACGACGGGCCAGGCATCGAAGACATCGATCTGGCCATGACGCCCGGCTACTCGACGGCGCCCGATTCTGTGCGCGAGCTTGGCTTCGGCGCCGGCATGGGGCTGAAGAATATCCAGCGCTGCGTGGATGACATGTACCTCGACTCGACCGTTGGGCGCGGCACGCGGCTCGAGATGCGCATCTTTCTGAAGCCCGATGAACAACTGGGCGACTCCAGTTCGCCAGCAGACCGCGCCGGCAGAAATGGCGGCGCCTCACAATGACCCCGGAGACAGTCCCATGACCCTGCAGGACATCATCCAACAACTCGATTTGACTGTGCTGACCCGCAAGACGGACTTCGGCGGCATTGCGCCGGCTTCCGGCTATGCCTCCGATCTGCTCAGTTGCGTCATGGCCGGGGCCAAACGCAAGTCTGTGTGGGTCACGCTTCAGGCGCACGCCAACATCGTTGCCGTGGCGGCCCTGCTCGATCTCAGCGCCGTCATCATTACTGAAGGCGCCATGCCCGATCCGTCGGCGATCGCCAAAGCCGACGAGGAAGGCATCATTCTGCTCTCCACGCCAAAGGCCACGTTCGAGGTGGCGGGCCGGCTGTGGGAGATGGGGCTGAGAACCGAGTGAGAGGAGAACACAGAACACAGAATACAGAACACAGAACACAGAATACAGATGACGGAGCACAGATGAGATCTGCCGACGAGACATCGTCTGTGTTCTGTGTTCTGACATCTCCAATCTGATGAAATCCTGCATCGCCGAGCTGCACGTCCACACCTGCCTCTCGCCGTGCGCCGAGGTCGAGATGATCCCGCCGCTGATCGTGCAGACGGCGCTCGATCAGGGCATCAATCTGATCGCCATCACCGACCACAACGCCAGCGCCAATGCGGAGGCGGTCATGCGGGCGGCTGCCGGCGCTCCGCTGACAGTGTTGCCGGGGATGGAATTGCAGACCATCGAAGAGGTGCATCTGTTGTGCCTGTTCGACACGCTCGATCAGGCGCGCGCCTGGCAGGCCCGGGTCGATATGCGCATGCCGGCGCTGGAGAATGACCCCGAACACTTCGGCGATCAGTTCGTCGTGGATGAGACCGGCGACTTTGTGAGACGCGAGACTCGTCTGCTGCTGGTCTCGGCAAATATTGAACTGGGCGAGGCTGTCGAAGAAGTTCATCAACTGGGCGGGATTGTCATTCCCGCCCACGTCGACCGCAAAGCCTACAGCCTGATCCAGAACCTGGGGCTGATCCCCGAAGGGATTGCCTTCGACGCGCTGGAGATCTCGCGCCACATCACGCCGGAACAGGCGCGGCTGAAATATCCACAGCTTGAAAAGTTTCCGCTCATTCAGAGCGGTGATGTGCACCGGCTGGACGAATATCTGGGCAGGAACCTGTTCCGGCTCGAATCGCCGACTGTGGCCGAGATCAGGCTGGCGCTGCAGGGCCGCGATGGGAGATCCTGCCGGCTGCGATCGACCCGGGTCGAGGATGTGATGACCGGCGCGTGAGCCGGAAGCGCGCCTGCAAGCCGGCTCACTTCCTGCCCTCTGATTTTGCTCTCTGCCCCTCTGCCTCGCCTCTGACAAACTGCCCGTTGGAATGGTGACATTTGACAGATGACTTTTTCGGGCGCGGTGCTAGAATCCTTGTGAAAATTTTCACCAGACTGATGCAGCGTTGACAACATCGTTGAGGGCACTGCGGACAGTTGAATGCGAGCAGAGAATGGCACAAACAGTTCACGATATCCCGAAAAACGATCCGGTTGCCGTGCCCGAGCAAAGAGCGGTGATCGACCGCATTCTGGCCGAGAACAAGGGTCTGCCCGGCGCGGTCATGGTCGTGCTGAACGAGTTGCAGGCCCAGATCGGATTTGTGTCGCCGGCCATGCAGGCCTACGTTGCCCGGCAGATGAAAGTGCCGCTGCAGCAAGTGCGCGGCGTGGTGTCGTTCTATTCGTTCTTCACCACGATGCCGCGCGGAAAGCACACCGTGAAGTTCTGCATGGGCACGGCATGTTACGTCGGCGGTATGCCGCAGTTGATCGAGAAGGCCAGGTCGGTGTTTGGATGTGAAATGGGCGAGACGACCCCCGACGGCATGGCCACGCTCGAGGTGTGCCGCTGCGTCGGCGCGTGCAGCCAGGCGCCGGTCATCGTGATCGACGAGGAGTTGCATGGCCGGGTGCGCCCCAACAAACTGCCGCAGATCCTCAAGAAAGCCCAGCAGTGAATTTCCGATTGATCGATTGATGATTTGCGATTGAGAAGATCGTTGCGCTTTTGTCAATCGTCAATCGTCAATTGCCAATCGTCAATTGCCATGCGCGAGCTTGCCCTGCACCTGCTTGACATTGCCGAGAACAGCGTGTCGGCTCAGGCCCGGCGTGTTGAGATCGGCGTCGAGGAAGACCTGCGGCGCGACCGGCTGCGGTTGTGGGTCAGGGACGATGGGCGAGGCATGGACGAGGATATGGTGACGCGCGTGACAGACCCCTTCGTGACTTCGCGCACCACCCGCAAAGTCGGGCTGGGCATTCCGCTGCTGAAGGCGGCCGCGGAAGGCTGCAACGGCCATTTGCGCATTCATTCGGCGGCAGGGCGCGGAACGTGTCTGGAGGCCGAGTTTCAGCGCAGCCATATCGATCGTATGCCGCTGGGCGATCTCGCCGGCACCCTGTACACCCTGGTGGTGGGCTGGCCCGATGTGCGCTGGGTTCTGCGCTACAGCGTGGGCGAGTCAACGTTCGAGTTCGACAGCGAGCCGATCAAACAGGAACTCGGCGACGTGCCGTTGACCGAGCCGGCGGTGCTTGCGTTCATACGCGAGTCGCTGCAGCAAGGCATCGCTGAAGTCCAGAACACAGAGCTCAGAACTCAGAACTCTGAACTTGCAACCCGTAATCCAAAATCCGGAATCCAAAATGCGGTGAGGTGTTGATATGCCAGCAGTGAAGTCACTCGAAGAGCTGAGAAAGCTGCGCGAGGAAGCGATTCAGAAGCGCAATGCCAGGACGACCAGCGGCGACATCCAGATCACCGTGGCCATGGGCACCTGCGGCATTGCGGCCGGCGCCCGCGAGACCATGCGGGCTGTGCTTGACGAAATCGAGGCCAATAATCTGGCCGGCGTGGTCGTCAAGCAGACCGGATGCATCGGCCTGTGCGAACTGGAGCCGATCATCATGGTTGAGGCCGGCGGCAACCCCAAAGTGACCTATGGCAAAGTCAACGTCGAGCGCGCCCGCCAAATTATGAAAGAGCACGTCATGGGCGGCAGGGTCGTGTCCGAGTACGTGGTTCAGAGCGCCTGATTCAAAATCGACGATTTTGGATTGCTGATTGACGATTGAACGCAGTTGTCAATCCGCAATCGTTAATCGTCAATCGTCAATTGCCATGAAGTATTTTCGCAGTCACGTTCTGGTTTGTGTCGATCCCGAGTGCCTGTCCAAAGGCGCGCACGATGTGCTGGACGCGCTCAACGACGAACTCGTGGCCCAGGGTCTGATCGACGAGGTTCAAGTGCTCGAAACATCGCGGATCGGCGGGTGCGCTGTCGGCCCGGAGTTGATGGTCTATCCAGAGGGCGTCCATTACACCGGCCTGTCTGTGAATGACGTGCCGTATCTGGTGGAGGAGCATTTCCTCAAGGGCCGCATTGTCCAGAAGTTCGTCGCCCCGCCTAAAGCCAGCGCAGACGAGGAACTGGGCGCGCCGACCGCCAGGGAAGTGCGCGTTGTCCTGCGCAACTGCGGCAAGATCGACCCGGAGAATATCGATGATTACATCGCCGAGGACGGTTACGCGGCCCTGGAGAAGGTGCTCGGCGGCATGACGCCGGAGCAGGTCATCGACGAAGTGCTGGCATCCGGGCTGCGTGGACGGGGTGGCGCCGGCTTCCCCACCGGCCGCAAGTGGCAGTTCGCGCGCGCCTCCAAAGCCACGCCGAAATACATGATCTGCAACGCCGACGAAGGCGACCCCGGCGCGTTCATGAACCGGCGTGTGCTGGAGGGCGACCCGCACTCGGTGCTGGAGGGCATGATTATCGGCGGCTACGCCGTCGGCGCCAGCCGGGGCTACATCTATTGCCGCGCCGAGTACCCGGTGGCTGTGCGCACGCTGCGGATTGCCATTGACCAGGCGCGCGCCTACGGCCTGCTGGGCGAGAATATCCTGGGCAGCGGCTTCTCGTTTGACATCGAAGTGCGCGTGGGCGCCGGCGCGTTTGTGTGCGGCGAAGAGACGGCGCTGATGGCCTCGATTGAGGGCAAGCGCGGCGAGCCGCGTCCGCGCCCGCCTTTCCCCGCTGTGAGCGGCCTGTGGGCTAAACCCAGCAATATCAACAACGTCGAGACCTACGCGAATGTGCCGCAGATCATTCTCAAGGGCGCTCAGTGGTTTGCCAGCATGGGCACCGAGAAGAGCAAGGGCACCAAGACATTCGCCCTGGCCGGCGACGTCAATCATACCGGCCTGATCGAAGTGCCCCTCGGCATCAACATGCGCGAGGTCATCTACGATGTGGCGCAGGGCATCAGGGATGGCAAGAAGCTCAAGGCTGTGCAGATCGGCGGACCGATGGGCGGCTGTCTGCCTGAAGCATACATTGATCGCCCCATCGACTATGAGTCGCTGGCCGAGGCCGGCACCATCATGGGATCGGGCGGCTTTGTCGTCATGGATGAAGACACGTGCATGGTGGACATCGCCCGCTTCTTCATGGAGTTCACCCAGGACGAAAGCTGCGGCAAATGCACGCCCTGCCGCGTGGGCACCCGGCGCATGCTCGAAATCCTGGAGCGCATCTGCGCCGGCGATGGGCGCGACGGCGACATCGAAACGCTGGAAACGCTCTGCAAGTGGATCAAAGTGACCAGCCTGTGCGGCCTGGGGCAGGGCGCGCCCAATCCGGTGGAGAGCACGCTCAAGCACTTCCGCCACGAGTATGAGGCCCACATCTATGAAAAGCGCTGCCCGGCCAAAGTGTGCAAGGGTCTGATTCGATACGAGATCGTGGATGCCTGCACCGGCTGCACTGTGTGCGCGCGCAACTGCCCGGTCAACGCCATCACCGGCCAGCGCCGCCAACTGCATGTGATCGACCCGAACACCTGCATCCGCTGCGGCATCTGCGAACAGGTGTGCAACTTCAACGCCATCGTCATCCGTTGATTTCAACCACAAAGACGCGAAGGGCGCGAAGGTATTCAGACGATTCTTTGCGCCTTCGTGACTTTGTGGTGAGTGACATGGAGGTCATCAATGTCCGTGCAGACGACCGAAGTCGAAGGGATTGAACCCAGTGTGGTTCACCCGCCCCGCCCCGCGTTGAGCGAGGACGAGGTGCGCGCGGCAGTGCAGGCGGCCGTCGCCCGGCGCGGCGGCGCAGCCTCCGATCCGGTTCACATGCGCGAGGAGTTGATCCCCATTCTCAGCGAGGTCAACCAGGCGCTGGGCTATCTGCCGCCGGAGGCGTTTGTGGAGGTGGGCCGGCAATTGCGTATGCCCGTCAGCCAGTTGTTCTCGGTGGCCAGTTTCTACCAGATGCTGTCCACAAAACCGCGCGGCCGGCACGTCATCCAGTTCTGTGAAAGCGCGCCGTGCCACGTGGTCGGCGGGCGCCAGGTTTGGACAGCGCTACAGGAGGCGCTCAAACTCGGCCCCGGCGAGACCAGCTCCGACGGCAAGTGGACCTTGCAGACGACGAGCTGCATCGGCATTTGCGCCGTGGGGCCGGTGGTGGTCGTCGACGCGGACATCTACGGCAACGTGACACCGGCGCAGGTGACGGAAATACTGGCAAAGTACCAGTGAAGGAGGCCACAGTGAAGGCAGTACGCTCTCTTGTTTTGGTCTCGAACGATCCCGACAGCATGGCGCGAGGCGCGCAGCAGGTCTATCGCCGCATCCAGGAGGAAGTGCGGGCTTTTGGCTTGCAGGATGAAGTGTCGGTCACCCTGGTGGCCGACATTGGCCGGCACGACGCCATCCCGATGGTCATGGTGTACCCCGAGGCGGTGGTGTACGGGCCGGTCAAGCCCGACGATGCCAGGACGCTGGTCGAGGAGCATCTGTACAAGGGGCGTGTGGCCCCCGGCCTGATGGCGCCGGCGCGCGAAATGACCGGGCGCATCGCCTGGTTGTCTGCGCGCAAAGGCACGTTGCCGGCTGAACAACGGATTGTGCTGGAACGCGCCGGCATCATCGACCCCGACGACATCGAGGATTACATCGCTCACGACGGCTACGCTGCGCTGGGCAAGGCGCTGACCGGGATGAAGCCGGCTGACGTGATCGAGGAGATTGCGCAGTCGGGCTTGCGCGGGCGCGGCGGGGCCGGCTTCCCAACCGGCACGAAGCTGAAGATGGTGGCGCGCGAGAACAAGGCCAAAAAGTACGTCATCTGCAACGCCGATGAGAGCGAGCCGGGCACCTTCAAGGATCGTCTGATTCTGGAAGGCGACCCGCACAGCATCATCGAGGCCATGGTTCTGGCGGCCTATGCGGTGGGCGCAGACGAGGGATTTGTCTACGTGCGCGGCGAATACGTGCTGGCGCAGACTCGTCTGAAGAAGGCTATTGCCCAGGCCGAGGAAATGGGATTCCTGGGCCGGGACATCTTCGGCAGCGGCTTCAACTTCAAGCTGCACATTCACTCCGGCGCCGGCGCGTATGTGTGCGGCGAAGAGACGGCGCTAATCGAGTCGATCGAGGGCAAGCGTGGTGAGCCGCGCCCGCGACCTCCCTATCCAACCCAGGTTGGGTTGTGGGGCATGCCTACGCTGGTGAACAACGTCGAGACGCTGGCGAACCTGCCGCCGATCATTCGCAATGGCGCGGCCTGGTTCAAGCAGTTTGGCACGCCCGGCAGCGCCGGCACGAAGGTCTACACCATCCTGGGCAACGTCAACGTGACCGGCCTGATCGAAGTGCCGATGGGCATCACCCTGCGCGAGGTCATCTCGATCTACGCGAAGGGGATGCGCGACGGGCGCGCCTTCAAGCTGGCCCAGACCGGCGGCTCCAGCGGCTCGATCATCCCGGCCGTGTTGCAGGACACGCCGATGGACTTCGACTCGTATGGCAAAGCCGGCGTGTCGCTCGGCTCGGGCGCCCTGCTCATCTGCAACGAGGACACCTGCGTGGTCGATCTGGCCAAAGTGCTGATGAACTTCTTCAAGAGCGAGAGCTGCGGGCGCTGCGGCCCCTGCCGGATCGGCACCGGCCGGGCCTATCAGATTCTCGACGGCATTTCGCAGGGTGTTGGCAGGCTGAGCGACCTGAACGATCTGGAAACGCTCGCCGGCGGCTTGAATCAATTCTCGAACTGCGGCCTGGGCCAGACGGCCGCTGTGCCGATCCGCGACATGCTGAAGTATTTCCGCGCTGAAGTGGAGGCGCATATCAAGCTCAAGGTTTGTCCTGCCGGCGCGTGCGCCATGTCCGGCGTCGCCAGCAGGCGCTGATGACAGAATACAGAATACAGAACACAGACAGTCATCTCCGTCTTCTGACTTCTGACTCCTGACGACTCACGACTCACACAGAGGGCTTTGCAAGATGGTTAACCTCAAAATCGACGGACAAGAGATTAGCGTGCCCGAAGGAACCACGGTGATGCGCGCTGCCGAAGCGTCGGGCATTCCCATTCCCAAATTGTGCGATCACAAGGAACTGACGCCTTACGGCGGTTGCCGCCTGTGCCTGGTGGAAGTGGAAGGCGCGCGCACGCTTCAGCCGTCCTGCACGCTACCGGTCAGCGACAAGATGGTGGTGTGGACCAACACGCCCCAGGTGCGCGAGGCGCGCAAGTTCGTGCTCTCACTCATCTTCAGCGAACGCAATCACTTCTGCATGTACTGCCCGGTCAGCGGGGGAGATTGCGAGTTGCAAAACGCTGCGTACGCTGAAGGCATGACGCACTGGCCGCTGCAACCGAACTGGCAGCCCTATCCGGTGGACGCCTCGCACAAGGACTTCATGCTCGATAACAACCGCTGCATCCTGTGCCGGCGCTGCATCCGCGCCTGTGGCGAACTGGTGGGCAATTTCACCCTGGGTGTCGAAGAACGCGGCGCGCGCACGATGGTCATCGCCGACCTCGGCGCGCCGCTGGGCGAGAGCACCTGCATCTCATGTGGCACTTGCGTGCAGGTGTGCCCGACCGGCGCGTTGATCGACCGGGCCAGCGCCTACCGGGGCCGCGAGAAGGACAGCCAGAAAACGGCTTCTGTCTGCGCCGGCTGTAGCGTGGGCTGCGGCATTGTCATGGTCACCCGCGACAACAACCTGTTGCGCATCGAGGGCGACTGGGATGCGCCGGTGAATCACGGGTTGCTGTGTGAAGTGGGCCGCTTCAGGCCGCTGGACGATCCCGGTGAGCGCATTTTGACGCCGCTGGTGAAGAAGGACGGTGTCCTGAAGGCCGCGACCTGGGAAGAGGCTATCGCTGTGGTCGCGTCGAAGCTACAGCCGCTGGCCGGCAGGAACGGGGCCGGCGTCGCCGCAGTTGCCTCGCCGCGCCTGACCGCCGAAGCTCTGTGCGCTTTCAGTGAGTTGTTCGGGGCCAAACTGGGCAGCGCGCAACTCGCCACAACCGATGGGCCGGCGCTTGCGCCATTTGCCCAGACCGGCGCGCTCGCCGATCTCAACGACGCCGACTGTGTCGTGGTCGTCGGCGCCGATCTGGTCGCTGACCATCAGGTGGCCGGCTTCTTTGTCAAGCGCGCGCTGCCGAATGGCACACGCCTGATTGTTGTTGACGCCGGCGACAACAAGCTGAAGCCGCTGGCCGATTGCGCCATCACGCCGAAGAAAGGCGCCGAGCATAGCGCGATCGCCGGTATCCTGGCGGCGCTCAAGGGCCAGCCGGCTGACGCGCTCAACGCGCAAAGCGGCGTGGTGGCAGATGTCATTGCCGGCGCAGCGTCCATCCTCTCGGCGGCTAAAAAAGTTGTGCTTGTCGCCGGCCCGCTGAAGAATCTGTCGGGCGCGCTGTCTGAACTGGCCGGCGTAACCGGCGCAAAGATGCTGAGCGCGCACGGCAAGGCCAACAGCCGCGCGGCGGCAGCCTATAAACTGGACGGCGCGTTCGATCCAAAGGGCAGGCAGGCCGCGTTCCTGGCCCTGGGCGATGAGAAGCCAGGCCAGAAGCTCGTCCAGCAGATGCAGGGCGCGCCGTTTGTGGTTGTGCAGGCTGCCTACGCTTCGCAGGTCACAGCCGCCGCCGATGTGGTGTTGCCGGTCGAGACATGGGCCGAGCAGGAAGGGCATTTCGTCAACCTGGAGGGCAAGGCGCAGGAAGCGCGGCGCGGAGTAACACCGCCGGATGATGTGTGGTCGAGCGTCCACGTGTTGCAGGCGCTGGCGCAGAAAATGGGTTATGAGCTGACTGCCGACTGGCAGAAGGAATTTTAGATTTTAGATTTTGGATTTTGGATTGCGGATTGTGGCGCGATCTGGAGTCGCGGATGCCAAATCGAAAATCCAAAACCGCAAATCCAAAATCGACAAGGGTTTGGAGTTTGGACAGACACCTCGAACTGCGGGCGCTAAATCCAAAATCCAAAATCGCAAATCCAAAATCGAAGCGAGGGTGGTATGGCAAAGCCGAAAGTGTGTGATGACTGGCTGGCAGGGTGCGCCGGCTGCGAGATGTCGCTGCTCGACATCGACGAGCGCATTCTGCAACTGGTCGATCTGGTTGATCTGCGCTCGACGCCGATCACGGACCTGAAAGTGCCGGATGAAAGCGGCGTGGATGTCGGCATTCTGACCGGCGCGGTGAATAACACCTACAACGAGGAAGTGGCGCACACCATGCGCAAGCGCGCGAAGATCGTTGTGGCGCTGGGCGACTGCGCCGTGTTTGGCGGCGTGGTGGCGATGCGCAACTTCTTCAAGCTGGAAGACGCCTTGCAGCGCGCCTACGTCGATACGGAGAGCACTGAGCCGGGCAGCAAAGTGCCGTCCGATCCGGAACTGGCCAGGCCGATGCTGGTGAAGGCTGTCGGCGAGGTTGTGAAAGTGGATGTCAATGTGCCGGGCTGTCCACCGGATGCCGACGTGATCTTTCACGTCCTGAGTGAGCTGGCTCAGGGCCGTATGCCGGAGTTGAAGGGCGAGTTGTTGCACTGGCACTAGGAATTGTGGATTGAGGATTGACGATTGACGATTGGCCCGCAATCCAAAATCCCGAATCCAGAATGGAGGAGAGATGAGCGCGCAAAAGATCACCATCGAGCCGGTCACCCGCATCGAGGGGCACGCCAAGGTCACCATTCATCTGAATGAAGCCGGCGATGTCGAGCGGGCCTGCCTGCACATCAACGAGTTTCGCGGTTTCGAGAAGTTCTGCGAAGGCCGCATGTACTTCGAGATGCCGAGCATCACGCCGCGCATCTGCGGCATCTGTCCGGTCAGCCACCATCTCGCGTCGGCCAAGGCGTGCGATCAGATTGTCGGCGCCGAGCCGCCGCGCCCGGCCAGCCTGCTGCGCGAGCTGATGCACATGGGCCAGATCATCCAGAGCCACGGCATGCACTTCTTTGAGCTGGCCGGCCCCGACCTGCTGCTGGGTTTCGACGCCGACCCGGCCATCCGCAACGTAGTCGGCCTGATCCAGGCCAACCCTGAAGTCGCGGTGAAGGCGGTGCGGCTGCGCAAGTACGGTCAGGAGATCATCAACACCCTGGGCGGGCGCAAGGTGCATCCGAACTTCGCCATTCCGGGCGGTGTGAACAAGTCGTTGAAGCCGGCCGAGCGCGACGAAATTCTCGCCGGCTGGAACGAAGCCCTTGAAACCACTAAACTCGGCATTGCCATCATCAAGGACTGGGCGGCGAAGAACAAGGAAGACATCGACAAGTTCGCCGTCTTCCCCACCGGCTACTTTGGCCTGGTGACGCCGCGCGGCAGCCTGGAGCTGTACCAGGGCGATTGCCGCCTGATCGACCAGAAGGGCAACCTTCTGGAGCAGTTCCCGGCCACCCACTACCTCGACTACATCCAGGAGCATGTCGAGGACTGGTCGTATCTCAAGTTCCCGTTCTACAGGAAGATGGGCTGGCCGAAGGGCGTGTATCGCGTCGGGCCGCTGGGCCGGCTGAATGTGGCCGACCGCATCGACACGCCGCTGGCGCACGAGGAATGGAAGATCTTCCGCGGCCTGAACGGCGGCAGGCCGGTCGAGAACACCCTGTACTATCACTACGCCCGATTGATCGAGACACTGTTTGCCATCGAGCGGGTGCAGGTTCTGCTCGACGACCCCGACATCCTCAGCACCGAAATTCAGAACACGAAGAAGGACTTCCATCCCGAAGCGGTGGGGGTGATCGAAGCGCCGCGCGGCACGCTGCTGCACCATTACTGGGTCAGGGAGAACGGCCAGATCGAGCGCGTGAACCTGATCGTCTCCACCGGCCACAACAACTACGCCATGAGCACCGCCGTCGATAGCGTGGCCAAGACCTACATCAGCGGCCAGAAGGTGCGCGAGGGCCTGCTCAACCGCGTGGAAGCCGCTGTGCGCGCCTATGACCCGTGCCTGTCGTGCTCGACGCACGCGCTGGGCCAGATGCCGATGATCATCGACATCGTCGGGTCAGATGGAAATGTGGTAGAAACGCTACGCCGGGACGGTTGATGCTGCTTCTGCTCTGTATCATCCATCAACCATCCCTCATCAGCACAGCAAGGGGCATTCGCAAGAATGCCCCTTTATTTGCCTTGTTCGCCCCTATCTGTCTGCTAGTGGGAGAGGTGCCGGATTATGTCATTTTGGAATCTGTAAGGGAATCTAGCCACCTGACAGTTTGTGAATGACGCACCTAAAGGTGATGCGGATAGGTATCGAGTTGACCAGACAGCGATCAATGAAGCGCAAGCCGATCTGGAATATGGACAGGTCGCGTCGGTCTGCGCGATCCACCTGGTGGCGCAGGCCGCGCTGGATGACCTGAGAGCCGCAGGCAACGGACCAGACATACAGCAGCACGACCGCGAAGGTCAGGCGCGTGAGCTTGAGGATGCAGTTCAGATGAGTCGATTCCAGATCAAAGCCGTGGCCCTTGAGGTCGCCGAAGAGTTCCTCGATCCACATGCGAGAGCCATACGCCTTGCGGGTGGTGAGGGCATCAGGCAGATTGGTGGCAATGAGCCAGGGTTCGTCGTCGCCATGCGCCCAGTAGGCCAGCAGATTGGTCGTGAACTCATGGCGAGCAGTCAAGCGGGCAGCGGTGACCCAGCAGCTGGTACCCGGCCGTGGGGCAAGCGCGGCGAAGCGCTGCCAGTCCGCATCGGCATCCGTCCTGACCTGGTGGTTGGGCTTCTGGCGCAAGGCAAAGTACCAGCCCCAGGCCTGAACCTGACGCAGCACGTCAATGGAGCCGAATTCGCAGTCTCCACAGAGCACGACAGACGCCTGGTCTGGCAGCAGGCGGCGCACGTAAGCCAGCAGCGCCAGTTGCACATGAGTGGCGCTATGACCGCGATGGCAGCGTACCCACGTCCAGGCGACTGGGATAGCGCGCTTACGATAAGCCACGCTGACCATCAACAACTGGTGATGGAAGCTGACTGCGCTGCTATCGATGATCAGCCGCAAAGTCCCGCTGCGCGCCAGATGCGCCAGCAGAGAGGAGATGATCGGCTTGTACATGGCGCGAACCTGCCAGCGCGCGTCTTCCAGATAGCGGCTCAAGCGGCGAGTCAGACTGACCAGTGTTGCGGCTGCGGGGATGTAGCGCGCGATCCGGCTCAGGTGCACCGAACGGCTCATGTAGATGCCGACCAGCAACCATGTCAGGTTACGCCACTGCGGCTTATGCAAAGCCGGGAACATTTGTCGCAATTCGGCACTCCAGGTAAGATACAACTGGTTGGTTGTCATGCTCAGTCATTGAGTCCTTTTGGTTTTGATGGAGCTCAAATGTACTCGATCAGGCATGGCAACCAGCCTCTCCTTGAAAATCTGTCAGGTAGCTAGGTACATCATCATGCTTCCTCACGGCTATAGTGGTGCAGCATCGCTGTTGCCAGAAGAGGCCTCTCTCGTGGCGCATGAGGTTTTCCACGTATTTCAGCGGGAGATGGCACAGCAAAAGGGCGGGCGGGATGAAGTTCGGAA
>CALBEF010000099.1 GCA_937927775.1 uncultured Anaerolineae bacterium | reverse complement strand
ACAAGGGGGCGTGGTGTAGCTGGCCTAACACGTGGCCCTGTCAAGGCCAAGACCGCGGGTTCGAATCCCGTCGCTCCCGTCATTAGCGAATACCGCTCCAAACATGGGGCGGTATTCGCTTTTCGGGGTGAAACTCACCACGCGCCGGGCGCCAGATCAATCCCTGCGCAATCAACCATGCTTGATGGGCATCTCGCTGCGAGAGGCAACGATCACGCCGGCGATTGCCGAGCCACGCCCAGAGATTCCAGGCGCCTGCAGAGCGTTGGAATGGACAGCTTGCCACCGTTGATGACCACGTCGCCATCAACCAGCACCAGCGGCAGCCGGGCGTCCGCCGGCACAGGCGGACAGCCCGGGTCAAACAAGTCGTAGTAGCGCACGTCCACTGCCTGTCCGTACCTTTGATTGAGCTGATCCGCAGTCCATGCCGCAAGATCGCGCCAGGCGTCTTTGACGCCGTCTGCGCACGCAACCGGCGTCCCGACGATCTGCACTCGTATGGTGTGCGTCATCCGCAGCATCCTGACCCGGAATTCGAGCCGCAGCCGCAACCTGAAGGCGCGATGGCAGCCCCTGAAGGTTTATTCAGGATGACCAGGCCCGCAGTGATGAGCGCTTCTGTGTCATGGCTGTGACAGACAGGGCATTCCGGCTTGAGGTCCTCTCTCTGCTTGATCGACGCGCGAACCTCAAAAACCCTGCCACACGACTGGCATTGAAAGTCATACAACGGCATATAGCACTCTCCTTTTGTTTCCTGTTCGCGGCGCTAAAAACTGGCGCATCTGGCAAGCGGCGCTAAATCCACGTCCGGCAAATAGCCGGCCTTGTGATTGTGATCATTGCTCCTCATCCTGAGTTCAACGCTTGAAATCAACCTGTTGGCCGATCAGCCGCGCACCACCAGCACAGGCTTGCGGCTGAGGCGCATGACGTTCTCGAACGTGCTCCCGGCGATCAAATCCTGCAACATCGTGCGACCGCGCGATCCCAGCACGATCAAAGAAGCGTCTATCTCGTCTGCAACTCGTATCGTTTCCCTGAACGGCACACCGCGCCGGAGCAGCGGCCGAGCCTGTAGCCCGTATAACAGCAGCGCGCGACACATTCTCTGCAGGCGTTCGGCATCCTCGCGATCGAACTCGGCCAGTTGCTGCGCAGAACGATGTTTCATGGCCCGCTCGTCCTGGACATGCAGGAGGACAACTTCCTGCGCGCCGGCCGCTCGCAGCCGCTTCACGACCTGGAAGGCCGCGTTGGCGCACTCCGAGAAATCGGTCGGGTGCAGCACCCTGGCAAACATCTGTTCACACACGCGATTGCACCTGACGTGGCCCAACTCTCGAACGACCTGGAACTTAAGGAGCAGCACCGGCACGGTTGCCCGGCGCGCCACCTCATAGCTCACGCTGCCGATCAACAGTTCCTGGGCCACTGTCGCGCCCTGCGCGCCGATGACAATCAGATCGACGCGCTCTTCATCGGCCACGCGCGCGATCTGCGCCGGCGGGGAGCCGTACTCCACACACACGCTGACGCGCAGCCCATGCCCCTCAAGCGCCATCCGCGCAATGTTCAATTGTTCCTGCGCGCTCCAGCGCATATAGTCCACGCTTTCGCGGTTGAGGGTGTCCGGCAACGGCGCATCGCTCTGGCGAATGACGTGCAGCAGAACGACCTCGCGCATGCCGGCCGCTTTGATCTCCGGCAAACAGGCGAAGACGGCATTGGCGTAAGCCGAGAAGTCGGTAGGGAACAGCACTCGCGCAAACATCGTTCCGGCAGATGAGTGAAGAGGGCAGCCTCGTTTCAGCCGGCGCTCAGATATCGGGCTGATCGGGGCCAGTCCGGCCCGATCCGATTGCCTGCGCGCGTTTCCGCCGGGCTGCGCTCATTGATCTGGCGACAATAGACGCAGAGCATTGCTGACCGTGTCATTGACAGTGGCCTGCTTCATGTAGCGGGCTACCATGATCGCCTCGGTGATCTCCTCACTGGTCACACCCTTGTCTTTTGCCATTTTGACCCACATCTGGGTGCAGGTGTCCGAGCCAATAATGGCTGCCGATGCGATCCCGATCAGCAGTTTGTATTTGGCAGGCACAGCCTGATATTTGGGGTGTTCGAAGATGAGCGATTTCTCGTCCATCTGGTTTTGCGCGAACTCAGGCGCAAATTCCTGCAATAGCTGCATAGGTGTTTTCATGTGTGACTCGCCTCGTGTTGTGAAAGGATGATGAGGTTGATTGGCTCGCAACCGGCCAGACGCGCTATGCCGGGAGCAATGCGTCAACAGTCTGCGTTTCGTCAATGATCTGCCGACCCAGCCCGGCCAGCATGTCCAGTCCTTTGACCTCGCGCGGTTGCAGCGGGATTTGCAGGACCGGCGCCTGAAAGCGCCGGGAGATCTCGGACAGGTATTTGTCCTGCATCGCGCGCCGCGCGCGCGCAAAAGGCGTGGTGGCCTGTTCGGGCGGGATAACCAGATTTGCCACGACCAGCCCGGTCGGGATGCCGAGCGCGCGCAACTCTTCGCTGGCGCGCTGCGCTTCGAAAATCGGGGTGGCCTCCGGGTACATCACAAAGGCAAACGTGCTGCGTTGCGGGTCGCGCATCATGTCGATCACCTGGCCGAAGCGCCGCTTTGCCACGTCATCCGCCGCGACGGTGTCCACAGACGCGAACACTTTCACGTCGAGTTGTTTGCTCCAGTCAAGGGGCAGTTCCAGCAGGCGCAAGGTGTGGCCGGTGGGCGCTGTGTCGAACACAATCGCGTCCCATCCAGTCTGCGAGGCGTACTCAATGAACAGATCGAACGCCGCCATCTCCTCGGTGCAGGGCGAATCCAGCTCTTCGGCCATGACCTTGATCGACTGGGCCGGCCGGCCACGCTTGCGCGCGTCATCCAGAATGCGCGCCTTGTACGCCTCTGCCGCCGCCTTCGGATCAATCCTGGCTGCCCAGAGGTTGGGCAGACCTTCGATCACAGCCGGCTCATGGCCGACCGGCACGCCCAGCACATCGCCCAGATGCGCCGCCGGGTCTGTCGTAAGCAGCAGGGTGCGATAACCCTGCCGCGCGAGATACACGGCTGTGATGCACGAGGCGACTGTTTTGCCGACGCCGCCCTTGCCGGCGAAAAAGAGCGCGCGCCTGTGGCCGTCTGGCACGATGCGATCTTTGATCTTTTGCGCGCCCTGCTCAAAGCCATTCAGCGCGGCGGCGGCCTGACCGTCCAAAACAGGCGCTTCCGGCGCGTGATCCGCGCGCCCGTCGAAGAACAAAGCGGCCACAGATCGCAGGCGGGCAACACCCTTGATTTCGCCCGCCAGCAGCGGCATCCGGCGCGCCGGCAGCGGGAGCTCGACTTCAATCTGCTTCAGGTAACGCGCCTGCATGTCGGCGCGCGCAGCGAACAGTGGATTTGCCCGCTCGTGATCGGGGATGATGCCGTTGACAATCAACTGTTGCGTGTGAATGCCCAGTTTACCCAGCTCGGCTGCGGCGCGCTTCGTTTCACGAATGGCGATAGCCTCGGGATGCAGCACAAACACAAACGTTGTTTGCGCCGGGTTGCGCATGGTGGCCAGGGCGCGCTCGTACTTGTGTTTGGCGTCCTGGATGGCCGCAGCCGGCCCGATGCACGTTTGGCCGCTCCCCTGCGACGCCGTTTCAATGGACTGGCTCCACTCTGCGGGCAGCTCCAGCAGGCGAATCGTATGGCCGGTTGGCGCAGTGTCGAATATCACCACGTCGAACGCCGGCCCATCTTGTGGGGACAGGTCCAGGAAGTCCGTGAAGCGGTCGAAAGCCGCCACCTCGGCGGTGCACGGGCCGCTCATCTGCTCTTCCATAACCCGGACGATCTGGGGCGGGAACGCAAGACGAATCGGCGCCAGCGCCCGCTCTTTGTATTCCTCGGTGGCGCGATCAGAATCAATCTCCATCGCCCAAAGATTGGCCACGCCGTCGATGGGCGTGATCTTATGGCCGATGGGCTGCTCGAAAACATCGGCCAGGTTGGAGGCGGGATCGGTGGTGACGATCAACGCGCGTTTGCCTTCGTCGGCGTAACGCACGGCTGTGGCGCAGGCCATCGAGGTCTTTCCGACGCCGCCTTTGCCGGAGAAGAAAACAAATTGCGTCGTCATTGCGCAGCCCCGTTCAGCGCAGCCCTGACTTCGGCGATGGTGGGATATTCGCCCACTTTCAGCACGCGCTTGTGCACCAGCGTGATGGGCAGCGCGCTCATCTGTCGTTCACGCACCAGTCGCATCACGTCGGCGCTGTCCAGAAACATGTGCGGGTGGCTGGTCATCTGGTAGCGCTGCACGGACACGCCCTCAGTCTGTAGCGCCATGACCATCTCGTTCACGTTTAGCAGCGTCTGGTCCAGAGTTGGGCCGCACAGGCCGGTTGGACAGCACATTGGCGGATCGAAGATTTCAACCGCCACAGGCTCATGACCTGCTTTGGGGGCAGTCATATCCATCAGATTCAACGGCTCACGCATAGCAATTCAACACTCCTTGAAATATCGGGCGAAATAAACCGCCTAATCGCCCACGGCGACGGCTTCGGGTTGCCGGACGCGCCGGGCGCTGCGGTCTGGCGCGGCAGTGTCACAGCACTTCGGCGCGCAGGCGGCAACGCGCGGATCGGCTTGCGTTGGATCGAAGAAATCGTTGAAAGCGGCGGTTAGCTCGGCGAGCGTTGCCTTGTTCACCGAGTAGTAGATCCAGCGGCCGTCCTGCGCATCGCGCTGCATCTCGATCAGGCCGGCCTGGCGCAACACACTCAGATGATGCGAGACCAGGTTGGGCGCCATGTCCAGCGCGTCACCCAGGTTGCAGTTGCACTGCGCGTCATCCATCAGGCATTTGAGGATGAGGAGACGCCTGGGATCGGCCAGAACCTTCAGCCGGTCGGACAGCGCCTGGACATCCACAGTCGATCTTTTCGCTTGGCGGGGCATATCACCACTCCATTGATTCAACGCGCGTTGAATTATATCGGCGCGGGGTGGAATGTCAAGGGTCAAACAGGCGCCCGTCGCCTGTGCTATCATTGCGTTTGTATGGTTCGCATGACGAGCGTGACGCCTGGCATGCGCCGAGCAGGATAACCTTTCTGAATGATGAGCGCACAAACGATGTCGGTCAATTGTTGATCCCCGCGCGCGCCCTTGCGCCTGCGCCCCCGGCAGAGCCGCTAACGCTCGCCTGACACATCGCTTGTCTCGATCATTCGTCAGAAAAGGTTTATCTGCATGAGCGCCCCCTCCCACTTTCCAGCACTATCCACAACCACACACCCTGAAACCCGGCTTGAACATGAAACGGCCCGGCGCCGGACGTTCGCCATCATCTCGCATCCCGACGCTGGCAAGACGACGCTCACCGAAAAGCTGCTGTTATACGGCGGCGCCGTGGAGCAGGCCGGCGCCGTGCGCGCGCGCAAGAACCAGCGCAGCGCCACCTCCGACTGGATGGCCATGGAGCGCGAGCGCGGCATCTCGATCACATCAACCGTTCTGCAATTCGAGTATCAGGGGCGCATCTTCAACCTGCTCGACACGCCCGGCCACCAGGATTTCAGCGAGGACACGTACCGCACGCTGATCGCCGCCGACAGCGCCGTGATGGTGCTTGACAGCGCCAGGGGGATTGAGTCGCAGACACTCAAGCTGTTTGAAGTCTGCCGCCAGCGACGCCTGCCCATTCTCACCTTCATCAACAAACTCGACCGCGAGGGGCGCGAGCCGCTGGAGCTGCTCGACGAGATCGAGCGCGTGCTGGGCCTGCGGGTCTCGCCGATGAACTGGCCCATCGGCGCCGGCCACAACTTCCGGGGCGTGTATGACTTGATGCGCCGGGCTGTGCTGCTGTTCGAGCGCACGGCGCGGGGCAAGTTCCGCGCCCCTGTCCAGGTCACAGACCTGAACGACCCGCTGCTGGCCGAAACCATAGGCCCGCCTGCCTATAAGCAACTGCGCGAGGACATCGAACTGCTGGCAGGCGCAGGCGCGCCGTATGAGCGCGAGGCGTTTCTGCGCGGCGAGCTGACCCCCGTGTTCTTCGGCAGCGCCATCACCAACTTCGGCGTCGAGCCGTTCCTGGAGGCGTTGGTTCAGCAGGCGCCTCCGCCCGGCGCCCGCCACGGGAGCGCAGGGCCGGTTGAACCGGCTCATCCCGACTTCAGCGGCTTCATCTTCAAGATTCAGGCAAACATGGACCCCCTGCACCGCGACCGGATGGCATTCCTGCGCGTCTGCTCGGGCAGGTTCGAGAAGGACATGATCGTGCATCATCCCCGCCTGGGGCGCATGATTCGCATCACACGCCCGCACCGGCTGTTCGCCCAGGATCGCCAGACCGTCGAGGAGGCTTTCCCCGGCGACGTGATCGGCCTGAGCAACCCGGGCATCTTTGCGATTGGCGACACCCTGTGCGCCGGCCAGGTCTTCGAGTTCCCCCGCATCCCGCTGTTTCAGCCCGAATGCTTTGCTGTTTTGCGCAACCAGTCGCTGTCCAAACACAAGCAATTCAACAACGGGTTGCAACAGCTCCGGGAAGAAGGCGTCGTTCAGGCGCTGTATTCGCAAGACCAGGCGCGGCGCGAACCAATCCTGGCCGCCGTGGGCGAACTGCAGTTCGACGTGGTGGTGGCGCGCCTGGCCGCCGAGTATGGCGTTGAGACAACAGTTGAGCGACTGCCTTACGTGGCTGCGCGCTGGGTAGATGATGAAGACCCTGCCCTGAAACAGGTAGCCTCGTGGCTTCAGACACGCCGGGCGCGCGACGCGCAGGGGCGGCTGGTGATCCTGTTCTCGTCGCCGTGGGAGTTGGAGTACTTCGCAGAGCACAACCCGCAGCTCACGCTGATGGACGCAAGTGGAAATGCGATGCCGGCGCGACCCGGATAAATGAAGCGCCAGGGCGCCGACGAGAAGCACTTACTCAGGAGGATCGATGCTTAAGGTTGTAATGCGGATGTTGTACGACCGGTTGATGCGCCCTTACCGCTCCGCCAGATTGAAGGACAGGCTCATTCCCCTCATAGACGAAGGGGCGAGCGTGCTGGACGTGGGAACCGGGGATGGGCAACTGGCGCATACGATCAAGGAAGCTGCCCGGTGCAACATGGTAGGGCTTGATGTATGTCTGCAGCCGCATTCTTCCATTGAAGTGCGCCACTATGACGGCCACTCCTTCCCTTTCGAGGATGATTCGTTTGACTGCGTGATGATGGTGGATATGCTGCACCACACGACAGACATTGACCGCATCTTTTTCGAAGCCTGTCGAGTCAGCCGGCGTTTCCTGATTGTCAAAGATCATTACTGGAAAACCCCGCTGGAGGCGCTTACATTGCGGGTGGCTGACTACATGGGCAACACGCCTCACAACGTGCCGCTGCCTTACAACTACCTGCGGCTGGAAGAATGGGAAAACCTGTTCCATCGCCACAATCTGGATCAAATCAGCCGCGCCACCTTCAAATATCACCGGCTGGAACCGGCGCATCACATCATGGTAAAACTCCAGACGAAAGACAAAGCGGCGCTCAGGACGGAGAGAGAGCCACACGCGCAATGGCAACGCGCAGCACACGCAGGACAGCATCAGAAAATCCGTGTGAACGGCTCCGCAGGATGAAGAATAGCCGGCCGGCAAACACACCCCCACATCGTCCGCGCCGTTCGCGCGCTCATACCAGGATGAATCCACGATCTACAACGCCACGCGCGCTCGAGTTGCTGCGCGCCGGCGCGCAGCAGCCCGCTGCCCGCTTCCGCGAAGGGCAGGAGCAAGCCATCCGCGCGATCGTCGAAGGGCGCAGCCGGCTGCTTGTCGCGCAGAAGACGGGCTGGGGCAAAAGCTTCGTCTACTTCATCGCCACAAAACTACTGCGCGAAGCCGGCAGTGGGCCTTGTTTGCTTATCTCGCCCCTGCTGGCGTTGATGCGCAACCAGATCGCCGCCGCCGAACGCATGGGCGCGCGCGGCAACCATCAACTCGGCGAATGAGAAAGAATGGCCGGACATAGAACAAGCCCTGCTGCGCAACGCAGTCGATATTCTGCTCATTTCGCCGGAGCACCTGTCCAACGCGCATTTCCAGACTGAACTCCCTGGCCCCATCAGCAGCCGGATCAGCCTGCTGGTCGTGGACGAGGCGCACTGCATCTCGGATTGAGTGAGGGTGTTGTGGAAAAGACAAACAGGCCGGCGCGCTACGTGGCTCGCGCCGCCGGCCTGTTCGACAATCAGGGATGACCCTCTCGCTGAACTACACGCCTCGAGAGGATGTTCAGCTCTAGTGATGCAGGTCGAAGCGATCCAGGGTCATCACCTTGTTCCACGCAGCCACGAAGTCGCGCACAAACTTCTCCTGATTGTCGGCGCAGGCGTACACCTCGGCCAGGGCGCGCAGTTGCGAGTTCGCGCCGAAGACCAGGTCAACCCGCGTGCCGGTCCACTTCAATTCGCCCGTGGCGCGGTCGCGGCCTTCAAACAATGCGCCGTCCTCAGAGACCGGCTTCCACTCCGTGCGCATGTCCAGCAGGTTCACGAAGAAGTCGTTGGTCAACGCGCCGGGCCGGCTGGTGAAGACGCCGTGCTGCGCGCCGCCATAGTTGGCGCCCAGGACGCGCATCCCGCCGATCAGGGCCGTCATCTCCGGCGCAGTCAGCGACAGCAGTTGCGCTTTGTCAATTAACAGCTCTTCATCGGACACTGTGGCGCGCACAGCGCGGTTGCGGTAGTTGCGGAAGCCGTCCGCCACCGGCTCGAGCACGGCGAAGGAGTGCGCGTCGGTCTGTTCCTGCGAGGCGTCCATGCGCCCCGGCGTGAAGGGCACTTCGATATCGTAGCCGGCGTTCCTGGCGGCCTGCTCCACCGCCGCGCAGCCGCCCAGCACGATCAGGTCGGCCAGCGAGACTTTCCTGCCGTCCGTCTGGGCCGCGTTGAACGCGCTCTGAATGCCCTGCAGAGTGTCGAGCACTTTCGCCAGTTGGGCCGGCTGGTTGACCTCCCAATCCTTCTGCGGCAACAGGCGAATGCGCGCGCCGTTCGCCCCGCCGCGCTTATCCGAGTTGCGATATGTGGACGCCGCCGACCACGCAGTGTACACCAGCTCGGAGATCGACAGGCCGGCGTCAAGAATGCGTCGCTTCAGCGCGGTGATGTCGGCTGCGTCGATCAGCTTGTGATCAACCGCCGGAATCGGATCCTGCCAGATGAAATCCTCTGCCGGCACTTCAGGGCCGAGATAACGCGCGCGCGGCCCCATATCGCGATGCGTCAGCTTGAACCACGCCCGCGCAAAAGCATCCGCAAGCTGATCGGGGTGCTCCAGGAAGCGGCGCGCGATCGGCTCATAGAGCGGATCAAAGCGCAGGGCCAGGTCGGTGGTCAACATGCCGGGGGCATGGCGCTTGTTTGGATCATGGGCATCGGGGACATTGGCCGGCGCGCCTTTCGGCGTCCATTGCCAGGCCCCGGCCGGGCTTTTGGTCAGCTCCCACTCATAGTTGAACAGGTTGGCCAGGTACTCGTTGCTCCACTGGATCGGCTTGCTGGTCCAGGTAATTTCGATGCCGCTGGTGATGGCGTCGCCGGCCTTGCCGCTGCCAAAGCTGCTCTTCCACCCCAGGCCCTGCGCTTCCAGGGGCGCAGCCTCCGGTTCAGGGCCGACATGGGTGGCCGGGCCGGCGCCGTGCGTCTTGCCGAAGGTATGCCCGCCGACAATCAGCGCGACGGTTTCCTCGTCATTCATCGCCATGCGGCCAAAGGTTTCGCGGATGTCGCGCGCGGCCGCCAGCGGATCGGGCTTGCCGTTCGGGCCTTCGGGGTTGACATAGATCAGACCCATCTGCACGGCAGCCAGTGGGTTCTCCAGCTCGCGGTCGCCGGAGTAGCGCTGATCGTCCAGCCATTTCTGCTCGCTGCCCCAGTAAATGTCCTCCGGCGGTTCCCAGATATCCTCGCGCCCGCCGCCGAAGCCGATCGTCTTGAAGCCCATCGACTCCAGGGCGCAGTTGCCGGCCAGGATCATCAGGTCGGCCCACGAGATCTTGTTGCCGTACTTCTGCTTGATCGGCCAGAGCAGCCGGCGCGCCTTGTCGAGGTTCACGTTGTCCGGCCAACTGTTGAGGGGGGCGAAACGCTGCGCGCCGGTGCCGCCGCCGCCGCGTCCATCGCCGATGCGATAGGTGCCGGCGCTATGCCAGGCCATGCGAATAAAGAGCGGCCCATAGTGGCCGAAGTCAGCCGGCCACCAGTCCTGCGACTTCGTCATCAGGTCGTAGAGGTCCTTCTTCAGCGCCTGGTAATCGAGCTGTTTGAACGCCTCCGCGTAGTTGAAATCCTCGCCCATCGGATTCCCTGCGGGGGGGTTCTGATGCAGGATTTTCAGGTTCAACTGGTTGGGCCACCAGTCGCGGTTGGTTGTTCCTCCGCCGGCGGCGTGCTTCATCATGGGAGACTTGCCGTTTCTTTCCATCTGAGTTTCTCCTATCCTTCTTGAAGTATGCGCAACCCACATTCATCGAACCGGAAAAGATCCCTTATATCCGGCTGCGGATCATTTTGCCTGCATCTGCTTAGACCCAGCTTAGCCTGCTTCCCTTGCGCCCTTTTTTATTTTGACCCGCCGCCGCTGCCCCTTACGCGCACGCCTGCATTGCGCGAACCCATACCCGTTATGATCCAACCCGGCAGGCTGATGCGCTGCTAAGAAGACTGATGATCTGGCATCCGCGCAACTGCTCAGCCGGGCGACTGAAGTCGCGGTAACAGAAGGTAAAGCCTGCGCATCGATCTCTCAAGACCTGCGCCCCACGTTATTCTTCTTAAAAGCAGCTTAATGGAGCCTTGAAATGCCATTAACACACGCCGGGTAGTATCTACATTCGGGACATAGTCCTCAGAATCCAATACAGCTTTAGCAAGGAGTTACACATGCGCATGAATGAAAATTTGAGGCGAATTGCGCCGGCCATCGCCATGGCGGTTGCTGTCGGCGCAGCCGCGATTGCGCCGGCGCAGGCACAGACACTGCCTCCGGTCAAGCCGGCTGAAGTCAGCGGCAACATCAACTCCGGCGGCAGCTCGACCGTCTACCCGCTCAGCGTGGAAATCGCTCAGCGCTTCAAGAAGGACGGCTACACCGGCGAGATCAAGATCGACATGATTGGCTCTGGCGCGGGCATCTCGCGCTTCTGCCGCGGCGAGTACGACGTGGCCAACGCCAGCCGCGCCATGACCGACGCCGAGATCCAGACCTGCCGTGGCACCGGCCTGGAACCCATCCAGTTCCAGGTGGGCATCGACGCGCTGACCGTGGTCGTCAACCCGCGCAATACCTGGGTGCGCAGCCTCAGCAAGAAGCAACTTGCCCTCATCTTCTCCGGCCAGGCCAGGACGTGGAAAGAAGTCGACAGCAAGTGGCCAGACACGCCGATCAAGATCTTCAGCCCTGGCACCGACTCGGGCACCTATGACTACTTCTGCGAGCATGTGTTCGTGGATGCGGCCGGCAAGCCCCTGAGCAACCGCCGCGAACTGATCCCCAAAGTGCAGGGCGTCAACCTGAGTGAAGACGACAACGTGCTGGTCGCCGGCGTGGAAGGCGATGTCGGCGCCATCGGCTACTTCGGCTATGCCTATTACGAAGAGAACCGCCGCAAGCTGAAGGCGATCGCCTTTGAAGGGGTGACGCCCAGCGCCACCACCGTCGCCAACGGTCGCTATGGCTTCGCCCGCCCGCTGTTCATCATCTCCTCGGCCAACATCATGAAGAGCAAGCCGCAGGTTGCCGCGTACCTGAACTACTACCTCAGCAACGTGGACAAGGTGATCCGCAAAGTCGGCTACTTCCCCGAGCCGCCGGCCAAGCTGGCCGCCTCGCGCCAACTGTGGATCAACGCGATGAAGTAGCCCGGTTCTCAGCCCCTGGCAGTGTTTGAGCGGAATCTGGAATCACCGGATTTCCGCTCAACCATTCTTATGCTGAAGCATCGCGGGTCTTTCAGGCCCGCGATGCTTGCGCAACAGGCCCAACACATCTCAATCCTATGACGGCGAGCACCACCGATCTGCCCATTTTGACCCCTCTCAAAAAGCAAGCCAGCCTGAAAAGGCGAGCGCGCCGAAACGAAGTGGCAATTCGCGGCGCGCTGTTCGTGTGCGCGGCCATCTCCATCGGCACGACGCTGGCCATCCTGTACACCTTGCTCAGCGAGGCAATCCATTTCTTCACCGCGCCGGGCGTGACGCTGGCCGAGTTTTTCTTCACCACGACCTGGGCGCCGGAATTTGAAGCCTACGGCATCCTGCCTCTGGTGACGGCGACGTTCATCACCAGCGTTATCGCAGTCATAGTAGCCCTGCCGGTTGGCCTGGCCGCTGCCATCTACCTGAGTGAGTATGCCTCGCCCCGCGCGCGGGGGTTCCTCAAGCCCATTCTGGAGTTGCTGGTTGGCGTGCCCACCGTGGTCTTCGGCTACTTCGCGCTGACGTTTGTCACGCCGGTCATCCGCCAGATTTTCGGCGAGGACAACGTGCAGTTCTACAACATGGCATCCGCCGGCCTCGTGCTGGGGTTCGCCGTGTTGCCCATCATCGCTTCGATGAGCGAAGACGCTTTGAACGCCGTTCCGCGCGCGCTGCGCGAGGCTTCGCTGGGACTGGGCGCCACAAAACTCGAGACGAGTCTGAAGATCGTCGTGCCGGCGGCCCTGTCGGGCATCGCCGCCGCCGTCATCGTCGGCGTGTCGCGCGCGATGGGCGAAACCATGATTGTGCTGCTCGCCGCAGGCGCCGGCCCCAACTTCACCTTCAATCCTTTCCAATCCGCTGAGACCATGACCGGCCACATCGCCCGAATCAGCACCGGCGACCTGAGCTACGAGTCGATGGACTACATCAGTCTGTTCGCCATCGGCCTGGTATTGTTCCTGATGACGCTGGGGCTAAACCTGATCAGCCGCTGGTTCGTGCGGCGCTTCCGCGAGGTGTATTGACATGACTCCCGACACGCCGACCCAGACACCCGATTCGCAACTCGCGGGTGCGCACTTGCAGGCCGACCGCGCCATCCGCAATCGTCTGCGCGCAGCCGCCGGCGGCCGGTTTATCCTGTTCCTGTCGCTCGTGCTGGCTCTGCTGGTGTTGATCGCGCTGATTCTGAACGTTGTCGATCAGCTTGGCGGCTATGTGGTATATGGCTACCGCATCGATCCCAAGTCTGTTGTGCCGGCCGTCACGCCCGAAGACCTGTCCGAGACCGAACTGCGCGACATGATCCTCAACAACACGCCCCAATACCGCCTGGAGGCCATTCCAGAGGATTACGGCGTTCCACTCGATGAGATGGACAAGGACCTGCTGGTGGAAGTCGTGTACGCCGAAATACCGGACCTCGATCCGTTGCTGGGCGGACGCCCCTTCACCGAGCTGCCGGATGACGAGTTGATCACGCTCATCCAGCAAAACATCACCACAGCCCGCTTCGATCAGCTCGACGAGGAGGAGCCGCTTGCCCAGCGCAGCCGGGCCGAGTTAATCGACCTGTTCGAAACCGAGGTGCTGGAAGAGCGCGTGGTGTTCAGTTGGCGCTTGTTCGATTCGCTTTTGAACGGCCCGGCCATCCTCGAAGCCATCGCGCGCGAGTATCCCGGCCAGCAGCACGAGCTGCGCTGGTGGCTGACCCCGGAATTTGTGGTCAGCGCGCAAACGACACGCGCCGAAACCACCGGCCTGCGCACCGCTATTCTTGGCTCTGTGCTGATCGCAATCATAACCATCCTGTTCGCCATGCCCATCGGCATCGCCGCCGGCGTGTATCTGGAAGAGTTTGCCGCGCCCAATCGCGTCAACCAGTTCCTGCAGGCCAACATTTACAACCTGTCGGGCGTGCCCACCATCATCTATGGCCTGATGGGTCTGGCCATTTTTGTGCGCGCCCTGGGCGATCTGACCAACGGCTCCATGTTCGGCGTGACCAATCCCCCGCCCAACGGGCGCACCATTATCTCCGCCGGCCTGACCATGGGCCTGCTGGTGATGCCGCTCATCATCATCAACACGCAGGAAGCCATCCGCGCTGTGCCGCAGTCCATCCGCGATGGCGCATTGGCCATTGGCGCAACCTACTGGCAAACGGTGTGGTATCACGTGTTGCCGATGGCCATCCCCGGCATTCTCACCGGCGTCATCCTGGCCGTCTCGCGCGCCATCGGCGAGACGGCGCCGCTGGTCGTGATCGGCGCGGCGGCATACATATCCGTAGACCCTTCCGGGCCGTTCTCCAGTTTCACGGCGCTGCCGATCCAGATCTGGTCGTGGACAGCATTGCCCGAGCAGACATTCCGCAATGTGGCTGCCGCGGCCATCATCGTGCTGCTGTCTGTGGTGATCCTGTTCAATCTCGCCGCCATCCTTCTGCGCAACCGGCTGCGCAAGCAGATGTAGCGTTGGCGCTTCCATCAACTCAAATCCATGACCCACGTTACCGTTCCACTTGCCGCCGTGTCCGACGCGCCGGCGCGCGCCACCCAGGACGCGCCGGTGAAGATGCTGGCGGAAAACCTGTCTGTCTTCTATAACAACTTTCGCGCGCTGGCCAATGTGACGATGCCGGCTTACGAGAAGAAGATCACCGCCATCATTGGCCCGTCCGGCTGTGGCAAGAGCACACTCATTCGCGCGTTCAATCGCATGAACGAGCGGGTCAAAGGCGCCCGCGTCGAAGGCCGCGTCATCCTCGACGGCGAGGACATCTATGCGGCAGACGTCGACCCCGTCATCGTCCGGCAGCGGGTCGGGATGGTGTTCCAGAAGCCCAACCCGTTCGTCAAGAGCATCTATGAGAACATCGCGTTCGGCATTCGCCTGCTCAACCCGCGCATGCCCAGGAGCGAACTGGATCATCGCGTGGAGTGGGCGCTGCGCCGGTCGGCGCTGTGGGATGAGGCGCGCGACAAGCTCAAGCAGCTCGGCACCGAGCTATCCGGCGGCCAGCAACAGCGCCTGTGCATCGCGCGCGCTGTGGCTGTAGAGCCGGAAGTGCTGCTGATGGACGAGCCGTGCTCCGCCCTCGATCCCGTCGCCACGCTCAAGATCGAAGAGTTGATGAAAGACCTCTCGCGCGACTACACCATCATCATCGTGACGCACAACATGCAACAGGCCGCCCGCGTCAGCGACTACACCGCCATGATGATGATGCGCCCCGACCGCGCCGGCGAACTGATCGAGTTCGGCGAAACACAAACCATCTTCGTCCGGCCCAAAGACCCGCGCACGCAGGACTACGTCAGCGGAAGATTCGGATAAAGCGCGATCACGAGGCCGGCCAAACACCCGGGGGGCGCTGCCCGGCGCTCTTCGAGCCTCTTGCGCGCAGGAGGTGAGGCAAGCCGACACAACCAATAAAAAAGGCGCTTCCAACAGGGAAGCGCCTCGATTCCTTTTCTCGCCAAAGGCTTTGATCGACTCAGGGCACAAGCACAGTGTCGATTGCGTGCACCACACCATTGGCCGCGCTGATGTCGGACACCGTAATGCGAGCCTCGCCGATGAACACATCGCCGGTTTCCGCATCCACGCGCACTGGCAGCGACTTGCCTTCGAGCGTAGTCACTGAGTCAGAGTTAACCACATCGTTCGCCGTAAGGGCGCCAGCCACTACGTGGTTCTTCAGCACTGAAGTCAACAGCGATTTGTTGGCCAGGATGGCCTTCAGCTCGTCATCGGTGAACCTGGCGAACGCCAGATCGCTGGGCGCAAAGACGGTGAACGGGCCTTTGCCGCTGAGCGTGTCGTACAGGCCGGCGGCTTCGATCGCGCTGACCAGGGTGACGAACCCGCCGCCAATGGCCGTCTCTACGATGCCCATCGGGACGCGCGCTGCGCGCCTGGGAGCATACGCGCCACATTGCTCGGCGGCCGCCAGCGGATTGCTGCCAAAGGGCAGATCGACGACCACTGTCTGGCCGGCCTTGACTTGCGCCTTAATGACCGGCGCAGTGGGATACTCGGCCGGGCCGGCGATCGGCATCACAAAATATGTCCCCGGCGCAACGCCAACGGTGTACGGCGCATTGCCAAACACCGGCCCGCATTTCCAGAACCGGCCTCCGTCGGTCACTTTGTAACGCGCCACGCGCAGCGTCGGCTCGCCGGCATCACGCTTGCCGTTGCCGTTCCGGTCTTCGAACGCTACGCCGGTGATCTTGCCGTCCGTCTGAGACTGAACGGGCAACGTGGCCGTCGAGAGCGTGGCGCCCAGCACGCCAACCATGATCAGGCTGGCAATGACCTTGCGATGCAAAGTTCTCATGTTCTTGTTTCTCCTAATCCTGTAGCAGGGTGATTGCGTTCAGTCCGGGGAAGCTTACAGGGCAGAGTTCAAGAACGCGTTATCTGCGCTTTAAGAGCGGATTATGAGCGGACTGGAGCAGTGAGCCTGGCGCAAAGCCGGCTAATCGCGCAACCCCTCATTCACATATTGGGTGATCTCGCTCACGCTCAACTGTTCGATGCCCAGCTTGTCGAGCGTGCGGCCCCGCCGCCAGTAATCCGTGCGATGCACGATGCACGCCAGTTGCACGATGCTATCCATCGCGCGCACCGACACGCCGTACCGCTGGCCGAGCGCCGCAATCGGCACCAGGCTCATCGGCACATCCTCGAACAGGTAGCGATGATTGAGCGTGGCCGGCGCTTTGATGCCATAGTAGCCCGACTGGTTGTGAATGGCCTCGTTCAGATCGGCGCCGGCGGCGTTGTAGGCCATCTGCAACCACTCCATGGCCGTGCGGGCGCGGATGCCCAGCGCCGCCGCGACCGTCACGCGCTCGCGGTCGAGCACTTCCAGCACGCGCGCCACCGACGGCGTCACCCCATCGATGTAAAACTGGAAATCGCCGTTGGTCGACTCGATGCGACCGGCATTCAGCAGCGTCAGCGCGGGATGGAAAATCGCGCCCATGTTGTTCAGGCCGGTGTTCAGCACGTTCACGCCATCGATGAACTGCGGATAGGCCGGCGCCAGCGCCGCCAGCACATCCGTCGTCCGATTGGCCGGCAACGCCGCCAGCGGCACGGCCTCTTTGATGCGAAAGATGCGCGCCTGCGCCGGCCCGTCGGACCGGCTGGCGTAGATGAACGTCTCCGCCTCGGCCACCGTCACATCGGCGCGGCAGCCCTTGTCGCGCAACACTTTCACAAACTCGATCGCGCCACACGTGCGTCCCGGGTGCAACACCACAATCTGTCCGTCACGCAAGTGCGGGGCAGCATGGGCGGCAATCTCGGCGTGGGCCGAAGACGGCGTCACCACCATCAGCACGCGCGACTGGTTGACCGCTTCGCCGATATCCGACGTGACACAGGCCAGCCGGCCAAACCCGCGCGGCCCGCCATCGTAGCTCTCCAGATCGATGCCGCCGCGCTTGTGAATGGCGCTGATCCGGTCAAAGGTGCGGTTGAACAGCGTGACCCGGCAACCCATCAGCGCCAGGTGCGCCGCCATCGCTTTGCCGCCGTTGCCGGCGCCGATCACGGTGTAGTCTGTGTGTCCGTTCGTGTGTGGGGTCATAGCGTTTGCTCCTTGAAAAGTGTGGCGATGCGTTGCCGCTCCGGGATCGGATTTCCATCCGCATCCACAGCGTCGCACCCGCCGCGCGACGTAATGCGCGTTGTGATCGCGCCGCGCGCAAAGCGGTTGTTCTTCAGTTGCGGGGCGTCGAGCAGGCCAACCTGCACGGCGCGGGCCAGTGTAGCCGGGTCGCTCAGCGGATCGCTGACGCCGGGGCCAGCCAGCGCGCGGATCGCGTCCAGCAACGCATGCGCTTCGGCGGCCAGAAAGGCGCGGCGCTCCTGGATGGCCGGGTCGGCCGTCATGTCCGGCGCGCCGCGCACGGCTGTTTCAATCACCCGGCGCGCCAGCTTGCACGATTCGATCACGTCGTCGGCAGTCGCGGCATGATCGGCCTCCGTGTGGCCCACCACATGCACGATATGCGGCCTGACGGCCATCTGCACATAGACGCTGGCCGCCAGATGCGCGCGCGCCGCGTCGATATCAAGCGGATAGCTGAGCAGGCCGGTGCGCGTTTGCCGCCAGATGCGAAAATCATCGCCGGCCAGCGGCTCGATCAGATCAAGCATGGTCAGCATCTTGGCCAGGTCCATCTGGTCGCTCAGGCCGGGCGGGCTGTTGAACATGAGTTGGGCGATATAGTCGCGCACGCCAAAGGCGCGCGCATTCCAGGCGGACAGATACGCCGACACGACGCACACCACATCGGGCGCGTCGCGCATCCCCCAGTGGTGCGGCTCATTCAGCTCCACCGGGATGTTGTGCGCGCCGTACCAGGCCATGACCTCCTGGTGCTCGCGGATCGACCCCTCCAGGTCCCACGGCCCGCGCCCGTCCATCTGGTTGAACCAGAAGAGCGGGATGGCGCACCACGCGATGTTGATGGTCTCGACATACAGCTCGGCCAGGCGGATGAAGTCGTCCGTGCCGGAGTAGGTGCGCAGGAGGGGATAGTTGCCGCGCCGGCTGGCGGCGTAGAGCGCGCGGTAGTCGTCGGCGCTGCGCACCGGCACACCGCCGGCCCCTTTGCGGCGCGGGTCCTGTCGCTCCGGGTGGAAGAAGTTCTCCTGCGCGTCCTGATCTGTGCCCAGCGAGATCACATCCAGCGCGCGCGCTTCGGCGATCTGCGCGATGCCGTCCAGCGTGGCCTGCATCGTGGGCAGCCCGAAGTGATGCCGGATCAACGGAAACGGAGCCTTCCAGCGAATGCGCTCGACGGCGGTCTGGGGGAAGTCGGTCTCGCTGCCTGCCGCGTTGGCCTGTCCTTTCAGCCAGGCCAGCACGTCGGCGTCGGACTCCGCGCCGGAGAAGACGCGCTCGAAGAAGCCCAGCGCCTCGGCGCGCGCCGCGACCGGCGGTGTGCCGGCAAAGGCAAACCGCACACCGGCGGCGCGCAGCTCATCGGCTGCCTCGGCAAACTCGCCCAGCAGCCGTTCGCCGGTTTCGGGCGTCAGGCGATAGGACACGCCAACCAGGTCTGCGCGCGCCTCACGCGCGGCGGCCAGCATTTTGTCAATCGGCACAGCCGGGCCGAGAAATATCGCGCGCCAGCCGGCTGCTTCGGCCAGCCGCAGGAAGTTGGATACGCCGGCCACATGCACACACTCGCCCAGCGCCCCCGCGACAACGGTCTTCATATACACCTCGCGTGTGGTGAATCACTGCGCACTGCGCGCGCGATCCACGAATGAGGATCGAAAGAGGGGCGAACCTCCATCGTTCAGTTGACGATTCTAACCGCTTGCCAGATGGGACTGCCACCCACCAGGGTGCGGCTGGGCGTATCAGCGGCGGAAAATCTCCGGCTGCGCCCGTTTTGTCCACAGGCATGGGCGACTTACCCACAGGTTGTGCCGGCCTTTTCCACACATCCAGCCACATCGAAAGGCAAAACTTAAATCCCGGAACATTTTTAAGGTTGGGTTAAGTCAGGCTCTTGATTGTGCCAGCGGGCTGCGTAGAATCCAAAGTCCCGCAGCACTGGCCGACCATCGCGCGTGACCGTGTGGGGGATGTGTGTGCTTGTGGGATACTCGAATCGATACGTGGAGTCAGTCATGAGGCCAGAAGAAGCTTGGCAGTCTGCCCTGGGCGAGATCGAGATCAATGTCGGGCGTGGCAGCTACATCACCTGGATCAAGTCTGCGCGCCTGGTGACTTACGAGGACGGGCAGTTTGTCATCGGTGTGCCCAACGGCTACATCAAGGAATGGATGGAGCACCGCATGCTGAGCCAGTTCAAGCGTGTGCTGGCCGAGCGCATGGGGCGCGGCGTGGATGTTGCTTTTGTGCTTGTGTCGCAGCACGGCAATGTGGCGTCGATTGCGCAGCCGGAGCCTGCCGCTGCCCAGGATCAGGCGGAGGAGCGCGCCCCGGCGCCCATGCCGGCGCCCCGCGCGAATGGGGCTTTGAACGGCGCTTTGAACGACGGGCTGAATGCGCGTTACACCTTCGCCACATTTGTGGTGGGGTCTGGCAATCGCATGGCGCATGCGGCAGCCATGTCTGTGGCCGAGATGCCGGCGGACCGCTACAACCCGCTTTTTCTATACGGCGGCGCCGGCCTGGGCAAGACGCACCTGCTGCACGCAATCGGCCACGAAGCGCGCCGGCGCGGCATGACCTGCTGCTACGTCACGTCCGAAGCCTTCATGAATGAACTCATCATGGCCATCCGCAGCCAGAGCACCGAGGCTTTCCGCAACAAGTACCGGCTCGTGGATATGCTGCTCATGGACGATGTGCAGTTTATCGCCGGCAAAGAGAGCACCCAGGAAGAGTTCTTCCACACCTTCAACACGCTCTACAGCGCCAACAAGCAAATCGTGCTCACCAGCGACCGCCCGCCCAAGATGATGGTCACGCTGGAAGATCGGTTGCGCAGCCGGTTTGAATGGGGGTTGATGGCCGACATCGCCCCGCCCGATCTGGAAACCCGCATTGCCATCTTGCAGGCCAAAGCCGCTCAGCGGCAGGCCAGCCTGCCGCAGGACGTGATCGAGTTCGTCGCCAGGCAAATCCAGAGCAATGTGCGGGAGCTGGAAGGCGCGCTGACCCGGCTGATTGCCACGTCAGAGATGACGGGCCGGCCAATCAGTGTGCAGTTTGCCCGCGATACGCTGGTCGATCTGGTGGGCCGGCGGGCGCACATCAGCCCCTCTCAGGTCATCGAGACGGTTGCCAAGTATTACAACATCTCGGTGCAGGAGATCGTGTCCTCGTCGCGCAGCAAGGAACTGGTGCAGCCGCGTCAGGTGGCGATGTATCTGGTGCGCCAGGAGACAGACGCCTCGCTGCCGGAGATCGGCGCGTTGCTGGGCGGGCGCGACCATAGTACCGTCATCCACGGCGTGGAGCGCGTCAAAGAGCGTCTCGAATCAGAGGATCAGTTGCGCCGCGATGTGATGAGCTTGCGCGAGCAGCTCTACCTCAACGTGACGGTGTAGACCCGGCACGCAATACGCAATACGTATTCCGTATTGCGTATTGCGTATTGCGTATCTCTACACCAGCGCGTTAATCCGCGCCGCCAGGTCGAAATCCTTGTCGGTCAGTCCGCCAGCGTCGTGTGTCGAGAGGGTGAGCGTGACCCGGCGGTAACGAATGACGATGTCGGGATGATGGTTGGCGGCTTCAGCCAGCCAGCCCACCGTGTTGACGAACAGCAGCGCCTGCGGGAAGCCGGCCAGCTCGAACGTGCGCGTGATCTCGCCGGCCTCGCTCAGCGACCAGCCAGCGACCTCGGATAATCGCTTCTGAATTTGATCGTGGGATAGTTTGGTCATTTCAGCGCAGTCCAATTGTTGTCCTGATCCGGCCAACGCGCTGGCCGGAAGCTGTGATAACGATTTGAGACCCCTGCGGCGCGCGCAGCACCCATTCGACTTTGGCCCGGTCGTCGGTCGGATCGGCGCCAAACAGGCCGGCTTTCTTGAGCGCCCGCCCCGCCAGATGCCCGATCTCCGACTTGCGCAGGCCGCTCACCAGCGACGCGCCTTGCGGCAGGGTCAGTTCCACTTCACAGGGCCGGACGAGCTTTTTCTCTGCGGCCCGCGCGGTGACGTTGGTGGGCAGCCAGCCGGTGTTCTGCACCACGGCGGTGATGTGATACGCGCCCTCCCCCAGCGGCTCGACCCGAATTTCACGGAAGGACAGGCAGGGCGATATTGCCGTGTGCCACAGGATGAATTCTGCGTGCGGCGCAATTTCTTTCTCCATCAGGTGTGGCGGCGGGTTGCGCCAGCAATACGCCTCATCCCAACCACCCAGTTCCACCTCGCCCAGTTGCGGATGCTGGAAGGGATACCACGGCACAAATCCCTTGCCCTGCAGCGCCTCATCGTTCCACTTCAGCAGCTTCAGGTCATCCTCGACCGGGTGATCCCGATACCATTCGATGAACTGATGCTTGCCGTCCGGCTTCTTCATGTCGATGCCGGCCTGCCCCGGCGGGTTCCACAGCTCGCACGTCCAGGCGTACACGCCGAGGTGGTCGTACATCCAGTCATCGAACACGCCTTTGATCGTTTGTTTGGGGTGGTACTTGAATTCGTGGAAGACAGACACAGCCGGGTAGCCGGTGATGCGTGTGGCAGCCTTGCCGATATCCTGATACGTCCACAAATCCTCGGCTGGAAAATCATCGTCCGAGCGCGTGCCATACGGCCGCAGATAGGCGCCGCTGTAGGTGTGGAACGAGATGCCGCCCGTGATGTTGGGATGATCGACGATGAATTGAACCACTGCGCGCACTTCCGGCTCGCTGGTGGGATAGGGGCCGGCGCCTTTCTGCTCGCTCTCCACGGCCCATTCGATCGGAAAGTTGCGGTTCAGGTCCAGCCCCTCCAGGCGCGGCGCGATTTTGACCGTCACCCCGTCGTAATTGCGGATCGTCCCTTCGGGCAGCACGCGATAGTACGGCCCTGCGCCGCTCAGGTCGTTCGGCTCACGTGGGATCAGCAGGCGCGGCTCGTCGGGATGAATTTTCCACGCGCCGTTTGGATCCTTGAGCCGCATCAACAGGACGCGCCCGTCGCCATCCACATCGCCCTCATGCAGGCCATCCAGTTCCTCTGGCAGGGGATAGGGCCGCGTGCTCGAGCGCACCGCCCGGCGCCGTTCGTCCAGATACATTTCCGCGCCGTCCGGGTTCATGCGCGGCGCGATGTAGAGCGCGCGGGTGTCGAGCGTCTGCCGGACTTGCGCATTGGTTTCGTATTCGCCCAGAAACCTGTGAATGGCGTACAGCGCGCAGGTCGAGGGCGACACCTCGGTCGCATGAATGTTGGCGTCGACCCAGAAGGCCGGCTTGTCTGTGTCGCTGCCGGTCTCGGTGTTCGTCAGCGTGACCAGCCAGATATCGCGCCCTTCGTGGCTCCTGCCGATGGATGTGAGGGCGCACAGGCGGGGAAACTCTCTGGCGAAGCTCTGCAGGATGTCGGTCAATTCGGCGTAACGATAGAAACGGTCGAAAGTCAACAGGGACATGTGGAGGCTCCGGTGTGGTCTTGCGCTAGTCGCCCAGCCGGCCCTTGATCTCCTTGTCCATCTCATCCATGCGCGCTTCGACGTGATCCTTGAAGCGCGCCAGGGCCTCGGAGAATTCGCCGGTGGCGTCGACCAGTTCGCCGGCCAGTTGCGAGGGTGTCTTCAGGTTCAGGCCGGCATCGATGTTGCCGATTGGCTCAATGCCGATAAATTTGCCGTCAGATGCGCGAACGGCGCGGCGAATACCAACGACTGCCTCGCGGTTGAGCGGGCCGTAGATGTGGGGAAATGTGGCGGCTGTTGGCGCCGGCTCGCTTGCGGCGACCGCGTCTGGCAGGCCATACTCGGCGGCCGCCTCCGGTGGAACAGACGCTTCGCCGGTCGATTCAGCCGCGATCTCTGCCGGATGGGCCGGCGCCTCCCATCTCACCTCGGCGGCCACCTTCGTCTCGTCTATATCCAGCACCAGAAACTCGCCGGGGTGCGATCGGTACACCGTGTTAGCTACTTCGATCAGCAGCGCGTCACCCGCCGTGCAATGGATGAACCCCTCGGTTTGCAGAGATTCCGGCGCATAGGGCTGGCCGGGCGCAAGCTGGCTCCAGGCTTGCTCCGAGATCAGATGCAGGATCATTTCGCTTCCTTCGTCGGCTCATCGGGGTCGAGGATGGCCGGCGTCGCCGATCCGCGCCGGGCAATGGCGGCCATCACAATGCTGATGCCGTACAGCACAAACAACGGCGCCATGACGATGCTCATATTCACCGGGTCCGGCGTGGGCGTGATCAGGGCCGCCAGCACCGCGATGAACACCACGGCATAGCGCCATTGTCTGGCCAGCACGCGCGCAGTCACAACGTTGAATTTGGCCAGCACGAAAATGACCACCGGCATCTCGAACGCGACGCCGATCCAGAACAGGATGCCGGTCACGAAAGGGATGTAATCGTCCGCGCGCAGTTGCACCTCGAACACATCGGTGTTGATGGTGGTCAGGAAGCCGATGGCCGGCGGGAGCATGACGAACCAGGCGAACAGCGCGCCGATCACAAACAACGAGGTGGCGATGGGCACGCCGATCAGCACCCACCGCTTCTCATTGGGCAACAGACCCGGCATGACAAAAGCCAGAATCTGATAGATCACCACCGGCATGGCCAGGGCCGCGCCAAAGGTCAACGACACAACAAACGTATTCGTGAGCGTCTCGGTGGGCGCGATCGTGACGATCTTGTTCCCATAAGGCAGGATCAGCAGATGCAGGATCTGATTTGAAAAGATCAACCCGATCACCGCGCCGATCACGATAGCGATGACAGCTTTGAACAGCCGCTCGCGCAACTCGCGCATGTGGTCGAGCAGGGTCATGCCCTCTTCTTCCTGCCCTGCAGGACTGACGTTCACTTGCTCTGCCATGCCGCTTATTATCCTATGCCTGCCAACGGAGACACTTGCGCGGGCGCATTTCCCCGCAGGGGCAAATTGCCCGACAGAGAGTGTTGCGCGCAGTGGGTATGCCTGCAGGGCAAGCCGCCGGGCTTGCCCTGCTTTGCAGGCTAACTGGCACACCGGAAAATGCGGGAGGCATTTCCCAGCAGGGGCAATCCGAGCCGTTGCGCGCGCTCGTTGCGCGGGATAAATCCGCGCGCTACACACGGCAAAGCCGGCGCAGGCCGGCTTCGCAACCGTTGCGTAGAGACGTTGCAGTGCAACGTCTCTACCGGGCAGACCGCCGGGCAACATGCCCCCACAGAGAAGTACACCCGCTTGCGCTGACTTCGAGGCGCTTTCCGGTTGCATGACGGTCCCGGCGGGGCAAC
>CALBEF010000098.1 GCA_937927775.1 uncultured Anaerolineae bacterium | reverse complement strand
GCAGAGAGTGTTGCGCGCAGTGGGTATGCCTGTAGGGCAAGCCGCCGGGCTTGCCCTGCTTTGCAGGCCAATTGGCACACCGGAAAATGCGGGAGGCATTTCCCAACAGGGGCAATCCGAGCTGTTGCGCGCGCTCGTTGCGCGGGATAAATCCGCTCGCTACACGCGGCAAAGCCGGCGCAGGCCGGTAGAGAGGTTGCAGTGCAACGTCTCTACCGGGCAGACCGCCGGGCAACATGCCCCCACAGAGAAATACACCCGGCCCCCAAGGGATACGCGCTATATTACAATAGCAGTGTATGCTCGAATTACCACGCGCGCGTTGCCTCTCCATGCTCAGAGCTTTGCCCCTGCTGCGCACCGGCTCCCGCCTGGTGATGGCAGTCCAGGTAGCGATCCTCCTGAGCTTGTCTTCTCCAGCACAGGCTGCGGCGCAACGTTCACCTGAACCGCGCACCCCTGGCGTGGAGCCCAAGTCGCCGACGGCTTCACTCGCAGCCGACGTCATCGATCCGCCACTGCGCGCGGCGCTGACTGCGCCAGGAGCCGGTCCGACACAGTTCGTTGTCGAATTTGCCGGGCCAGCCGGCCTTCAGACAAGCCTGGCAGCAGCAGCCACAGACGCAGACTGGGGCGAACGCGGCGCGCAGGTTGTTGCTGCCCTTCAGCAAAACGCTGCGCAAGCGCAGGCCACAGCGCGGGCGCTGCTCATCCAACGCGGGATTCCTTATCGGGATTTGTGGATCTTCAATGCGCTGGCGGTAGCGGGAACATGGAGCGACGCCCAATCGCTGGCGGCCCAACCGAACGTGACGCGCGTTCGGCTGCCGCGCCGGTATCCGCTCCACATGCCGGTTGCCGTTCAGCCGGCTGGCTGGCCCGCTCAGGAAGACAAACCGCCCTTCGATGCGTCTGCTTCACCGCTGTTTGCCTCCCTCGGAGCGATCGATACCCACGGTGGGCCAGCTCTGCCCTGGGGACTGACGAAGATCCGCGCCGACCGCGTGTGGGATGAGTTGGGCGCACGCGGCGAGGGCATCGTGATCGGCAGCATCGACACCGGCGCGCGTGTGACACATCGGGCGCTGGCCAATCAATATCGCGGCAATCTGGGCAACGGTAGATTCATCCACCACTACAACTGGTTTGACCCGGAGGGCGACCCGGCGCCATTTGACAATGTGGGACACGGCACGCACACGCTGGGCACGATTCTTGGCGACGACGGCGGAGAAGATCGCATTGGTGTCGCGCCGGGCGCAACCTGGATCGCGGCGAAGGGCTGCGCCAGCAACTGGTGCACAGACGTGGACCTGGCGCTGGCCGGCCAGTGGATGCTGGCGCCGACACGTCTGGACGGCTCGCAGCCTGACCCATCGCGCCGGCCGCATATCGTCAACAACTCGTGGGGCGCTGACGCATGGGATCCGTTTTATCAGGCCGTTGTGTCGGCCTGGCGCGCGGCTGGCATCTACCCGGTCTTCTCCATCGGCAACGCCGGGCCGTCGTGCGACAGCGCCGGCTCGCCGGGCACATACAACACGGCGCTGGGTGTCGGCGCAACGACCAGCAGCGATCAAATTGCCGCGTTTAGTTCGCGCGGCCCCAGCCGCGATCCGGCCACGCCGGGCGCTATCAAACCTGACCTCAGCGCGCCGGGGGAGAGCGTGCTATCGGCGCTGGCCGAGCGCGACGATGAGTATGGCTACCTCAGCGGGACTTCGATGGCTGCGCCGCACGTAGTCGGCGCAATTGCGCTGATGTGGTCGGCCAGCCCTTCTCTGATTGGGCAGCTTGTTTCGACTACGCAGATTCTGACCAGCACTGCCCGAGCCATCCCCAACAGCTTCAACTGCGGCGAAGGCGTGGGGAAAGCGCCCAACAACACCTATGGCTGGGGCCGGCTGGACGCTTACTCGGCCACGCTGCGCGCGATCACCTCCACGCCGCCAACCGGCGCGCTGGCCGTGCGCGCGATCGTCAGCGGCACCGGCGCGCCGGCGCAGGCCGTCACCATGCGGCTTGATGTATCGCCGGCGCAATCTTTGCAAGGGCTGAGCGACGCGAATGGAGCAATACGTATGCGCGCGCCGGCCGGCTCATACACACTCACCGCGCGCCACCCGGAGTTTCGGCCTGTTCAGCGCCCCGTTGTTGTCAGCGCCGGCGTGACCGCCAGCATCGTGATCACGCTGTCGCCGCGCGCCCGATGGACGATCAGCGGCACAGTGCGCGACGCGCAGACCGGGCTGCCTGTCAGAGCCACCCTGCGCGCCACATCGCCCGATCTACCGGAAACAATCATTGCCGAGACACAACCGGCCAGCGGGGTCTACACGCTGTCTGCGCTGAGCGGCAGCGCGCTGTCGATCCGGGTCGAGGCGCCGGGCTATGCCGTCACACGCACAACAGTGCTCGTGCCGGACGAGGACAGCGCAGCAGGTGTGATTCAACAAGACTTCAACCTTGCGTCCTATGACTGTCTGGCGCATCCGGCGCTGTGCAGTCGGCTGGCGCTGCGCCCACTGGGGCCGATGGGCTGGCCGCCGGCCGAAGGCATCGACTGGCTGGCAATCAATGGGGACATCGCCTACGTGGCGCGGGAGAACGAGCTGCTCGCCATCGATATCGGCCAACCCGACGCCTTGCGCCTGCTGTCCGTCACGCCCATCGCCTGGCAGCCGGCGCACGAATGGAGCCAGTCGAGGGCTGCTGTGACCAACAACCGGCTGATCGTCCTGCGCGCTGCGCCCTACGACGCCGGCTACGCACTGCACCTGCTGACGCTGGAAGATCCGCTTGCCCCACGCCTGGCCTCGGTCATTACGCAGAGCAACACCCCCAACGGCGCGCCCTTCGCGTATCGCGGGTACGTCTACGTGCCTGAAGAGGGCGCCGGCTGGCGCATTTACACGACAACCGGCGATGTGTTGACCCCCGTCGCGCTTGCCCCGGATTTGCGCTTCACTCAACCCGTGATCAAAGTCTCGATGGCGAACGAGGGCGCCTTTATCCAAACGCTGGATGACAACTACGACATGATGCTGATGTCGGTGTCGCTGGCAACGCCGACTGCGCCCGTTGTGCGCGACACCTATTCCAGCCAGGCATGGATCACAGACCTGCGGGCGCAGGACGGCTACGTGTACACGATTGAGAACACCGGCCCGGATATGTCTACGCTGAAACCGATCCGCGTCTCGGCCGGCCTGACCTTCACAGTGCGCCCGCCGACAAACTGGCTGACGCGCGAGTCCATGCTGACGCTGAGCGGCTGGCCGGGACATCTGGTCACTGCCGGCTGGCGCAACATCAGTCTTATCAGCCTGGCCAATCCAGACAAACCGGTTTTGCTAAGTCAGGCCACGCTCAGCGATGTGGATGCCTGGTGGGTGACCGGAATGGTTGCGACACCTCTCCGCGTGCTGTGGCACGACGATCAAACTGTGTACGCGCTCGACACCAGCAATCGCGCCCAGCCGCGCCCATTGCCCGGCCTGCAAGTGCCGCTGGTGCGCATCAACGAGCGGCGCGACATCGCCCGGCAGGGCCAACAGGCATACGCACTGTCCAACCACCGCCTGTTAATGTTCCAACTTGCAGACGGCGTCATCCCGCGCCCGCTGGCGATTGTGCCGGAGAGGGTCACAGCGCGGCAGTTTGTCCTGCGGCCAGACGGCCGTCAGTCCCAGCTCTTCTATTTGAGCTATCAACAGCCGGGGCGGATTACGGGTCTGGCGCTGAACGGCAACCGCATCGTCGCGCGCGGCTGGATCGACATTGACCCAACCGGCGAGATTGCGCCACTACAAAGTTTACATGAGCACAATGGCGTTGTCTTTGCCGTCAGCGAATGGCCCAACCCCACCCTGTACGCCGTGTCATTTGCAGATTTGCAATCGCCGGTGTTGCTGGCGCAGAAAGCACTCCCCGCCGGCGCAGTCGTGATCGCCTGGGCCGGCCCGCGTCTGTTCATCACTAACCCGCCACAAGAGGACAGCCCCTGCTCGGACTTTCGGCTGACGACAGTGCTGCTCGACAACCCGGCTCTGCCCATGCTGGGCGGCTCGACACCGACCCACGCCTGTTTGAGCAACGGTCTGGGCATTGCCCATAACGACTGGCTGTTCACACAAGACGGCAGCGATCTGGGCGCGCTGCGCGTATTCTCGGTGGGCAATCCGCTTGCGCCGCAATTGATGCTAACCACAACCCTGGCTGCTCATCCACAGGCTGCCCTGGGCGAGCGGCTGTTCGCGCTGGGCGGGCGCAGGGACGTGGCGCTAGCGGCGTTTGCGCTGCTTGATCCGGCCACGCTGATTCGCATCCCCATCTCGCCCACCCTGCCCGACGCTTTCAGCCGCGTCGCCTGGATTGAGGGCGATTTCATCTGGCACGACCTGGCGCAGGCCGAAACGGGCGCTGGGGCAAGGCTGTACGGTATCAGCGTGGCTACGGAGGCGCGCCCCGGCCAGGCGTGGCGGCTGGAGTCGGTTGGCGAGCGCGCCGGCCAACCTCACACGCGAGTAGACATTCCTGCCGGCGCGTGGAGCGCGCTCACGGCCATCACCTACACGCCAGGGCTTCCCTTCGGCGCCGGTGGGCCGGATCAGCCCGGCCTGGCGCACATCGGGCGCGTCTTTACGCTCAGCGCCGACACGCCGCCGCAGCTCCCCCTCACGCTGACGTTAACCTACGCTGAAGACGATCTCGGCGTTGTGCCGGAGGGCACGCTGGGCCTGTACCGCTGGGATGCGGACATAGAGCAGTGGATGCCGGAAGCCGGCGCGCAGTTGGACAGCGAGAGCAACCAACTCACAGCGCAGATCAACCGTCCGGGCATGTTTGCGCTGATGGGCGCGCCGTATCGCGCGCACGCGCCGATTGTGATCAGCGAGCGGGGGCCGGCAGAGCGAGCGATTGCTTGCCACAACCTGGCTGCCAACGGCGGCTTCGAAAGCGGGCCGCCCGGCGTTCCCTGGCAGATCAGCGCCGCCCCGAACGATCCGCTGATCTACCAATCTGCCCGGCGATCCGGCGGATGGGGGTTGTGGTTGGGCGCGCGCGTGAATTACACCGACACCGCCTCGCAGCGGATCGAGATGCCCACCCAGGTCACTACCGCCACACTCAGGCTGTGGTGGCGCATGAGCACAAACGAGACTACCACGCGGCATATGTACGACATAGCGCGCTTTGGGCTGCGCGACGCTGCCGGCGCGTGGCTGTCACCGCCGATCACGGTCACCAACCTGTCGGCGCGCAACACGTGGACAGAGGCCTCGGCGGTCATCGACGTGTCGGCGCAGGCCGGCAACCAGATCAACCTCACCTTAACCAGCTCGAACGACAGCTCCAGGACCACCAGTTGGTTTGTGGACGATGTGGCGCTGGAGGTGTGCGCGCCGCAGGATGCCTGGGCCAGGCCGGCGGCTTTGATCAACCAGGCGCAGGATGAGTGAGCGCGAGAGGGTTGAACTTCGCGCCTGGCCCTGGGATTTGGGCGGCGGATAAATCTGCGCGCAACATCGGGCAAATCCGGCGCAGGGCAGCATCGTAGCAGGGCAAGCCGGCGGCTTGCCCTACAACTACAACACCAAACCCCAGGGGTTTTCAAGCAGGCGCTTGATCTCGTTGACGAACAGCGCGCCCTCGGCGCCGTCGGTGACGCGATGATCGCCGGACAGGGTGATGTTCATGACGGTGCGAATAACCACTTCACCGTCTCGCGCCACCGGCGTGGGCACAGCCGCGCCGATCGCCAGAATGCCAGCATCCGGCGGATTGACGATGGCGCTGAACACCGTGATGCCATACATGCCCAGGTTGCTGACCGTGAAGGTCTGGCCGCCGAGGTCAGCGGGTTGCAGCTTGTTGTCGCGGGCGCGCGCGGCCATCGCCGCAGACTCGACCGCGATCTCGCGCAACGTCTTTTTGTCGGTGTCGCGCACGGTGACCGTCACCAGCCCGCCTTCCACCGCCACCGCGACGCCCACATGAATTTGCTCATGCAGCACAATGGCGTCACCATCAAACGAGGCGTTCAGGTTCGGGAACCGCCGCAGCGCCAGCGCCGTGGCGCGCACCACCATGTCGTTGACAGACACTTTCAGGTTCTCCGGCTTCAACGACTCGTTGATCTGCTGGCGCAGGGCCAGCGCGGCGTCCATCTCCACCGGCAGCGTGATGTAGAAGTGCGGCGTGGTGGTCTTGCTCTGGGTCATGCGCTGGGCGATGGTCTGGCGCATGCGGGTGAGCGCCTTGCGCACGCCGGCAGCCGTGCGCGGCA
>CALBEF010000097.1 GCA_937927775.1 uncultured Anaerolineae bacterium | reverse complement strand
AACAGCAGCTCGCGGCCCACCATCATGCGCGCCAGCTCGCCTTTCGAGGTTGAGGCGGCGGGAACGGTGTCTATCTTCCTGCCTCGTCGCAGCACGGTCACGCGGTCGCTCAGCGCCAGCACTTCTTCCAGGTGATGCGAGACGAAAAGGATGGTCTTGCCGCCGGCGCGCAGCCGGCGCAACTCCTCGAACAACTGCGGCACTTCCAGCGGCGTCAACACAGCGGTCGGCTCATCGAGGATCAGCACCGACACGTCGCGGTAGAGCAGCTTGAGGATTTCCACCTTCTGCCGCGCCGCGATAGAGAGGTCGCCCACGCGCGCATCGGGGTCGAGATTGAGGCCGAAGGCGTCGATTTTGGCCTGTGTGCGCTGACGGGCCTGCTGCGCGTCCAGCGCGCCCCAGCGCGCGCGCGGCTCCGCGCCCAGCACGACGTTCTGCCACACGGTGTATTCGGGAATGAGCAGGATTTCCTGGTGCACCATGCCGATGCCGGCAGCGATGGCGTCGTTGGCGTCCTTGAAGCGCGCCGGCTGCCCGCGCAGGATGATCTCGCCGCGATCGGCGCGCAGCAGGCCGTACAGCACTTTCATCAGCGTGCTCTTGCCCGCGCCGTTCTCGCCGACCACGGCATGAATCTCGCCGGCCTCGAACGAAACGGAAACATCGTCGAGCGCGATCACGTTCGGCGGAAACGCCTTGCTGATGTGGCGCAGCGCGATCAGCTCAGACACGGCTGGAGGGTGGGGCAGGGAGGCCGGCGCGAGTAAACCACCGCCGGCCTCCCTGTTTAAGGTGACAGGGGATGTGTCGCGCTACGGTTGGTAGCGTTCGATTGTCAGCGCGCCGTCGATGATCTGCTGGCGGATCTGCATGATCTTGTCCTGCGTGTCCTGCGGCAGCACCGGCTGTTTGGCCTCCAGCGCGATGTCCACGCCGCCCTGCCTGATGCCGTACTCCAGCACCGCGCCGGGCTTGTATGTGCCGTTGCGGATGGTCTCGTACACATCCTCGATCGCCTTGCCCACGTTCTTGATGTCGCTGGCGATCACGTGGCCGGGTTCGAGGTCGTTCTGGTTGGTGTCCACGCCGATGGCGTACAGGCCGCGCTCTTTGGCCGCCTGCAACACGCCCAGGCCGGAGGCGGCGGCAATCTGAAAGACGACATCGGCCTTCTGGTCGAACAGTTGCAGCGCGGCTTCCTTGCCTTTGGCCGGGTCGTCCCACACGCCGCCCAGCGACTTCTCCAGCACCTGGATATCCGGATGAATCGATCGCGCGCCGTTCCTGTAGGCGAAGATGAAGCTGGAGATAACCGGGTCCACATCGCCGCCGACGGCGCCGATGATCTTGTCGGGATTGACGCCGGGCAGGCGCGTGTCGGTCGTGGCGAGCGCGGCCGCCACGCCGGCCAGATACGCGCCTTCCTCTTCCACAAAGTCCACCGAGGTGATGGTGTTCTTGTCGTTCTGAAGCGTGAAGTCGATGTTGACGAAAATCTTGTCGGGGTATTTGTCGGCGGTCTGCTTGAGCTGATCCTCGAAACCGTAGGAGATGACGAAGATCACATCGGCGAATTGCACGGCTGCGTCGAGGCTGGGCTGGTATTTGCCGGCGTCGAACTGCGTTTCAATGGTGCGCGTTTCCAGGCCGTACTTCTGCTTGATGGCATCGATGCCCTGCTGGCCGGAATCGTAGAAGGCGTTGTCGCCGAGCGCGCCGTTGATGAGATACACGACGCGCTTGAATTTGTCTGCGCCGGCCTGTGGGGCGGATGGCGGGCGGGCCGGGGCGCAGGCGGCCAGTGTTACGCCCAGCGCAACGATAATGGCGAGCGCGGACGCAAGCCGCGATGTTGAATGAGCACGCTTCATGATGCAGTCTCCTCCTCCGGGAAGAAAATGTGACAGCGGTCTGGATGATCGCTGGGATTATATCTGCGCCGCAAGGGCGTAGGGCAAGCCGCCGGGCTTGCCCTGCGCTCACGCCCAGGGCGTGGCGCTTTCGCGGCGCAGGTCGATCTGGTCGATCACCGCTTTACCCCGGCGTGTTACGAGGAACAGCACAGCGTCGGCGATCTCGTCGGGTGACATCAGCGCCGAACGGTCCAGGTCGGGGCGCGCCTGGCCGGCCATCTCAGTGTCCACACCGCCGGGGCAGATCACATGCACGCGAATGCCATCGCTTTGAAGTTCGCGCGCCAGCGCCTTGCTCATGCCCAGCACCGCGTGTTTGGAGGCGCTATAGGCGGATTGATTCGCGTAGCCTTTCACGGCTACTACCGAGGCGATGTTGACGATGAACGCAGGGCGCTGCCGGCGCAAATGGGGGATCGCCTCGCGGCACACCAGAAAAGTGCCGCGCGCGTTGACGGCCATCACGCGATCCCACGTGTCGGCGGAGGTGGTCTCCAGCAGGCCGAACAGGCCGATGCCGGCGTTGTTCACCACGATATCCAGCCGGCCAAAGCGCTCGACTGCGCTGCGCACCATTGCCACGACAGCCGCTTCGTCGCTCACATCGGCGGGGAAGCAGACTGCGTCGCCGCCCAGACCGGCGATCTCAGATTGCGTGTCCGACAACTGGCCGGCGCTGCGCGCGACGAGCGCCACGCGCGCCCCTTCGCGCGCCAGCGCCCGCGCGATGCTGCGCCCGATCCCGCGCCCCGCGCCGGTGACCAGGGCGACCTTGTCATTCAGGAGGAGTTGATTCATGGCTGGCTGATTGCGCGCCCCGGTTTGCTCGTCGGCGCGCGTATGGCGCAATTGTATGCGCGGGCGCGGCGGTTGGAAACCGCGCGCAAGGGGAAGCCAGGCCGGCCTGGCAGGCAGTCATCTCCAGTTGCCGTCTCACCGTTCCCTCACGTTTCGTCTGTGTTATCATCGTCCGCGTCGTAGCCCGGCGCGATCGAGCGTTGACAAGGAGACGAGATGCAAGTCAATTCTGTTGATAAGCCGGCCTTGAAGCGAGCTGCGCGCTCGCGGTGGAGCACCCGCGAGCTCCTCACAGCCGCTGTGCTGGCGATGGCCTTCGCTGTGTTGTTCGTGCCTTTTGTCTATCTATATGCGGCTGTGCTCAGCCTGGGCATCCTGGCCCGCTCAGCGTTGACCGGCCTGTTCTTCATGCCGGCTGCCTTTGCCGCGTACACCCTGCGCAAGCCGGGCGCGGTGATCTTTGTGAGCCTGGTCAGCGGCCTGGTTGCCATCCCCTTCACGCCCTATGGTCTGCTGGTGCTGGGCATCGGCGCGCTCACCGGCGCGATCGGCGAGGCGGCCTGCTGGCTGGTGACGCGCTATCGCCATTTCAGCCTGGCGCGCACGATCGGCATGAGTTTCGTCACCGGTCTGGTCGAGTTTGTGCTGGTGTTGTTCAGTCTGCGTATCTCGCAAATTGAGCCGCTGATTCTGGTGGCGGCCATTGCGCTGTCTGTGCTCGGATTTGTGGTGATCGGCATCGTGGCGCGTTTCCTGGCCGACGCCGTGGCGCGCACCGGCGCGCTGGCCAGCACTGCGCTGGGACGAGAGAGGGAACGCCGTGTCTGACACAACGCCTGCCATCCGCAAAAACACTGAAGACTCCTTCTGCGCCGCCGTGGCTTGCGCGGATGACGGTCGCGTTGCCAACGACGGGCGCGCAGCCGGCGATCGCCTGTTCACCGGCTCGCTGGCTTTTGTCGCGCTGCGCTGCACTGTGCGCTACATCGCCCTGCCTTTTCTGCTGCCGCTGGTCGGGTTGTCCGGCGGGTTGTCTGCCGTCATTGCGCTGGTGATTGACGCCGTTGCCGCCACGACCATCCTGCTGAATGTGCGCCGGCTGTGGAACACGAGCTGGCGCTGGCGCTACGTCGGCCTCGGCGTGGTGATGATGGGCATCATCGCCATTCTGGCATGGGGCGATCTGCAAACACTCCTCCGGTAGAACCTTGTGATCCGCGTCGAAGACCTCACCGTGCGCTATCCCGGTCGCAGGCAGCCGGCCCTGTCGCGTGTTACCCTCGCCTTGCGCGACGGTGAGACGGTGTTGCTGCTCGGCCCCAGCGGCTGTGGCAAGAGCACGCTTGCGCTGGCGCTCAGTGGTCTGATCCCCAACAGCCTGGAGGTGGACTTTTCGGGCCGTGTCCTGGTGGATGGTGTGGACACACGCGAAGCGGATGTTGCCGCGCTGTCGCAGCGTGTGGGTGTGGTCTTTCAGGACCCGGACGCGCAGTTCGTCATGCTCGATGTCGAAAGCGAGCTGGCGTTTGGATTGGAGAATCTGCGCACGCCGCCGGCTGAAATCGATCGGCGCATCGATGCCGCCCTGTCAGCCGCCGACCTGGCCGGCCGGCGCTACGACAAGGTCTGGCAACTGAGCGGCGGCCAGAAGCAGCGCGTGGCGCTGGCAGCTCTGCTCGCCATGCAGCCGCAGACCCTGGTCTTCGACGAACCGACGGCCAATCTCGACCCCATTGGCGCGCGCGAGGTGTTCGCCCAGATTGCCGCCCTCAAACAAGCTGGCCGGCACACGCTGGTCATCATTGAGCATCGCCTAGATGCGCTGATGCATCTGGTGGATCGCGTGATCGTCATGGGCCAACAGGGGCGCATCATCGCCGACGGCAGCCCGCGCCAGGTGTTCGACGAGCATTTTGAGCGCCTGCAACGCCTGGGCGTGTGGATGCCGCAGGTGAGCGCCCTGGCGCATCGCCTGGGTGTGTGCCTGACCCCGGTCACGCTGGATGAGGCGGACGAACTGCTGCGCTCGCGCAGTCGATCTGCCGACCGGCTGCCGGCGCGCAAGACTGCGCTGGCTTCCGCCCCGCCGTTCTCATCGCCTGGTTCATCATCTGACGTGTCACCAGATGCGCCGCCCGATTCGCTGGCGCTCTGCGCGCGCAACCTGTCCTTTCGCTACGGGCAGCGCGTCGCGCTCGATCATGTTGATTTGCGCGTGCCCCGGCATGATTTTCTGGCGATTGTCGGCGCAAACGGGGCTGGCAAGACCACGCTGGCCGGCTGCCTGGCCGGCGTGTTGACGCCCCCGCCTGGCGCCGTTTTCGTCAATGGCGTTGATATCACGTCTCTGTCCGCGCAAGCTCTGGCCCGGCAGGTGGGCTTTGTCTTTCAAAACCCGGAGCATCAGTTTGTGACCGACACGGTGGCCGACGAGTTGCGCTTCAGTCTGCGCCGCTCTGAACTGCCCGGCGCGGAGATCGAGCGGCGCGTCGAGGAAATGCTGGCGCGCTTTCGGCTGGCGCAGTACGCCGACGCCAACCCCTTCACGCTGAGCTTTGGCGAGAAACGCCGGCTGAGCGTGGCGACCATGCTGATGCGCGACCAGGAGATTCTGATTCTCGATGAGCCGACGTTCGGGCAGGATCAGCACACCGCCGGCGAGCTGATGGCTCTGTTGCGCGCCTTGCACGCCGAAGGGCGCACGATTGTCATCGTCACGCATGACATGGCGCTGGTTGCCGAGCACGCCTGTCATGTGGCCGTGATGCGCGAAGGGCGCGTGGTGTGGCATGGCCCGACCCGCCGGCTGTTCGCTCAGCCCGATATTCTGACGCAGGCGCGGCTTGATCTGCCGCCGTTGGCGCGTCTGGCGCGCGGGCTGGGATTCAATGCTCTGACCATTCACGATTTCTGCGCCGTTGCCGGCGGCGTCGAACGCGAAGCTGCCCCAGCCCCGACGCAGGCGACGCATTGAGCTATGCATGTGTCCACGACTGTCGTGACTGCGACTCACGCGCAGGGGCTGGCCGGCCTGAACCCGCTCAGCAAAATTGCGGCGGTGTTGCCGGCGATGCTCTTCATCGCGCTCACGACGGATGCCTGGGCGCCGTTGGCGATCGCCGGCCTGGCAACTTTGACGCTGATCGTGTTTGGTCGCGTTTCCCTGGCGCGCTTGTTCCGCGCGTTAGCGCCGGCGATGTTCATCGTCGTCGGCTTTCTGCTGCTTTATCCGCTGGTGGCGCGGCGCGAGCTGGTGGCCGGCACGCCGGTGGTTGCCGAGCTGGGCGGGCTGGTCATTCATCAGGGCGCGCTGATGCTGGGCCTGACTGCCGGCCTGCGCATCTTTGCGTTTGTGGCGCTGACGATGATCTTCAACCTGACCACCGATGCGCACGACTTTGCGCGCGCGCTGGTGCAGCAGGCCCGGCTGCCCTATCGCGCCGGCTATGCGGCCATGGCCGCCCTGCGCTTCGCCCCGTTGTTGCGCCATGAGCTGAGCGTGATTCGCGCTGCGCACCGGCTGCGCGGTCTGGGCGACGCCGGCAGCTTGCGCGACCGGCTGGACATGTTCTGGCGCACCGCTGTGCCGTTGCTGGCCTCGGCCATTCGCCGCGCCGAGCGCGCGGCGCTGGCGATGGATGGGCGCGCCTTCGGCGCGTATCCCACCCGCACCGATCTGCGCCGTGTGCGCTTCACCAGGCGCGACGTGGCCTTTGTGGCCGGCTTCTGGCTGATGCTTGCGCTGCTGCTCATCGCGCTCTGGCAGTTCGGCTTGCTGGGGCCGCTGGCTTTTGTCCAGCGTGTGTAGCCTGTAGGGCAAGCTGCCAGGCTTGCCCTTGTCCGGTGCGCGTAGCCGCCAGGCTTGCCCTTGCGATGCGTGGGGGTGGGGAAAGTGGCGCGAGATTAATCTCGCGCTACGAAGCGATGCGTGGGGGTGGGGAAGGCAGGGTGGAACGCAGACACGTTCGACTCGCGCAGGGTTGCGCCGGCTTGCGCCGCCGCCTGCTGCCCCGCGCGCGCGATCAGTTCACGCAATGCCTGGGCCGGCATCTCGACCCGCGCGTTCACCATCAGCGTGACCTGATTGCCCGGCACGTCCGGCACGCTCTGCTGCCAGTCCGGCCCGGCCAGCGTGGGCAGGCTGATTTTCACATCCTGGGCCGGGTCGCCGCCGCGCAGCATGAACTTCACGTGGCCGATGGCGGCGCGTTGCGCGTCGATCATCTCGGCGACGGCGGCGATGAACGCCAGCGCGACACGGCGCGCAGCGCCGTCGGGAACGTGGAATGTGATCTCTTCGTCCAGCCACGCCAGTTGCGCCTCGCCGGCGCCGTAACGCTGATAGTCGATCTCGACGCCGGCGTGGGGTGGGGCAATTGCGCCGGAATCCAATAGCGCAAGCCATGCCGCGATCTGCTCAGGCCGGCGCGAGTCTTGCAGGCGCACCGTCTTGCCGGGGAAGCGCGCCTGCGCCAGGTCGAGTGTGGCGGCGGCCTGCTGCGGGCTGAGCAGGTCGGCCTTGTTCAGGATGAGCAGGCCGGCTTCCTCGATCTGCTTGTCGAAGATGTACACCACGTCATCGCTGAACGGCATGGGCTGATCGAGCAGCCGGCGACGCAACAGACGCGCGTCGGTGAATACAGTGAAGGTGTCGAGCGCCAGGTTGGCCGTGCCCAGCTCCAGAAACGGCTTGACCACCGTGGCGACCACATCCGCGCACGACCCGACCGACTCGGCAAAGATCACATCCGGCTGAGCCGCCTCTTTCAACTGGCTCAGCCGGGCGCCCAGATCGTCGTAGTTGCAGCAGAAGCAGCCGCCGGTCACTTCGACGGTCGGCAGATCGGCGGCCTGAAAGAAGGCTGTGTCCACCAGGTATTTGCCCTGGTCGTTGGTGACGACGCCGACGCGCCTGCCCTGGCGCATCAAATGATGCGCCGCGCCGATGATGGCCGTTGTCTTGCCACTGCCCAGAAACCCGCCGATCAAGTGAAACTTCATGGGATTGACGATTGAGAATTGACGATTGACGATTAACTCCTGACTCCTGACTCCTGACTCCTGACTACTGACTACTGACTACTGACTACTCCCCCCGCTTCCTCAATCGCTGCAATAAGTTCTTTGCGCGACGGGATGATCGAGGAGAACTTGAGCTGGCCGTTGATGACGATGGCCGGCAGGTTCTTCAGCCCCAGCTTCATCACGCGGGCGATGTTCTCCGGCTCCAGGATCTTGTGCTCGACGTACTCCATCTTGTCGCCCAGTTCCTGTTTGGCGGCGGCGACGGCGCCGACCATGTAAGTGCACGCGGCGCAGGTGGCCGAGTCAATTGTGAAGACCTCGACCAGCGGCCTGGTCAGCGCGGCGTAATCCGGCATTGGCACGTCGATGTTGAAGCCCTGCGATGTGTAGTTGGCCAGCGCCCTGCCGATGCTCTCGGGGTCGCGCACGGCTTGCAGCGCGCCGATGGTGTTCTCCACCGGAATGTCGTAGGGCATGTCGCAGCCGGGGGCGAGGATGAAGTTGCGCAAACCATGTTCGGTCGCCTTGAGTTTGGCCAGCAGGTCGACGACGAACTTCATATTGTCCTGCTGCGTGCCGAGCAACATGGTCGAGGTGAGCGGGATATTGCCGCCGATGGCGATATTGTAACGGTCGGTGATGGCTTTGGCTTTGACCATGTCGATGTTTTCATCGATGCCGATGGAGTCCGGCCCGGTCAGGCACATCTCCTCGATGTTCCTGGTGGCGTCGCCGCACACGAAGTAGGACGACAGCGCGCCACGCGCGCGGATGAAATTGAACACATCGCGCACCGGCCTGCTGAGCAGGCGGCGGAAATGTTTGGGTGAGATCTGCGAGACCAGCGGATCGACAACGGCGATGACATCCATGCCGGCCTCGATGTAAAACTCCGCCATGCGCCTGTTGACGGCGGCGGTGTAGGCGAGCAGGCCGCCGAGAAACGCCTCGTTCTCGTACATGTCCATGAAGATCTCGGTGCCGCGCAGGTGCGAGGCGAGCGTGAACGGGCCGCAGATCAGGCCGTACAGGGCGGTCTTGTCGCCCACGGCCTGCTTCATGGCGCGCATGGTGTCGAGAATCAGCGGCAGCCGGCCGTCGGTTTTCTCCGGCAGCCGCTCTGGCACTTCGGCTTTGAAGGCCAGCGGGTGCGTGGCCACAGAGGGCGGTGTGCGTTCTGCCCAGGCCAACTCGCAGCCCAGAATTTCGGCTTCGACCTGCAGATCGAACAGAACCGGCTGGCCGTCCGGCTGATACTGCGCGTTCACTTCGAGCAGCGATTCGAGCAGCTTTGCGCCGTCGGTGAGCACTTCGGTGGCGGTGTAGCCTTTCAGCTTGCCCGCGTGAACGCCGGCAAATGGCACCCACGGAACGGAATTGGTTGGCTCGTGGCGGAGTGTGGCGAGCAGCAATTGCCTGCCGGTGAGAGAAGGTGTCGTCATAGCTGGTGTGTCCCTGCCTGCAATAAGAATCTGGTTTCAGGCGGTCGTCATTCTAGCCGCAAGTCGAACGCAACCGCTGGTAGATGCGTGCGCCGGGTTGGTAAACTAGTGCTGAGGCCGCGCAGGCCGGCCGTATGGACGCTGGCATGACAGACGAGATCGACGAGATCAATGATGATGTGGTGATCAACGCGCGCGTGCGCATTCCGCGCGCGGAGTTGACCTGGCGTTTTGCGCGCGCTGGCGGGCCGGGCGGCCAGCATGTCAACAAAGTCGAGACCGCTGTCGAGTTGTGGTTCGATCTGGCCCGCACGCCCAGCCTGACCGATGAGGAGCGCGAGCGCGCTATGCAGAAGCTGGCAGCGCATCTCGACCAGGCCGGCATGATGCGTCTGGTGTCGCGCTCCGAGCGCAGCCAGCGCGCCAACCGTGAACGGGTCACACAGCGATTCGCCGATCTGCTGGCGCGCGCGTTGATCCCGCCGAAAGCTCGCAAGCGGGTCAAGCCGTCGCGGGCAGCCAGAGCGCGCCGCGTGTCGGCCAAGCGTCGCGCCGGCGCAACCAGGCGGCTGCGCGCGCCGGTGTGGGACGTGGAGGAATAGGGCGCGTCCCGCCGGGTATACTTGCCCCCTGTTCCAAACCACACCCGATGGCGATGCGGAGCGCATCGAAAACCCTCAACGGCGAAACAACACATGGATCAAGCTCAAGCTTCTTCTGTCTCCGCGCCGGCTGCTCAGGCTGCCGGCCGCGCCCGTTCCCTGATCGACTACTTCTGGGTGACGGCGCGCGGCTTTTGCATGGGCGCGGCCGATGTAGTGCCGGGCGTTTCCGGCGGCACAATGGCGTTCATCCTGGGCATCTACGATGAATTGATCAATGCCATCCACGCGGTCAATCTCCCGTTTATCCGGCGACTGATCGGCCTGCGCTGGCGCGAGGCATTCGCGGCGTTCCCGTGGCGCTTCCTGCTGGCGCTGGGGATGGGCATCGGCCTGGCAATCTTCATCCTCGCCCGCCCGCTCAGCCACGCGCTCCAGACCAGTCCCGCGCTGGTGTGGGCGTTCTTCTTCGGTCTGGTGCTGGCGTCGGTGCTGGTGGTGCGCAAGCGCGTGCGCCGCTGGACGCCGGCGACGATCGGGCCGGCGCTTGCGGCGATCGCAGGAGCGTATGTCCTGGTGGGATTGACGCCAGCCGAGACCCCGAATGAGGCCTGGTTCATTTTTGTCAGCGGCGCCATTGCCATCTGCGCCATGATCCTGCCCGGCATCTCCGGCTCGTTTATTCTGGTGCTGCTGGGCAAATATCAGCACGTTCTCGGCGCGGTGACGCGCGCCGATGTGATCACGCTGGCGATTTTCGTTGCCGGCTGCGCGACCGGCATCGTCGCATTTGCGCGCGTGCTGCGCTGGCTGCTGCGCCGCTATCACGACCCGACCGTGGCCGTGCTGGCCGGCTTCATGCTCGGCTCGTTGCGCAAGGTGTGGCCGTGGAAGGATGCCGTAGATGGGCAGGCCAATGTGCTCCCCCAGGCGCTCACGCCGGAAGTCGCGCTGGCGCTGGCGCTGATGGTTGCCGGCGCCGCGCTGGTCATCGTCATCGACCTGCTTGCGGCGCGCCGGGGCGCCGTCGCGCCGGCTGCATGACCCTTTCTCAGAGAATCAGCGCCGAGAACAGCCGGGCAACCAGCGCGGCGACCAGCGCCACGCCGATGGTCAGCGTGACGATGTATGCTGTGTAGCGCCGGCCCAGTTCACGCATCAGCACCGCCAGCGTGCCGAGGCAGGGCACGTAGAACACCACGAACACGGTGAACGTCATCATCTGGTTTGACGTGAGCGCCGCGCCGAAATCGCTGCTGCCCAGCGCCTGCGCCAACATGACCAGCGACAACTCCTTGCGCAGAATGCCGAACAACAGCGGCGTGCCGACCTCGCCGGGCAGACCGAGCGCCCACGTAATCGGCCAAACCAGCATGTTCAGATAGCGCGTCCATTCCAGATAGTTGAGCAGCGCCAGCACAACGCTGCCGGCGATCAGGATCGGCCACGCTTCCACGATAAATTCGCGGATGCGGAACCATGCTTTCTGCGTCACCGCGCGCGCAGTGGGCACGCGGTAGACCGGCATCTCCAGGATCAGGCCGGGGCTGTCTTCGGGCAGGAAGCGCGACAGCACGCGCCCGGTGACGGCGATGACGAACAGGTTGAACACGTAGATGACGAGCGCGAGCGCCGGGCCGAGATAGAACGCCACCAGCCCGAAGACCACGGCCAGCCGGGCTGCGCACGGCACCATGGTCGATAAGGCTGCCGCGAGGAAGCGATCTTTCGGCTCTTCCAGGATGCGCGTGGACATGACAGCCGGGATATTGCAGCCGTAGCCGAGGATGAAAGGCACGATGGCTTTGCCGTGCAGGCCCAGCCGGTGCATCAGGGCGTCCATCAGGAATGCGACGCGCGGCAGGTATCCCACGTCTTCCAGGATGCCCAGCCCGATCAGGAAAGGCGCCAGATAGGGCAGCACGATGGCCACGCCGCCGCTGACGCCCTGCAGCAGACCCATAACCAGCTCGGCAGCCAGGTTGCCCGTTCCCAGCGCGTCAGATACGGCGCCGGTGATCTGCTCGAACAACGCCAGCACGGGTTGCTCCAGCACACTGCCGACGCCGTAGATGATCTGGAAGAACGCCAGCATGATGACCACAAAGGCGACATAGCCCAGGATGGGATGCAGCAGCGCATCGTCCAGCCGGTCGCGCCATGAGAAACGCCGCACGCCCTGTTGAATAACGGCGTGCGCCAGGTCCTGCGCCTGGCGTTGTCGCTCGGCGCTCATCAGCCAGGCCGCCGTCTGGCCCCGGCTGTGTTCAAGCTGCTCAACCGTCGATTTCACCAGCGCCCGCGCGCCGGGCGCGGTCTGCTCGATCTGGGCTATGACATCGTTATCCAGCTCCAGCAGCTTGATCGCGGTCGCTTCGGGTTTGAGCGGGTGATGCCGGTCAGCGTTGTTGGACAAGGCCCCATTGACATGCGCCAGCAGCGATTGAATGGCTGCCTCGATGTCCGGCGCATACACGGGCCGGCGGGGCGCCGCGCCGCTGCGGGCGACGGCATACGTTTTGGTGAACAGTTCTTTGACGCCCCGGCCCCGGCTTGCCACCAGCGGCAGCACCGGCACGCCCAACGCCTGCTCCAGCCCCGGGCCGTTGATGCGCATGCCCAGCCTTAGCGCCTCGTCCATCATGTTCAGCGCGATGACGATGGGGCGCTGCAACTCCAGCAATTCCAGCGTCAGGCTGAGGCCGTGCGCCAGGTGCGATGCGTCCACCACATTGATGATGGCGTCCACCTCGCGCGACGCAAGATAGCGGAATGTTTCGCGCTCGGCCGGGCTGGCGCCGGCGAGTGTGTATGTGCCGGGCAGGTCCACGATGTTCACTACATCGCCCGGCACGCGCACCTTGCTCTCGGTGAAGGTGACTGTGGTGCCGGCGAAGTTGCCGGTCTCCGCGCGGTAGCCGGCCACCTGGTTGAACAGTGTGCTCTTGCCGCAGTTGGGCTGGCCCACTAAAGCGAATCGCATTCGTCCTCCGCCACTTGCACTTGAGACGCAATCTGCCGGCCCAGCGCAATCGAGCGCCCGTCGACTTCAATCAGCACCGGCCCCTTGAGTGGCGCGACGCGCACGACGCGCACACACACGCCGGGCACGATCCCGAGCTGGCGCAATTTGTCCGCCAGCATGTGTCCCCCGCTGAAGCCGATGACGCGCGCCCGATGGCCGCATTTCAACTGGAGGAGAGGCCGATTATTCATGGGCGCTGTCAGGGCCGGAAAAGGAAGAAAGAAGGGAGTTGGGCAAAAAACTCTTTGCGGGGTGCAAAAATGTCGGGGGGAGGAACATTTTCGCGGGGTCCCAGAGCAACCCAACTCCTGAACTGGAGTGTAACAGAAAAGATGAAGGCGTCAAGAAAGTGTTCATTGTGGATGCGAGTTTAATCGTTGCGCGCGTTGTCGCAGCCACAGCCGGCCGGTGACAAACACTGTCAGCGCGGCGGCGCACACGATCGCCATGATCTGGAACATGCCCGATGGGCCGCGCAGGTCGAACAACCAGCCGGCTGCTGCCACACCGAGCACTCCTGCCAGATTGGTGAGCGTGGCAAGCATGCCCTGGCTGGTTGCCTTCAGCCCCGCCGGCGCCAGTTGGTTGGCATACGTCACGCTGCCGATCCAGTACAGCGCGAAAGAGACGCCGCCCATGCTGTTGATGGCCAGCACCCACTCCGGCGCCTGAGCGATGCTGTAGAGGAACATGCGAATGGTGTATGCCAGGAACGCGACCATCAGTAATCGGGCCGGGCCGGCCTTGCGCAACAACCAGGCGCTGCCGGCCATGATCGGCAGTTCCGACAGCGCGGCGATTGTCCAGCCCAGCCCAACCAGACTATCCGAGCCTCCCAGCGTCTTGACGGTGATGCTCAGGAACGCGCCCATGGCGTTGCCGGCAATAGTGACAAGCATAATGCAGACTGCGAAGAGAACCCAGGCCGGCTGCCGCACCAGGCCGGGCAAGCCACGCAGGATCGACCCGCGCAGTTCGACCGGCTGATTGGGGAGCAGGGCCAGCACGCACAAATGCAGACCCAGCGCGACGGCAAAGCCGGCAAAGATCACGTGGATTCCCAGCGCGCCCACCAGAAACCCGCTGGCCGAGCTGGTGACGATGAAGCCAATCGATCCCCAGATGCGCTGAGCGCCATACCGCTCGCGCTGCTCGCCGAGCAGGGCCAGCGTCATGCTGTCCACCAGGGGAATGATGGCGCTGTTGAACAGACTGAAAATCGCCACCAGTGGGATCAGCGCGATGAATGTCCGCGCTGCGGGGAGGATCAACATTGTGATGATTGCGCCGGCGCTCGCAAGCATGAGCAACAACCGTGTCTGCCCGGTGCGATCGCTGAGCAGTCCCCATACCGTGCCGGCAAAGATCGCCACCAGCGGCGCAATGGCCGTGAGCAACCCGATCTCGGCGCCGCTCAGGCCGATGCTGCGAAAGTACACATTGATGAATGTGAAGTAGATGCCCAGTCCGCCAAAGTAGAGCGCGTAGAGCGCCTTCATTGTCAGCAGTGCGCGACCGGGTGGTGGTGAAGCGCCAGGATTGGCGTTGTGGGTTGCAGCGCCTGTCATGAGCGATCAGCCACGCGACTGCTCGCCCATGTGGAAAGCGCCGCCGACAACCTCGGTGGCCGGCGTGACAACGACGAAGGCTTGCGGATCGCTCGCCCGGGTCAGGGCTTTCAGGTGGGCCACTTCGGTTGCGGCGATGGCCACCAGCAACACGCCGCGATCCTGGCCGCTGTACATGCCTTCACCCTTCAAGGCAGTCACGCCGCGTTTCATCTCGGACAGGATGCGGCTTGCAATCGCCTGGGCCTGACTTGTCACAATCAGGCACAGCAATTGCGAACGGCCAGGTTGCGCCGGCGCAGCCGGAGGCTGCTGGTCGGCCGGCTTGTGGTTATTCTGCCGCAGCGTCCTGAGCAGATCGATGTCGCCGGTCTCGAACTTGCCCAGCACCTCGCCGCTGGCCCGGTGCAGGCGCGTCGTGGCCAGGCCGATGCCGAAGATCATCACGTAGAACGCCACGCCCACGACGAGCATGATCTGGCCGGGGATCGGACCGAGCGCCGACCGCGCCACGAACTCCGGCCATGAGTTGGCGACAGTCGGGTGGATGTAGGTCTTGAGCAGCCAGGCCAGCCCCAGCACCAGAAACATCCAGGAATAATTGCGCCGGAAGCGCCGGCCTACTGCCTCCCATATGCTGATCGGGAACTCCGGTTGCAGCAGGCTTTGCGCCAGATTCTCGGCCCAGTCCGGCTGAGGTCTGAACGGCGGCACGAGCATAGCGGCAAAGAAGTCGGTCTCCATCAGCCGCGAGCGCAGGCTCCACAGCTCGTAGTAGCGATAACGCCGCGCCTCGATCCACAAAAAGAGCGCGATGAGCAGGACGTTGAGGATGATGACGCCATGGTGATGATCCGGCGTGCTCAGGGCGAAGGTGATGGCAGCGCTGGTGGCTACCACAGCCCAGTTGGTGGTTGCGTCCAGACGGTTGCGCCACGTGTTGCTGCGCTGGATCTCGGCGCGATAGTAGTGCACCATGGCTGTGTTGAATTCGGAGGGGCGCAGTTCGTAGCCGCGAAAACGCCACACCGGCTCGCTCTGAGCGCGAGAGGAGGATGATGATGTGTTCTCTGAATCGGATGCGGTGGCGCGCGCGGCGTCATGTGTGAATTCGTGCATGGCTTTATTGTATGTAGGGCAAGCCGCCAGGCTTGCCCATCGCCGCCGCCGGGCGTGCCACAGACCGCGTGTCACACGTCGCGCAATACAGGATGGTCGAGCCGCTGCCGGAACGCAGCCCATACCTCTCGCGCAAATAGCTGGTCGAGATCGGGCGCAAAGCCAAAATCGAGGTGCAGCTTGATCGCCAGCGCGACGCCGGCTTCGCCTTCTCCGTTGCGCGCGGATTTATCTGCCGCGCATATCAGCGGATTGCCTCTGCTGGGAAATGCGCCCGTCTTGTCCGTATCGTTGATGACGGTGACACGCGCCCCGAACGCGCCAGCAGTTGGATCTGCGCTTTGGACCCGGCGGGGCAGGCCGGCCAGGCCCAAAGCGCCAAATCTGTCCGTCAATCCACAATCGTCAATCGTCAATCGTCAATTGTCAATCGTCAGTCGTCAATTGCTTCACGATCGCTAGCGCAGCGCGATGGGGAGGAAGACCTTGCGCGCCTGCACCGGCACCGTGCTGCTCAGGTCAATGCCGGTGTCTTCGTTGTTGGCATAGATACGCGGCTGATTGACGATCTCGCCTTCGAGTATCAGCACCTGCACAGCATAGCTCAGCGTGTGCGACGCGCCCGACGCAAGCCCGCCCGACCATACGACAGCGTTCTGAGGGGCGCTCGGGCCAAGCGCGCCCGCAATGCTCATGCTCAGGCCGCTGTAGTTGCCTCCACTGGCGCTGCCGTTGATGTACGTCGTCCCGCTCGGAATCGGCGCGACAACCAGCAGGTTGTTCAGCGCGCCGCTGCCGCTGTTGGTGATTGTGACGGCATAGGTGATGACATCGCCTTTGCGCACAGCGTCCAGCGTCTGCGTCACGGCCACGAGATTGCCAATCAGGCCCAGTTGCGATGTGGGCGGTTGTTGGTAGGTGATGCCTGTCTGCGCGACCAGGCTGCCGGCCAGCGCGCCGAGGTTCTCACTGCCCGGCGTTGTTGAAGTCAGCGTCACTGTCACCAGGCCGCCGGCGTCACTCACGCCGCTCGCCGGGCTGAACAACCCGATGCCGGCCAGGAACTGCACTGTCACGCCGCTGACCGGGTTGCCGAATGCGTCGCTCACTCGCGCGACGACTGTGCTCTGGCTGATCCCGTTCGACCAGATCAGCGACGGATCGGCGCTCAAGCTCAGTTGCGCCGGCGCGCCGGTAGTGAATGTCACGACGGCGCTTGCCTGGGCGCTGCCAACTGTTGCGGTCACAACGGATGGGCCGGCCAGCGTGGAAGTCAACTGCACAGTAGCCACACCGCCCAGGGTTGTCGCGCTGGCCGGCAGAACTGCCCCCGGCGCAGCGTCAAACGTCACCAGCACGCCATCCGGGGCCGGCAATCCGCTTTGATCCGTCACCGTGGCGCTGATTGTGCTCAGGCTGCCAGCCGGCAGTGTGTCTGGCGCGGCTGTCACAGACACATTCAGGGTTGCGTCTACCTGCAACGTGATCAGCCCGAAGTCGCTCTGCGTTCCATCGCTCACAAAGGCTGAGATTGTCACGGTGCTGCTCAGGCCGACGGTCGGCGTGAAGAGCGCGCCGGCCAGCGTGCCGTTCACGTCGGTGATCGAACCGGTCAGGGTGTACACCCCGCTGCCAACATCGAATGCGCCGCTCGCTGCGCCGACCAGCGGCAGGTTCAATCCACCCAGCGCCGGATCAACCGTCAACGTGACAGTGAAGCTGTTGTTCCAGTCGGGATCGAGCACGGTCAGGTCATGCAGCGCGAAGGCGTTGGCTGTGGCGCGCTGCTGGGTGAAGATGTGCAAGCCAGCCGGCACACGGGCAATCGTCAACGTGCCGCTGACCTCGTTGGCTGCCAGGACATACAGCGCGTTGTTGCGCGCGACCAGTTTCACGCCCTCCGGTCCGACGCCGGTTGGGATCAGCCCGAATACCGTCGGTGTAGCGGGTTCTGTCACGTCGATCACCGCGACAGCATTGGCGCGCTCCAGGCCGACGGCGGCAATCGCGCGCCCATCGAACAGGATCGCATCCACCACTTCCGGCTCGCTGCCGCCGCGATTGCTGCGGTTGTCGGGATAGCGGTTCCAGCGCGCGGCCAGATCGTCGAGGCTGCCGGCAGTATCGGCGACAAACGATCCGTCATCGGCGCGGAAGAGGCTGACGGTGCGACCGCCGCGCACGCCGGCGCTGCCCACGCTGGGGCGCGTGTCGCCCTCGTCGGCGGTGATGAAGTATCGATCGCCGCCGATGTCCAGCACTGCCACGCCGTCCGGCTCGCGCCAGGCGGTGAGCAACTGCGTCGGGCTGTAGCCGCCGCCGTTGGTCAGATCGGCGTAGTGGGTCGTGCTGTACAAGCCGAAGAAGGTCAATGTGTAAGGCGGCGTCATCTCGACGCGCGCGATGCCGTTGTTCTCCTGCAGCGAGACAAAAGCATATTCCGAATCGGCAGAGAAGGCGACAGTCTCCGGCTCCAGCGTGTCCGGCGTGTTGTCGATCAACAGGCGGCCGATGTCGTCGTAACGTCCGACGCTGAAGCCAGGCGTGCCGGCCTGTGACGGCAGGCTCAACGTGACCACATTCAATGTCGTCGGCGTGTCGGGATCGAAGCCGCTCAGATCGACGATCGAGATCGAGCCGGGGCCGCCGTTGTCGTTCGTGGCCGGCGCTTCAGCTTCGTTGGCGATCACGGCGTAGTTGCCGTCGGGCGAGATGGCAACCGCATCCGGCTGAATGCCCACCACTGCTTCGGTGATGAATGCGCCGTTGCTCAGGCGCCAGGCCAGCACTTTGCCGTGAGTCGGGGTGGCCGCCGGTGTGGCGTTGCCGGCCACAGCCAGCACCAGGTCTTTGGTCGGATGAATCGCCAGCGAGTTCAGGCCGTTGAGCGCTGCTGTCGGGCCAACCCTCTGGCGCAGCGATGGGGCCAGGATATCGCTCAGGTTCAGCAGGTCGAAGCTGGTGTCGCCGGCGTTGCTCAGCGCGCCGTGTTCGCCGCGCACGCTGATGATCTCGGCGCCATTGCCGCCCAGACCGGTGTTGTAGGTGGCGATGGCCGAAAGCTGCGGCGCCGCATTCAGGTTGAGGCCGATGACGATCGGATCATGGTCGCTGGCGCGGTAGGGGTCGGCGTTGTACAGGTAGGTCTGCTGCGCCGGCGACTTGAAGTTGGTGTTGTAGTCCAGCACCGACGGCTCGTCTGCGTTGACATGCCATTCGGCGACGCCGGCCACCTGAGCGTTCAGGCTGGGCGAGGCCAGCGCATAGTCCAGATAGCCCCATTGCCCGCTGAACGAATACGAGTACGCGCCGGCGCCGAGGCGATCTTCAACCAAATTGACATAGCCGGCTGTCTTGAGCGCCGTGATCGGGTCTTCCTGCGCGTAGGAGTTCAGGTCGCCGATGATGAGGGTATCAGGGTCGGCGACGCCGGTCGGGTCAGTTGCCAGCCAGGCTGCCAGTTCCTGCGCAGCGGCTGTGCGCGTCAGATTGCAGTTGCCCTGGCCGTCGCCGGTGTCGGGGTCGGAGCCGACCGGGCTGATGTTGTCCGCGCAGGTCGAGCCTTTCGACTTGAGGTGATTGACGACAACCGTGAAGCGCGCGCCGGTCGCGTTGTCCTGGAAGCTCTGCGCCAGGGGTGGGCGGTTGCGCTGGGTGAAACCGTTCGTGGTCGAGAAGACGCCGAATGCGCCGGTGGTGAGCACGGCGGTTTGTCCAACCGGCGTGACGCGGCCCGGCCGGTAAATCATGCCGACCTTGATCGCGTCGCTGCCCAGCGTGTCCGTCACGCCCAGCGCCGCATCCGGGTTGATGAAGGCATACGCGCCGGGCGCTGTGGCTGCGTTCAGTCGATTGACCAGATCCTGGATCGCGCTGGCCGGCCCGTAGCCGTCGTTCTCCAGCTCCATCAGGCCGATCACGTCAGCGTTCAGGCCGAGCAGCATCGGCACGGTCTTGGAGATTTGTCGCTCGAACTCGGTGGTGTTCTCCGCGCCGCGACAGTTGGTGGGAGCGCCGTCTATGCCCAGCGTGCAGGCGCCGGCGCCGAAGGTGTTGAAGTAGTTGAGCAGGTTTGCGCCGGCCACGCGCAATGAGCCGCCAACATTCGGCAGCGGCGCGGGGCGCGGGTTCGCCGCGAGGAACGTCACCGCCTGGGTGGGGCGCACGCGATACGCATCCGGGCTGGCTGACGCGCCACCCCAGCCGTAGGTCATCACGCCCACGACGTTGCTCACCGTGTCACCGCCGCGCAGGGTGTTCAGCGCAGTCAGCGTCAGCCCATTGCGCGCGAAGATGATCGGATCGGGGTTCTGGACATTGCGATTGTCGTCGAGCAGGATGCGGTTGAGGTTGTTGGCAGCTTGCTGCGCCAGCGCCGGCGCGCCGGGCGTCAAGACATGCGTCGGCTGCGGCAATCGCTCGTTGGCCGCCAATGTCACCTGGCCGAAGCGGCCCAGATAGTAATTGTCGGTGACGACGAGGTTCTGCGGCAGGCGCACGCGCATGCCCTCATAGCGTTCGGCTTCGTCGGCGTCGCTGAAGGGCAATGCGACATCCGTTGGCGCAGGCAGAGTAGCCGCGCCGCATATCAGGATGTCAGGCGCGTTGCCGAGGCGCGTTTGAGCGTTTGTCTCGCGCACTGTGTCCGTCACCACCACCAGATCGCCCAGGTTGACCGAATTGCTCGCGCCATTGAAGACAAACAAGCCTTCCGAGGTGAGCGGGTCGCCATCCGGCGTCTCGCTCTGGATGTAGAAGCCCTGCAAATGATTGATCGTCTCGAAGTCGCCCACCACGATGCCGCGCACGGTTACCACTGTGCCGCTGAGGGGGCTGCTGCTGGTTGTGCCCTGCACGGCGCTGATCTGGGTGAGCGACGGATCGGTGCAGATGGCCGGCAACGGCGCGGCCGTGGTGAAGCTGCTGCTGAAGTCGGCAGCCATGTTATCCGGCGGGTCATCGCTGTCCTGGTCGGTGACGTTGGCCGCGTACACGGTCAGCGCGCACGTCTCGCCGGCGCTGAAGTCTGTGGTCGGGTCGAGTGTGAAGACGGTTGGCCCGCCGCTCACCGTGATGTTGGCGGCGCTGGGCGCGCGGTTGCCGCTCGTACCGCAGTTCAGGGTAAACCAGTCGCCGGTGACGTTTACCGGCTCGGTGAAGGTGATGACCACGTTGCTGTCCAGCGGCACGCTGGTCGCGCTGTTGGCCGGCGCGACCGAGGCCACCGCCGGCGCGGCATCGCCGGGAGCCGGATTGCCGCTGAAAGTCACGTTGTCGAAGCGAATGGTTCCGCCTGTGCCGTAGGCGCTGCTGGCATTGGCAGCCACATACTGGGTGTTGGTGGGCGGGGCGAAGGCAGCAACCACCTGCATACGCAGGTCGGCGATGTTGTTAACCGCTGCGATGCTGCTCAGGTCAACCGTGCGGCTGTACCACACGCTGCCAGCCGGCACGGTGAATGTCGCTACGTCGGTGAAAGTGACGCCGCCATCCACCGAGTAGCGCACCACAACCGTGTTGGCGGCGGTGTTGCTGTGGCGGTGGGCAAAGGAGAACTCGATATCCTGCCAGCCGGCGGTGCTCACCTGGAACTGGGCGCCGGCGGTTTTGTTGCCCGTGTTCTGCGCCGGGTAGGTAGTTGTGTTCCAGCCACCATTGCTTTCACCGCCGGCGCCGCTTGCAAATGTCGCCGTTGTGCCGCCGACCAGCGAAGCCGTGCCGCTGCCGATGGCCGGCGTTGTCGTGCTGCCATCGAATGCCCATTGTGTGATGACGGTCAGCGCGCGGGCCGGCTGCGGCGAGACTAACGC
>CALBEF010000096.1 GCA_937927775.1 uncultured Anaerolineae bacterium | reverse complement strand
GCCTGCGCCATGCACCTGATCCGCGCGCCGAAGAACTACGATGTGATCGCCACCGAGAACCTGTTTGGCGACATTTTGAGTGACGAGGCATCCATGCTGGCCGGCTCGATGGGCATGTTGCCCAGCGCCTCGCTGGGCGAGAAGCTCAACCGGCACGGTTATCGGCGCGGGCTGTACGAGCCGATCCACGGCAGCGCGCCGGACATCGCCGGCCAGGGCGTCGCCAACCCGCTCGCCACCATCCTCAGCGTCGCCATGATGCTGCGCTGGTCGTTCGGCCTGGAGGAGGACGCTGCGCAAATCGAGCGCGCCGTCGAGCAGGCATTGAACGACGGCCTGCGCTGCAGGGACATCGCCGCGCCCGGCGCAAGCGCGCTCGGCACGCAGGAGATGGGCGCGGCTGTGATCGCGCGATTGTGAGCGAGGCGTTGCCCGCTGCCCGAAGCAGCGAACAGGTCAACACAAAGCCGGCGCAGGGCCGGCTTTGTTTGTCTCAGCGCATCAGGCCGGCGCGCCGGCCAGCGATTCATCCGGCAATCGCAAGCGGCTCTTGTCCGCGTCGTACTCAAACAACTCGGCGTAGCGGCCCCACTCCACCGCCGTCTCCAACTGGCGTCGGGCCTCGTCTGCGGGGAAGTGCTCGTCCAGCACATCGAGGAAGAACTCGGCGTCCATCGCGCCGCGCTTCGAGCTTTTCAAGGTGTTGACGATGAAGCGCAGCAGCGGCACCCGTTCGAGCGCCTGACGGCGGAACAACTCCTTGCTTTCCAGAATGTCGGCTTCGACGAATGCGCGGCCCACCGGTGTCAGGGTCACCGCACCGGACTGAATCTCGGCAAAGCCCAGCAGGCGCGCGGCGTCGAGGAACTGCAACAGATCGTCCGTGTCCAGGTTGAGTTCGCCGGCCAGTTCAGCGATATCCTGCGCGCCGCCGCGCTCATCCACCAGCTCGAGCAAACCGCTCACGCCACCCACACGCGCGTGCGGCAGCGGGGCGAAGCGCGTCTCGGCGCGCCGGTCGATACCGGCAATCAGTTGCTGCACGTCGGCTTCGGGGTTGGTCATCGCCAGATAGATGGCGTCTTTGATCTGCTCGTAGCCGGGCATGGTTCTTTCGCGCGGGCGCGGCAGGTCGATGTGCACCTCGCCGCGCACATGGCCCGGATTGGCGCCCAGGATGATGACGTGATCGGCCAGCAGCACGGCGTCGTCGATGTTGTGCGTCACCAGCAGCACGCTGCGCGCGGGGAAGTTGCCGGCCGCCCACAGGTCGGCCACTTCGCTGCGCAGGTTCTCCGCGGTGAGCACATCCAGGCCGCTGAACGGCTCGTCCATGAAGAGCAGCGGCGGCTGCATGACAAACGCGCGCGCCAGACCGACGCGCTGCTTCATGCCGCCCGACAGCTCTTTGGGATAGGCGCTCTCGAAGCCGTCGAGGCCGACGCGGTCGATGGCCTGCAACGCGCGCTGCCGGCGCTCTTCACGCGGCACTCCCCGCGCCTTCAGGCCCAGCTCGACGTTTTCCTGCACAGTCAACCACGGCAACAGCGCGAAGCTTTGGAACACCATCGCCACATCAGGGTTGGGGCCAAGCACCGGCTTGCCGCACGAGACCACCAGGCCGCTGGAGGGCGGAATCAGGCCGGCCAGAATGCGCAGCAGGGTGCTTTTGCCGCTGCCACTCTTGCCCAGCAGCGCCACGATCTCGCCTTCACGAATGGCGAGATGGATATCCTGCAACACGGTGAACGCGCCGTTGCCATCGGGCAGATCAAACGCTTTGCAGACACCGGTTGCCTGAAGCAGCACAGGGCGCGCATCGGCGACAGCGCCTGCGCTCCCGCCGACAGGATTTGTCAGGGTCACGGCCATAGGAACCTCCATTGCACTTGATTTGAACAATTCATCGCATCTCACAGCCGATAGCGTGTTTCGGCCAGCGCGTACAAGCGGCGCCACAGAAGGCGGTTCAGCCCCACCACATACACGCACATCATGCCAACGCCGAGGACGATGCGCGGCCAGTCGCCTGCGCCGGTGGCCTCCGCGATATAGGCGCCCAGGCCGGTCGCCGTCAGCGTAGTGTTGCCCCACGAGACAATTTCGGCCACGATGCTGGCGTTCCACGCGCCGCCCGAAGCAGTGATGGCGCCGGTCACCCAGGCCGGGAAGACAGCCGGCCAGATCAGCGAGCGCCAGCGCTCCCAACCGCTCACACGCATATTGGCGGCCATTTCGCGCAAATCGTTCGGGATGCTCTGCGCGCCGGCAATCACGTTGAACAGGATGTACCACTGCGCCCCCAGCGCCATCAAGAGAATGCCGCCGATGTCGAGACTGACGCCGAAATGAATCAGGCCGATCGTGATAAACGGAAAGAGGAAGTTGGCCGGAAAAGACACCAAAAACTGCGTGATGGGCTGGGCGATGCGCGCCACGCGCGGATTCATGCCGATGACAACGCCCAGCGGCGTCCAGATCAGCGTGCTGACGACCACAATGATTGCCACACGGACAAACGTGGCTGCGCCCAGCAGAACAACTTCCAGCATTTCCTCAAAGCCAACCTCGGTATGAATGAACCAGATCGCCAGACCAGAAATTGCCAGCACGATGAGCAACAACACGATGTTGAAGAGAGCATCGACCCGGCGAACAGAGAGCAATGATCGGCGCGGCCATGTCTGCCGGCGCGCCAGTCGCGCGCGCCGCGACCGCGCCGACAGCTTTTCGCCGGCCTCTGCCAACGCTTCTCGAACTGCCTGCAACACGCGCGACCGGCGCAACAGCTCCAGCATCCACGATCGCGGCGCCTGCGTTGCTTCGTTCTGCTCGATCTTGAACCGATCGGCCCAGGCGATGAGCGGGCGCCACAACACCTGGTCGATCACCACCACCAGCGCCGCCATGGCCGCCATGGCCAGCAGCAGGGCGCGCATGTCCTCCTGGGCGATCGCCTGCGTGACATACGCGCCGATGCCCGGCAGCGTGTATTCCTGATTGAGCACGCTGATGGCTTCGCTGGCCGCCACGAAGAACCAGCCGCCGCCGAAGCTCATCACCATGTTCCACACCAGTCCGATCACGCCGGCCGGCGCCTGCACCTGCGTGAAGCGCGCCCAGCGCGACAGGCGATACACTGCCGCAGCCTCCTGCATATCGCCGGGGACATTGCGCAGCGAGTGATAGAACGAGAAAGTCATGTTCCACACCTGGCTGGTGAAGATGGCGAAGACGGAAGCCGCTTCCAGCCCCAGCAAACTGCCGCGAAACAGGGCGATGAAGCCGGTGATGGTGACCGACAAAAAGCCAAGCACCGGCACCGACTGCAACACGTCGAGCGTGGGGATGATGATCTGCTCGGCGTAACGATTCGAAGCGGCGGCGTAGCCGACCACGAAGGTGAACGCCAGCGAGAAGCCCATGGCTACGAACATGCGCAGCGTCGAGCGGGCGAGGTAATACGGCAGGTTGGCCGGATCGAGGCTGATGGTCGGCAGTTGTTCCGGCGGCTCGAACGCGACCAGCGCGCCGGCGCCGACGGCCGCGACGAGATAGATCAGCGCAATGACGCCGAGCAGAATGGCGACATCCGCCAGGCCAAATGGCAAACGCTTCAACGCTTCGCGCGTCGGGAATGTTCGCAGTGCCATGCTCACCTCCATGCCCAGCCGGGCTTGTGTCACATAGAAATCACCTCGTGGAAAACCAGAAAGAGCGGCCCGCGAGAGGGCCGCCCTGAGATCTGCCTGCCAGCGCCGGTGAAGGCGATGTCATGATACAGAATGCGTCGCGCCCCTCGTCGAGTTTTGGCACTGGCAGACGTAGATTCCGTTGTGTTTCGGGATCAGAATCAGCTGCTACGGGCACAGCCTTAATCCGGCCTTGCCTGTTTTACCCATTGGCGTCTTTCGACGTTTCCGGGCGGCAGCTGTTGTTCAGCCAGGAGCCTCACCTAACAAGCGCTCTTCAGTTGTTATCCGACGTTGCCTTATACCGCCACCCAGCGAGTCTGTCAATAGGTCAAAGTGCTGAAGTGCTGAGGGTGAGGGTTGAGAGTTGAGGGTTGAGGTTTAAGAGTCTGTCAACGCGGCTACAATCAATGCCAACGCATTTTTCTGACAGAGGCAACGACACAATGGCAGACGCAACCTACATCTGGATGGACGGCAGGCTGGTCGAATGGGACAAGGCCACGGTTCACGTCAAGACGCACGCGCTGCACTACGGCAGCAGTGTGTTCGAGGGCATCCGTGCATACGCCTCGCCGGCCGGCCCGAAAGTGCTCTTCCTCAGGGAGCACATCCGGCGCCTGTTCCGCTCGGCCAGGGCGTATCGCATGGAGCTGCCCTGGAGCGAAGACGCGCTGTGCGAGGCGGTGAAACTGGTGGTGCGCGAAAATGGCCACAGCGCGTGCTACATCCGCCCGATCGCGTTTCGCGGCGACGAGGCGCTGGGTGTCAACCCGCGTCGCTGCTCGGTGCGGACGGCCATCTTCACCATGGAATGGGGCGCGTATCTGGGGGCGGAGGCGATCGAGAAAGGCGTCGATGTCGGCGTGTCGTCGTGGCGGCGCACTGTGCCGGGCGTGGGCATGCCCATGGGCAAGATCGGTGGGCAATACGTCAACTCACAGATGATGGTGATGGAAGCGCTCGATCATGGCTACACCGAAGCCATCGCGCTGGACATCGCCGGCCACGTCAGCGAGGGCAGCGGCGAGAACATCTTCGTGGTTCTCGACGGCGTGATCTACACGCCGCCCATGGCCGGCTCGATTCTGCTGGGCATCACGCGCGCCGGCGTGATGCAAATCGCCGCTCATCTGGGCTACGAAGTGCGCGAGCAGAACATCCCGCGCGAGCTGCTGTACATGGCCGACGAGATTTTCTTCACCGGCACGGCGGCGGAAGTGACGCCGGTGCGCAGCGTGGACAAGACGCCCATCGGCGCAGGCTCGCGCGGCCCGATCACCGAGCGGATCCAGTCGATGTTCTTCGACATCGTGAACAGCCGGGTCGAAGACAAGTGGGGCTGGCTGACGCCGGTGCAGTAGCGCCCTTTGTTACCCGTCGACTCAAGTCGCGCGCAACAAACAACAAAGCCGGCCTTAATAAGGCCGGCTTTGTCATGCCATGCGCGCAGATTCACCCGCTGCGCGGGGAGGCTAGAACAGATTCCACAGCGACTGGTTGTACACCTCGTGGTGGTACTGCACTTCCGCCGCCTTGACGAACGTGCCGAGCAGGCGCGGGCAGCGGTCGGCCGAGGCTTGCTTGAGGTCGGCGTAGCGCGCTTTCACGTCTTCGCCCAATAGCACAGTGGACCACTGCGCGGCGCGGAAGTTGTCGAGCGCGTCGTAGATGTTGTCGGGCAGGAAGCGTTTCGCCTGGCGCAGATCGGGCTGGTCACTGATGCTGCCCTCCAGGCCGGTGCGGAAGATGGAATACATCACCAGGTACGGGTTGGCGTCCGGGCCGACCGAGCGCACCTCGGTGCGGGCGCTGCGCTCGTTGCCGATCGGGATGCGCACCATCGAGCCGCGATCCACCGGCGAGGCGATGATCTGGTTGGGCGCTTCAAAGTGCGGGTCGAGCCGGCGGTAAGCGTTGACGCTGGCGTTGAGCAGCAGGCAGATGTCGTTGGCGTGCGTCAGAATGCGATCGACGAACTTCCAGGCGAAGTCGCTCAGATTCTCCTCGCCCTGCGCGTCCCAGAACAGATTCGTGCCGTTCTGGTTGACCGAGACGTTGGTGTGCATACCGCTGCCGTTGACGCCGACGATCGGCTTGGGCAGGAAGCTGGCGGTCATGCCGTAGAGAGCGGCCACCTGGCGGCAGATCAGCTTGTAGAGCTGAATCGTGTCTGCGGCGGCCACCACCTCGGTGTAGCTGTAGTTGACCTCGAACTGCGAGGGCGCGACTTCAGGATGATCCTTCTCGTTCTGGAAGCCCATGGCGCGCTGCGCCTCGGCCACGGTGTCGATGAACTTGCGCAGGGGATCGCCGGGCAGCGAGTGATAGTAGCCGCCGGTGTTGGCGAACTCGAACTTGCCGGTCTTGTAGTACTCGCGCTCGGCGTTCAGGCCCTGAAACAGAAAGCCCTCGATTTCGTTCGCGGCGTTCATGGTGTAGCCCTTCTCGTCGAACATCCGCCTGGTGAAGCCCTTGAGAATGCCGCGTGTGTCGGCCACATAAGGCCGGCCGTCGCGCTCCAGCACGTCGCCGAAGACCAGCACCTTGCCGGGGCCGAACACATCGGCCGGCGCCCAGTAAAAGGCCGACCAGTCGATGCCCAGGCGCAGATCCGACTCGCGCTGCGCCGTGAACCCGCGAATCGAGGAGCCGTCGAAGGTGAGGTTGTCATAGGCCTTCAGCAGGAACTTCTTGTCGTAGTCCAGCATGTGCAGCCGGCCTTCGAGGTCGGAGAACAGAACGGTAACCGCCTTGATCCGTTTCTCGTCGGTCAGGTACTTGAGGCGCTCTTCCTGGAGCTGATGTATCGGGACGCGCGCCAGGCGCTGCGCCTTGGCCTGCAGGTTCATCTCCTCCAACTGGGCGTATGGGATCTCCAAAAACTCTCTCAACTCGGTAGTCATGACTTGTCAGCGCTCCTTTGAAAAGATAAGGACGTGACGCTCTTTGCCAGAGCGTCACGTCCCAGTGACATCTTATTTAATTTAACGAGCGGCGATTATACAGGGCAAGCGTGTTTCGTCAAGGCCGATACAGCCGATGATAAATCGCATAGTTGGCGGCGATGGCGCGGATGTAACGTTGCGTCTCGTCGAAGCTGATGGTCATGAAGAACACATCGGGGTCGCCACCGCTGCGATCTTTCCAGACCCGGCTGTTGCCCGGCCCGCCGTTATACGCCGCCAGCGCCGCGTACAAGTCCCCGTTGAGGAAGCGCAATTGCTTCGCCAGATAGTACGCGCCGAAACGCACGCTGACGAATGGGCGGGTCAGATCGCGCTCGATGTAGTTGTCCGGCCACGCCAGATCGCCGTGAATCTCGCGGCCTGTCGGCGGAATCACCTGCATCAGCCCATACGCCGAGGCGAACGAAGCGGCGAACGGCTCGAACAGACTCTCCTGCCGGATGAGCGCATAGAGCAACAACGGGTCGTGGCCGAACTCCTGCGCGTGTGCGCCAACGAGGTCGGGGTAGTACTGCGGGTAGAGCAGGCGGGCAAGAAAAGGCGGCAGGTTGGATGGAATTCCGGCCGGCGACAGGCGCATCAGCGTGTCCGCCGCGCTGATGGACGGGCGATACAGCCCGATATCACGGTAGTGCAGCGCCAGTTGATAGGTCGCCAGCGCGTCGCGGCTGCAGGCGGCGCGCAACGCCTCGAACTCCTCGCGCGCCTCGGACTTGAACCCCAGTCGCCACAGCGCGTTGCCGCGCCGAAAGCGCGGGTCGGCTTGCAGAGCCGGCCCGGGCGAACGAATCGCCACCGTCTCGCTGATGCCCAGCCAGCCGCGCAACCATTGCTCGGCTTCGTCCTGCTCGCGGGCGTCAAAGACGATTTGCGCCGGCCCGTGCGGCAGAGACAGGGGCGCCGTCGCGCCGCCAAGCATCTCGGCGGCGCGCGTCCCTTCATAGTCATCGGGACGCGCTTCGGCCAGCGCGCGCAGGGTGATCTGCCCGCTGACCACCTCGCCGGCGCCGATCTGCGCCTTGCCCAGCCAGAGCTGCCCCAGCGGCGCAAACTTATCGGATGGATACAGCGACAGCAACTTGCGCGTGGCGCTGATCGCCTCTGTGTAACGCCCCAGGCGATACAGCGCGATCGCGCCGCGCGTCAGCGCCTCGGCGGCGGTTTCGGCACCTGGATAGGTTGCCTGCGCGGCGAGGTAGGCGCCGGCGGCCTGCTCAATCTGCCCGTAGCGATCAAAGGCGCGGCCCACACGCAACAATGCCTGCGCGGCCTGCGGGTCTGCCGGCGCGCTGGCCGCCAATCGGCGATACGTTGCGGCGGCGTCCTCGTAATTGCCCAGATCGGCCTGCAACTCTCCTTTCTTCATCAGCGCATCGCCATAGCGATCCGCATCCGGCCCGCCGGCGATGATCTGGTCGAGATTGCGAAAAGCGTCGGCCGGACTGCGCAGCGCGATGTAGTTGAGAGCAGCCCAGTAACGGATTTCGTTCAGCCGGCTGTCGTTGCGAATCGCGCGCCGGAACGCCTCGCGCGCGGCTTCGTGCGCGCCGTTGTAATAGCCAATCACGCCGCGCTGCACCTCATCGACCGGCTGGCCGGCGTCGAGCAGCGCCTTCAACGCGCTGAAAGCAGCCGCCGTCTTTGGAGCAGTGTTCATCACCTCGCGCATCCGCTGAAAGGCTTCGGGCGCGCGCCCCATCGCCAACAGCACCTGAGCTGACTCCCAGGCGATGCGCGCGCGGTACGACGGGATCTGCGACACAGCCAGAATTGCTTCGTACTGCTCCAGCGCCGGCTGATACTGGCCGGACAATTGATACGCCAGGGCCAGCTTTTCGCGCCATCCCACTTCCTGCCCCACAAAGGCCGCGCCGTCCACCGCCTGTTGATAGGACGCGACGGCGCTCACCGGCTGATTGAGCGCCAGATACACATCGCCCAGCCACAGATTGAGATAGGGAGAAATGACGGTGGGGGCGGCCAGCGCGGCGGCGTAATGCTCGGCAGCGGCAGGCCGGTCGCCCAACAGCGTCGCCGCGCGGCCCATCAGCACACGGGCATCGGCTGCGCTGTCCGCTTGCGCCAGCGCAGGCTCAAGCGCGTCGAGCGCGCCGGCGGGATCACCGGCGCTGAGGTGACTGACGGCCAGATCGAGACTGGCCTGCGCGCGGGCCTCGCTCTGCGCAGGCGGCAACTCGGCCAACGCCTGCTGATACAGGGCAATGGCCGTTTTGTCATCGCCGTTGAACGCGGCCCGCCGGCCGGCGCGAACCAGCCGCAGTGGATCGGGCGTGGGGGTTGGGGCCGGCGTTTCGGTGGGCGCTGCCGTCGGCTCAGGGGGCGCGCTGGATGGCGTCGCCAGCGCCACAACAGGGGTAAACGAAGCGGTCGCGCCGGGTTCGGGCGGTGGCGGGTCGTCGCTGGAGCAGGCCGCCAGAGCCACAATGAACAGGGCAACGCACAGCAAGGCGTTCTGCCGGCAACGGCGCACTGCCAGGCCGCGCAACGCCGGATCGGGTTTCATGCGGGGCCAGTCTATCACGCGGCATAGCGGCAGATGGCGCGTGGCGCGGCTGTGTAACCGGCTTGTCTGCCCCGCGACTAAAGTCGCGGAGCAGGAAATACAACGCCGGCTCTATCGCGCGCCCAGCAACAGATCGAAGGTCAACTGATCCAGACGCTCGTACTTCAATCCGCGCGCGCCCAGGGCGGGGCGGTCGAAGGGATACGCCTTGAGCGCAGCAGCCTTCTCGCGGCTGTACGCGCCCTGGAAAGCAGCCATGCTGCCATCGTCGGCGTTGATCTCGGCCAGCAGGGCCTGAATCTCCGGGTCGGCGTTGAAACGGGCCGCCTTTTCCTTCAGGATGAGGTAGCTCCTCATGCTGCCGCGCGCAAAGTCCTTCACGCCCTCGGCGTCCTCGGTGCGATAGGCGTGCGAATCGAAGTGGCGCGGGCCGGCATAGCCGACATCCTCCAGGAACTTGACAAGGAAGAAAGCCTGCTTCCAGTTGTGGGAGCCGAAGCGAAAGTCCTGGTCGTAACGACAGAAGTTCTGGTCGTTCAGGTCGATGTGGAAGAGCTTGCCGGCATCCCAGGCCTGCGCGACGCCGTGCATGAAGTTCAGGCCGGCCATGTGTTCGTGGGCCAGCTCCGGGTTGACGCCGACCATCTGCGGATGATCGAGCGTGGCGATGAAGGCCAGCATGTGGCCGGTGGTGGGCAGATAAATATCGCCGCGCGGCTCGTTGGGCTTGGCTTCCAGCGCGAACTTGAGATCGTAGCCCTGATCCATGCTGTACTCGCACAGGAAGTTCAGCGCCTCGCGCATGCGCTTCAAGCCTTCGAGGGGATTCCTGGCGGCGTCAGTCTCAATGCCTTCGCGCCCGCCCCAGAAGACATAGATGCGCGCGCCGAGTTCGACGCCCAGATCAATCGCGCGCATGGTCTTGCTGAGGGCATAGGCGCGCACTTTGGGATCATTGGACGTGAAGGCGCCATCCTTGAAGACAGGATCGCTGAACAGGTTGGTGGTCGCCATCGGGACAACCAGGCCGGTGTCGGCCAGGGCGCGCTTGAAATCGGCCACGATGCGATCGCGCTCGGCCGGCGTGGCGTCAATCGGCACCAGATCATTGTCGTGAAGGTTGACGCCATACGCGCCAACTTCAGCCAACACATGAACGATTTCGACAGGCGAGAGCCGGTTGCGAACGGCGCTGCCGAAAGGGTCTGCGCCGGGATTGCCCACCGTCCACAGACCAAAGGTGAACTTGTGCTCGGGTTTTGGGGTGTAGTCTGACATCGTTGGGTCTCACTTTTTATGCGGATTGGGTATGAGCAGGCATTGTCGCACAAACGCGCGCCCGAATCCGCTCCGCAATGCGCTTCAACAGCAGGGCCTGCGCCAGGCGATCAGAGAGCTCGGCGCCGCGCAGGACGGCCAAAGTGGCCGGCGCGGCGATCGAATACGGACGCGGACCCAGCTCGCACACAAACGGAAAGAACGCGCCGGGAGCGGCGACAGACAGCCATTGCTCGAAAGCCGCCATCCACCAGCCGATGAACGGACGGGCCAGCGGGTCATCCTCGTTCAGCAGATCAACCTGAACCTGCTCGCCGTTGGACACGCGCGCGTGAATCGAGGCGCTGCGGGCGATGATTTCGGCCAGCGCCGCGTTGAAGCGCGGGGACTGATCGGGCCGGGTGATCTCGCCGGCCAGCACATAGTGCGAGGCGTCGAGCGTGAACCGGATGCGCGGCAGCCGGCGCGCATAGGCCAGCGTGCGCAGCAGGTCCTGCGTCACCATGCCGCGATGGGTCTCGATGAACAGGGGAATACCGCGCGCGTCAGACAGCGCGTAGAGCGCCTCTATGCGCGCGACGGCGTCCTCATCAGTGGCGAAGGCGTCATAGACCTGCGCGTTGAGGAAGCTGACGCCGAGGCCGAGCGCGTCATAGATGATGCGCTCGGCCATCTCCATGCTGCGCACAGGAAAGCCGACGCCCGTTAGCAGGCCGGCGCGCCGGATAACCTCCACGTCAGCCAGATCGTCGGGCGTTTCGGCCCAGTGCAACATGCCGGAGAAGCCGGCCTCGCGCGTCCAGGCGACAGCGGCGGGCAGATCAAACGGTGCAGCCTGTCCCGGCAGATCGCGCATGGCCCACGTGGCCTGGAAAATCTCCATGCGCGGCGGGTGGGCGCTGCCATCGGAAGCGTGCAGTGCCGCGCTCACCTCAGCCCACCTTCATCTGGATTTTGCCGTTGTGTTCGCGGGCCGCATAGGTCTTCAGCCCCACCCGCGGCGGCGAGCGGAGCACCGCGCCGGTGCGGATGTCAAAGCGGCCGTTGTGTTTGGGGCACTCGATGCAGGCGCCTTCCAGAAAGCCATCTGCAAGATGGGCATTGCCGTGCGTGCACTTGCCATCCGAGGCGAACAACTGGCCGATCTGCGTGCGATAGATGGCATAGGAGTTGCCCTGATGCTCAAAGCGCAACGCCTCGCCGGGCAGAAGCTGGCCAAGATCGCACACATCCACCCACCCTTCTGCGTCGGGCGCGGCGCTGGAGGTGACCACTGGAGCGGTGTGCGGCGCGTGCGCCTCGGGCGGCGTCGGCGGCACAGGGCGGACGAGATAATAGGTCGGGTCTTTGGCCACGCGCAGCAGCGTGGGGATGATCTCGCGATACGCCTCGATCAGGCCGTTATACACTGGCGGCATATACGGCTTGACCAGCTCGTGCAGCTTCGGCAGGTTGTAATAGGGCACCATCGGGAACATGTGGTGCTCGATGTGATAGCCCATGTTCCAGTACAGATAACGGTTGATGGGATTCATCAGCACCGTGCGCGTGTTCAGCCGGTGGTCGAGCACGTCTTCGGCCAGGCCGGCGTGCTGCGTCAATCCATACACCAGCATCAGCCACGCGCCATACAGGTTGGGCAGGCCGATGAACATCAGCGGCAGGACGCTGCCCATGCCGATCGCCAGCGCAATGACGCCGGCGTAGATCGCCGTGTAAATGCGCGCGCGCGTGAAGAGCTTGCCGAATTCGGATTCGGGGATGAAGGTGCGCTCCTCGGCGGTCACCCGTCCCAGGGCGTGGCGGATGATGCTCTCGAAGTACTTGAAGAAGGTGGGAATGTTAAAGAACTTCAGCGCCAGCCCAAACAGCGACAGGGGGCGCTGGCGCACAATTTCCGCGTCGCGGCCCACGATGATGGTGTCGCTATGGTGGCGGGCATGGCTCCAGCGCCACACGATCGACTCGCGCAGCACCATGAACGAGGCGATCTCATAGAGCGCGTTGTTCATCCAGTCCGTCTTGAACGGCGTGCCATGAGACGACTCGTGCCAGCGTGAATCCGAGGAAGAGGCGTAGATCACGCCGTAGATGGCGAAGGGGATGACGGCCCACGGCGTGCCCCACAACGCCGCGCCGGCGGCGCCTGAACCGAACAACAGCGCGAACCACAGGATGGTGTCGCGCAGCGCCGGCCAGTCGCGGCGCTGCAGCAATTCCTGCATCTTGTCCCTGGGCACGGGCGGCAGATACCATTTGGCGTCTGCCAGCCCGCGCTCGACGGCCAGCCGGCCCTGCTCGCTCAACAGACTGTAATCGCTGAGCTTGCGCTGTCTTTGAACATCCACATTCACTGCCATAGCGCTTCACCTGATTGAACCTGAAAACAGATCAACAACCTACAAACCTCAAGAACCTTAATAACCTTAAGAACCTTACAGACCTTAAGAACCTGAAAAACCTACCGATAGCGGCCGTGCTCCTGAACGGTTTCCCACATCGCCATGAGATTCTCAACCGGCACGTTGCCCTGAATGTTGTGCACTGTGTTGAAGACAAAGCCGCCGCCCGGCATCAGATCATCGAGTCGGCGGCGCACCTCGGCGCGCACGTCATCGGGCGAGCCTGTGCCGAGCACACGCTGGGTGTCCACGCCGCCGCCCCAGAAGACAATGTCTTTGCCGAACTCGCGCTTCAGTTCTGCCGAATCCATGCCGGCCGCGCTGACCTGCACGGGGTTGATGATGTCAATGCCGATCTCGATGAAGTCGGGGATGAAGGAGCGGATCGCGCCGCACGAATGCATGAAGATTTTGGCGCCGGTGCGGGCGTGGATAAAATCGCACAGCTCCTTGTGCAGCGGCTTCAGCAGCCGGCGATAACTGCGCGGCGAGATCAGCGGGCCGTCCTGGCCGGCGATGTCGTCAGCAATCTGCGCCACGTCGATCACATCGCCCACCAGATCAAGCGCCTTCTCCCAGAAGGCAAGCTGTATCTGCAGCATGCGATCCATGATACGCAGGGCAGCCGGCGAGCTTTCGCCCCAGTCGGCGTAGGCGTCCGAGTAACCGCGCAGCCATGTCAGCATCTCGAAGATGCCGGCCGAGATGTTGCCGAACACCACCGCGCGCTGCTCCACATCGCGCACGCGCAGCGCGGCTTCGCGCAGGCCGACGAAGCGGGCCGGATCCAGTGGATCGGGCATGGGGAATTTGTCCACATCCTCGATGGTGATCTCGCCGCGCAGCGGGTGATCGAACATGTCGTAGTACAACCCGCCATCCTTTGGCGAGCGCCAGCCGATCTTCCATTCGTCGTGGAAATACGTGTAATCACCCATGTCGCCAACGGTGATCTGGAAGCTGGCCGAGGAGCGCGGGGAGATATTGCGCATGTCCACGCCGAGGCGATCCATCATGTCGTCGTCCACCTGCGCAAGCTGCTGGATCATGTCGATGATCTTCACCTCGCGCGGCGGGAGACCGAGCGCCTGACGCCAGCCGGTGTAGGCTTTGTGATGGATGCCGGTCACGACTGTGCCGCCCAGATCGTAGGGCACGCGATCGGGTTCCTTGTGATTGAGCGCAAGCAGGACGCGCTCACGGGCGTTCATCGTTGTTTCCTCCTTACCGATTCAATGCTGATTCACGTCTGCCTGAGCAAGATGCGCCGAGGCAAGCGCGCGCCGCCCGCCGGCCTGCGTCACCACATCGAGCCGCGCAGCGACGGCAGAGGCCGGCGCGGATGTCTGACGCGCCACGCGCGCCAGCGCCAGCGGGGTAACCGGCTGCAACACCTCGCCGGCCAGCGCCGCGCCGGCGTCGTTCAACCAGCTCAACTCAAGGTGGCCCATGTCAAACACGCCAAACGCGCCGCTGATATCGGCGCGGCCTTCACGCAGGCGAATGGTCAGGGGGCGCGTCACACAGCCGGCCTCATTGACCTCGACCACCGGCCCGTCGCAGCGGCACAGCCCCCACTCAATGTCAAAGCTGGCTGATTCTCCCGGCGCAATGGTGTGGAACGGGCTAAGCACCTCCGTCTCCATCAGAAAAGGCCCGCTGTGTTCGTCGTATGACAACGTGGCAACCTGACCGCGCCCCACCGTCCAGCATTCGATGTCGGCGCCGGCGTCGGGATAATCGGCCCCTGACTCGACGGCGAAACGCTCGGCAAAGGCATAGCCGGCGGCAGTGTTGGCAAAGGCGATCCAGCCGGCGCGGCTGTCGAGGCCAACCTTGCCGATCTCGAACTGATAGCGCGCGACAAACAAACCATCCTCCACCTGCCATTGCGGATTGTCGGGGGCGCCAAACATCACGTTGTAACCGCGCGCAAAGCGCGACTGCGAATTGACCGGCGCAGTGACCACGCAGGCCGACTCCCACGTCGGGCGGCCATCCGGGCCGGGGCGATCGGCGCGCAACTGCGCGACATCCCAGATGCTCCAGCGAATCGGATGGCGGGCGATATTGGTGAAGGTCAGGCGCAACTGCACGCGGCTGGCGCCGGCGACAATGGCGACGCGGCGGGTGATCTGCACGCCGGTAGGAGACCCAGGCGGGCTGACCATGCTCAGCCACGCAGCGCGACCGTCTGCAGCCAGCTCGGCCAGGCTGTAGCGACCGGTGTCCAGGATGGGATCGGGCGGGCCGGGCCACTGATGCGGGCCATCCCAGCCCTGCGGCGCCGGCCAGGTTTTGTCGCCGCCGTAATTCTTCCACGCGGCCAGCGAGCCATCGCCCTGATTCTCGGCGGGGCTGAACAATTTGCCGGCCAGCTGCGGATCGACAAACAAAAAAGGAAAATCGCCCAGATCACAGGCCATCAGACGGCCGCCAATGTCGGGGACGGCTGCCACGCGCAGCAGGCTGTTGGTGAGAAAAGCCGCCGGCCAACCGTGAAAATCGGCGCGGGTTGCGGCGCAGGGCATGAGCGCATCCATCGTCGTCATCCTCCCTGGCCAGCCATGCCGGTGGCATACGCCATCACCTGCTCTTCGGTGGCCGTCTGACCGTCCAGAATGCCGGTAATGCGCCCCTGCCACATCACCACGATGCGGTCGCTCATGTTCAGGATTTCGGGCAATTCGGAAGAAATGAGAATGATGCCAATGCCCTCGGCGGCCAGATCGCGCATAAGGTGGTAAATGTCGGCCTTCGCGCCGACATCGACGCCATGCGTTGGCTCATCGAGGATCAGCACGCGTGGATGAGTAGCCAGCCAGCGGGCCAGCACAGTCTTCTGCTGGTTGCCGCCGCTCAGGCTTTTAACCGGCGCATCAATGGAGCTGAGTTTGATGGAAAGTTTGCGGACAAATTCCTCGGCCAGGCTGCGCTCGCTGGCGTGCTGCACAATGCCGGCGGGCGAACGAGCCGGCAGACTGGCCAGCCCGATGTTGTAGCGCACCGGCATGTTCGTGAACAGGCCCAGTCGCTTGCGCTCTTCGGGCACCATGCCCACGCCGTGGGCAATGGCTTCTCTGGGCGAGCGAAAACGAACCGGTCGGCCTTCGAGCAGAATCTCGCCGGCGTCAATCGGATCGGCGCCGAAAATGGCGCGCGCGGTTTCGCTGCGGCCTGCGCCGACCAGGCCGGCAAAGCCCAGAATCTCGCCCCGGCGCAGGGTGAAGCTGATGTTCTGCAGATTAGGCTTGCCGCGCCGCGAGAGGTTACGCACTTCGAGCAGCGGCGCGTCGCTGCCGGCAGACGGGCGGCGCGTCAGGTTCGCCAGATCACGGCCCACCATCATGTTGATGATCCGGCCGACGCTGGCCTCCACGCGATCAATTGTGCCGACATAGCGGCCATCGCGGAACGTGGTGATGCGATCCGCAATCCGCAGCACTTCCTCAATGCGATGCGACACATAGATGATGGCGACGCCCTGCCGTTTCAGACGGGCAATGACCTCGAACAGCCGCTCGGTCTCGCGTTCGGTCAGCGAGGAGTTCGGCTCGTCCATGATGACAAGCCGGGCGTCGGCGGCGAGGGCTTTGGCGATCTCGACAAGCTGGCGCTGCGAAATGGTCAGATCGCCCACGATGGCGCGCGGAGAGACATCCAGCCCTACCAGATCGGTCACTTTGCGAGCGGCATCCTCCATCGCGCGCCAGTTGATCCATCCGCCGCGCGCTTCCATGCGGCCCATGTGGATGTTCTCCATCACACTGAGGGCGGGGATGGTGGCCAGCTCCTGATGGATGATGGCGATGCCGGCATGTTGCGATTCAGCCGGCGTGTTGAAGACGACTTCCCGGCCGCGAAAGATCACGCGCCCGCTGTCGCGCGGGACGATGCCGCCCAGAATGTTGATGAGCGTGGTCTTTCCCGCGCCGTTCTCGCCCATCAGCGCGTGCACCTCGCCGGCGCGCACCTCCAGTCGCACGTCGCGCAGGGCCTGCACGCCGCCGAAGCGTTTGGAAACGCCAATCACCTGCAACAGCACGTCGGAGTTGTCTGACATAGGGGCCACCACGTTGAGATTGAGCGGGATACGCGCGGGCGCTGCGGGCCGGCGCAAAGGCCGGCCCACAGCAAAGCGAATCGACTTACTGGCTGGGCTTCCAGAACTGATCGATGTTGTCCTTCGTGACCAGATCGGAGCGCGTGACCAGCTTGACGCATTCCGGCTGCACCTTGCCCACCAGGTAGTTGTACAGGCGGATGGCCGGATCATGGCCCTGGGCGAAGGGGTCTTGACCGATTGTGGCGGAGATGACGCCCTTCTTCACATACTCCATCGTCTCGTCCACAAAGTCGAAGGAGATGACCTTGACTTTGCCGGTCATGCCGGCTTCTTCCACAGCCTTGGCCGCGCCAAACGGGCCGCCGGCGGTGACATAGATGCCGGCCAGGTCGGGGTTGGCAGTCATGAAGTCCCTGGCCTGCGAGAAGGCGATGTCGGCCTTGTCCTGGTTCTCCACTGGCGACAGGATGGTGATGTCGGGGTAATTCTGCTTGATGTAATCCTCAAAGCCCTTGCGGCGCAGCTCGTGCGCTTCGACGGCGAAGAAGCCGGTGATGATCGCCACTTTGCCCTTGCCGCCGATGGCTTCGGCCATGGCCTTGCCGGCGGTCTGCCCCTGCAGGTACAGGTCTGCGCCCACGAAGAACAGGCGCTTGTTCGGCTCGGCGGTTTCGGAGTTGAAGGTGGCGACAGGGATGCCGGCGTCAACGGCGCGATTGATGAAGGGCACCATGCCGGCGTCACCGGCCACAGTGGCAATGGCGTCATACTTCTGGACAATCGCCGACTCGATCGCCTGGCCGAACACTTCGCTGGTGTGCTGATCACCGGGCACGATCCACTCCACCGCCACGCCATAGGGTTTGAGTTCCTCGGCCGCCTTCAGCGCGCCTTCCTTGACCGGAATCCAGAACGGATTGTTCTCCAGACCGAGCACGGCAATCTTCATCGGCCTGTCTGGCTTCTGATCGACCGGCTTGATCGTTCCTTCGTCGGCAGGCGTGCACATCTCTTTGGGCGCAGCGGCAGCCGGGGCCTGAGTCGGCTCGGCAGGGGCGGCTGTAGGCGCGGCAGGTCGGGCGGGCGCGGCGCACGCAGCCAGCAGGGCTGCCAGCGCCATCGATACAGACAACAAACGATTGACCTTCATGGTTCCTCCTTAAAAAGCGCTCCTTAAAAGTGACTGAAGAGTTGACGTGTCGAACACAAATCCGAATTGATCACTATGCGCGTAGCACTACGATAGATCACCTCCCTGGCTTCCCGACTTACACGGTCTGGCCCCGCCGGCGCAGACGATCGAGCGCCACAGCCAGAATGATGACAACGCCGATGCTGATCGTCTGCATATAGGCGGGCAAACCCAGCAACACAAAGGCATTGCGAAGCACGGCCATAATGGCCGCGCCAATCACAGCGCCGTACACGGTGCCCTGGCCGCCGGCCAGGCTGGCCCCGCCGATCACAGCGGCGGCGATCACGTCCAGCTCGGTGCCGAGGCCGGCGTTCGTGGCGGCGTTGGAAAGCAGGCCGGCCGTCATCACACCGGCAAAGGCAGCCAGCAGGCCGGTCAGGGTGTAGCAGAACAGGCGCACGCGATCCACATCTACGCCGGACAAGCGGGCCGCCTGTTCGTTGCTGCCGACAGCGTAAATCTGACGGCCCAGCACGGTGTTGGCGAGAAACAGGCTTGCCACGATGACCAGAACAGCCATTTCGATCACCGGGAACGGCACCGGCCCGATATAGCCGCCCCCCAGAAAATTCAGGCCCGGATCGCGCATGGGGATGTTGCTGGCGACGGTGCCGCGCAATCCGCTCGCCAGCAGATAGGTCAGGCCGCGCCCGATGCTCATCATGCCCATGGTGGTAATGAAGGGGTTGACCTGCACTTTGGTGATGATGAGGCCGTTCACCAGGCCGGCCAGCGCGCCAAACAACAGGCCAACCACAAGCGCCAGCCGGGGGTCAAGGCCGAATTCCACCATCAGGCGCGCTGTCATCATGGCCGACATCGCCAGCACCGACCCGACCGACAGATCGATCCCGCCGGTGATGATGACCATCGTCATGCCGATTGCGATGATGCTGATGGTGGACATGTTGCGCAACACGTTGAAGATGTTTTCCGAGGTCAGAAAGTACGGGCTGGCAAACGACATGACGACGACCAGCGCAATCAGCGCGATGAACACGCTGGTCTCACGGGCGCGAAAGATGGCGGACCAGACACTGGCGCGCGCGGGCTTGATGGGCAGATCGGCGGTTTGCTCGGACATGGAATCTCCTTCAGGTCAGCGGGGATGGACAGTCGGCGGTGTCGCGCTGCGGGCCGGCCTCAGAGGACATTTGCTCTGCCAGGCGCAGCGCAGCCGTGAAATCGTCATAGTGCAGCTCTGGTTTCTGCAAATACGCAACGGCCCGCGCAATCAGCGCGCGCGCGTCAGGCTCGTTCAGCCAGGAACAGGAAATGATGGGGATGCCGGCCAGATCAGGATCGGCGCGCATCTGAGACGCCGCCTCCCAGCCACGCAGCGCGCCGGGCAGCTCGCCGTCCAGCACAATCACCGCAGGATGCAGTTGGCGCGCCAGCGCGCAGACTTCCTCGCCGGCCTGCGCCTGAACCGGCTGCAACCCGCGCGCCTGGGCAAAGCGCGCCAGCAGCATGGCAATGAATGAATCGGTCTCTCCGATCAGACAATACGCGGCCATGACAAGGATCAGGAGCGCCGCGCCGAGTAGAGCCGGCGCGGTGAGAGTCTTCTGTGCTGAGGATTGTGGCAGGGCAGGCCGGCGCTGTCTCGCAGAATTGGAACGTGAATTCGTCAGATTGGATTCAGTCCGACTTGCGACAAGCCCGGCGGCCTGAGGCAAGCCTGGCGGCTTGCCCTACTTTACCGGCGGGTTGACCTGCGTTGCCGGCGTTGCGCGCAAGCCGCGCTGCCAGGCGCGCGGTGAAACCCCCGTTTCCGCGCGAAAGACTTTGCCGAAATAGGTGCTATCGCCAAAACCACAGGCCATGGCGACTTCGGTCACACTGATCTCGCCGGCCTCCAGCAGGCGGCACGCCTGGCGCACGCGATAGCGGTTGAGATAGACCACCGGCGTGATGCCCGTCTCCTGTTTGAAACAGCGGGTCAGGTAACGTTCGCTGACGCCCACCACCGCCGCCAGCGTTTCCCTGGAGACAGGCTCAGCGTAGTGCTCGTGAATGTACGCCATCGCCAGACGTGCAATGCGCTGCGCCTCGCCGCCCAGCCGTTTGCTGTGCGTCAGGGCCGCCTCCACCTGGGCCAGCACTTCGGCCTCGGAGAACAATTCCTTGCGCAGCACAGCCACCACACCGCGCTGCAGGCGCGCCATCTCAGCGCCGCTCAACATCTGCGCCGTCAGCACAATGACCGGCACAGCGCACAGCCGGCGATCCTGACGCATGCGCTCCAGCACGGCAAAGCCATCCATCTGCGGCATCATCAGGTCGAGCAGGACCAGATCGGGGGTGGTGGTGGACATGACGCCCAGCGCCTCGGCGCCGTTGCTGACACGAATGACGCGACACCCCCGCATGTGAGCGCGCACAATGCGGGCGTGCAGTTCCTGGATATCGGGGTCGTCCTCCACGATCAGGATGGTGCGCCGCTTGCCGGATTCATCGGCGATCTGGTGGCGCTGCAGGGCCTGCGCCAGCGCCTCTTCACTCACCGGCTTGCCAAGATAGTCCACCATGAACAGGCTGCCGGCGCCACTTTCCGCCGACAGGCTGTAGAAGATCACCGGGATGTCGCAGGTGACCGGGTTGTGCTTCAGGGCCTGAACGAGCTGCCAGCCCTGCTCGGCGGCTGGCTCGGCGTCCAGCACGATCGCCCCCGGCGGGGCCGCCAGCACCTGAGAGAGCCAGTCCATCTCCGGCGTCACAACCAGCGTCTCGACCGTATATCCCCGGCGGGCAAGATGCTGACGCACACGCGCGCCGGAATCGCTGTGCTCGGTGAGCACCAGAACCGCGCCGGCGCGGTTCTGCAGCGAGGCTGGCGCTGTGGGCTCTTCCGGCATCAGCGGCAGAGTGAAGAAGAACGTCGAGCCGGTGCCGTCCGCGCCCGACGAGATCACGCCGATCTGGCCGCCGTGCAATTCGACCAGTCGCTTGCTGATAGCAAGCCCCAGCCCCATCCCGCCATAGCCGCGCCGGGCGCTGCGCTCGGTCTGGCGGAATTCGTCAAAGATGATCTCCTGCTCGGCCAGCGGCACGCCAATGCCGGTGTCGCTGACGGCAATCATGACCTGGTTTTTGCCCTGTTCGACCCACAGGGTGACAAACCCCTGCTGCGTGAACTTGACCGCGTTGCTGACCAGATTGAGGATGACCTGCTGGAGACGCTTGCGATCGCCCCACACGTACAGGGGGCCGGCGGGCGCATGGTACGCCCAGACAAGCCCTTTTACAGTGGCCATCGGTTCAGCCAGCATGGCGGCCTCGTTAAGCACGCTGTCGAGCCGCAGCGCCTCGCAGGCAAGGCGCAGTTCACCCACCTGACTGCTGGCGAGGTCGAGCACATCACCGATCAGCCGGCTGAGATGCTGCGCGGCGGCGTGAATGCGCGCCAGATCGCGCCGCCACGTGTGATCATGCGCCTGCCTGTCGGCGGCGCTTTCGCGCTGGAGCATCTCGGTAGTACCGACAATCAGGCTGAGCGGCGTGCGCAACTCGTGGCTGACCATCGCCAGAAAACGGCTTTTGAGCTGATTGGCCTGCTCGGCCTGCTGCCAGGCGCGCGCCAGGTCTTCGCGCAGCAATGCGCCCTCCAGCGCGCCACTGACCTGCTGGCGCAGCGTCTCGCTGCCGGCCAGCGCGCCTGCGCGCAACTCAAAAAGCGCAAAGCCCAGGGCGCGTTCGCGGAAATAGAGCGGCAGCGCCAGCAGCGGAGGCATGCCCTGCTCGGCCCACAGCTCAGGCGGGATGAGCGACTGAGCTGGAAAGGTAAGACCACCTTCCGGCAGGGTCAGCCGGCCTGCGCCAGTGTAGGCCAGCACCAGCCGCGCCAACTCAGCAGGAGCGGCAGGGTTTGCGTGCAATGACAGGTAGCAGCTCCTGACGCCGGCGCGGGGCAGTTCCTGCGCCATCATGTCGAGCACGCTGGGCACATCGGCGGCAGTCGCCAGACTCTGACTGGCCTGGCTCAGGTGATGCGCTTCCCGCTCGGCCTGATAACTGCGATAGCGTTCAGCCTGCACCGCGATTTCAGCTATCAGCGCCTGGGCCTGGTCGAGCGCGTCTTCGACACTCAGGCGCTGCGACGCGGCAGACAGACCCAGGGCGGCGCGACGGCCCCAGTCAAGCAACGGCGCGCGCCAGGCCAGCACATCGCCGCCGGCAGCCGCTGTGTGACGCAACGCCTCGTTGAACAGCGTCAGGAATGCGCTGAAATCCGCGCAACCGTCAGACGCGGCGGCCTGCAAGAAGACTTCGGCGGCTCTGGCAAGCCAGGCCGATGGCAGCGCGTCGCGGGCATCCTCTGGCGCAGCCGTGTCGTCGGCGGCAGGCGAGAGGGTCGGGGACACACACCCGCAGGACTGACGAATGACAAGCTTCAGCGGCAGGACAGTCTGCTCAGGCGCCGGCTCGCCGCGCAACAGAGCCAGCAGCATTTCTGTGGCGCAGGCCGCAATGCGGGACACGGGCTGGCGCACCGTCGTCAGCGAGGGCAGCATGGCGCGCCCTTCAAGATCGTCGTTGAAACCGATGACGGCAACATCATCGGGCACGCGCACGCCGCGCGCCAACAGCGCCTCTATCGCGCCGCAGGCCATGTCATCACCCACGGAAACCAGCGCGCGAAAGTCGCAGCCCGGCCGCAGGCCGCGCTCGTCGAGCAGCAGATGAATCATTGCCGCCCCATCGGCGCGCTCCCAGGTGGTGTGCGCGGAAATCAATCGCGGGTCGAGGGGGATGCCATGCGCGCGCAAAGCATCGACATACGCCTGATGGCGCAGCACTTCTTCGTAATTGCCGGCCGGCCCGCGCAGAAACGCGATCTGCCGGTAGCCGTGCGCCTGGATCAGGTGCGTCACTGCCTCGCGCATGCCCTGATAGTTGTCCACCACCACTGAGGGGAAACCGCTGAGCACCCGGCCAATGCTGACCAGCGGCAGGGGGCGAAAACGTTCACAGAATGCCTGCATGGCGCCGGGCTGCACCGACCAGTCCAGACAGCTCGACCAGACCAGCAGACCGTCCATTGTCTGCGGGCTGATGAGGTCATAGAGCGTGTTGCTCTTGCGGGCGAGTTCGTCGTCCGGGGCCAGGACGCCGCCGTCAAAACACACTACGTCAACGCCGTGCCGGGTGGCGGTCTCGGCGACGCTGAGCCAGGCCGCGCGATGAAAGCCGCGATCGAGCCGCGAGATCAGCAGGCCAATCCGCAGCCGGCGTTTTTGAGAAGGGAGCGGGGCATCGTGAATGTCGGCCATACTCGTTCACGGCGTGTCTGCCTGGAAACGCATTGTCGCACACCGGACACGGCGGGGCGCAAGGAAAGCTCGTTTTATCCCAGAGGAATCGGTTTTCAAAGCAGGCGGGTGCGCCGCAGGCAAGCCCGGCGGCTTGCCCTACAATTCTGCCTGCGCGCAACGCCCCTATAGCCAGCGCAGGCCGGCTTTGCTTCATGTGGCCCGCAACTTTGCAGATGCAAGCCGCAGTCGCGGGATCACGTGCGCAGGCAAATTGCCCCTGCTGGAAAATGTGTTCCGCAGGGATGCGCTTCCGGCAACTGCCCCGTCAGGTGGTTGAAACTGCGACTTTGGCGACCCGGCCCGGTTACCGCGAATGAACGCGAATGAACGCGAATGCTTCAGAAGAGGAGAGCGCCCGATTTACAGAATGCGCCGGCCGGCGGCGTCATACGCCTCGATGTCCGCCGAAGCCGCCGGACTGCCGGGGTATTCGTCGGCCAGCATCGTCCACAGCATCATGTCGCGCAGCGCGCCATCTGGCGCAGGGTCGCGCCGGCGCAACGTCGCCTCGCGCGTGTACGCGAGCTTGCGTGGCACGTTCGCGCTGCGCTCGTTGCCCACAGCCACCCGGATATCGATGCGCGAGACACGATCAATCTCGAATCCGACCCGTGTGAGCGCCGCCGCCGCCTCGGTGGCATAGCCGCGCCCGATATGGTCAACGTGAACCCAGTAGCCGATCTCGCGCGCATCCGAACCGACACGAGCGTGCAGGCCGGTGCTGCCGATAACCTGCGCCTCATCGCGGTTGAAGATGCCATAGACGAAATCCTGCCCCAGATCAAACCTGGCGCGCCAGGCGCGAAGCAGGGCGATGGTGGCCTGCAGGTCAGCCGGATCGCCGCGCGCCCAGGGCATCCACGGCGCAAGATGCTCCCGGCTGATGTCGATGGCTGCCTTGAGCGCCGGCGCGTCCTGTGGCTGCCAGCAACGCAACACCAGCCGGCGCGTGACAATGCGATAGGCCGGCCCCGGAACCGGGGCAATGTCGAGAAAGTCTGTGTCATTCATGAGGAAGAGTTGCCTCAAGCTCCCAGATATCCAGGGTCGCCATACGCGCCGCGCCGTCCAGGGCAAACACACCCAGCCCGACACACGCCGTCTCCGGCTCGAGCAGCGCGCTGATCGTCGCCTGCCCTTCCCCGCCGAACACCTCCAGCACGCCGCGATCGACAAACACGCGCAGGGCCACCGGCCCGCTCGTGTGACGCAGGGGCACGGCGAGGCGCGGGCATTCCGGCGCATCGACGAATAGTTCGCCCGTCGCGGCAGAGTAGCCGGCGCGGGCGGTTGCATTGCGCGCGAGATGAATCTCGACGCCGCATTCGGTGGCCGTGCCGGGGTCGAATTGAGCGGCAATCTCCCACGCGCCCAGCCCGGCCTGCCCGCCGGCCAACACCGGCGCGGCGCCGGTCAGATTGGCGCGGGTGACGACCTGATGCGCGCGGCGCAAGGTTTGCATCTCGGCGATCGGCGATTGGCATATCCGCCACTGTCCGCCGACCTCGCGCAAAGACACCTCGCGCGGGATGGACTGCATCCCGGTCCATGCGCGGTCATCACGGGGCGTCTGGCGTATCCAGCCGACCAGGATGCGCCGGCCCTGCGGATCTTCGTTGTAAGTCACTTCGGCGTAGATCGGGTCGCCGTCAGGATAGACCATCTGAGGGGCCAATGGGTCGCCGTGGAACGCGCGCCCATCAAACTCGCCCGGAAAATAGCGCGTCACCGAGCCACCCTGATTGGGCAGCACTGTGTTGACTTTGAGCGCCCAGCGTTCTGACCCATCCGGGGCAGGCAGCGGAAACAGATCGGGGCATTCCCACATGCCCGGCGCAGCCTGCGGCGCATGAAAGGCGCTGAGCAACGCCCAATCCTTCAGGTTGGACGAGACGTACAGATCGACCCAGCCTTGTTCTGCGCCGTGAATGGCAGCCATGATCCAGCGTTCGGTCGGCGCATGCCAGAACACTTTGGGGTCGCCGAACTTGGGACTGTTGACGCGCAACACCGGGTTGCCGGCATAGTCGGTGAACGCGCGGCCACGGTCGAGGCTGTAGGCAATGTGCACATCCTGGAGCGCGCGGGCGGGATGATAGTCGGCGGTGTAAATCGCCACCAGCGGCGGGATGCCGTCGCGCCCGAATCCGGTGGTGTTGCGCGAATCCACGACCGCGCTGCCGGAGAAAATCGTATAACCCTGCCGGGGCGCTTCGAGCAGCGCAACCGGCAAATGCTTCCAATGCAACAGATCAGCGCTGACAGCATGACCCCAGCTCATGTGGCCCCAGGCTTTGCCATAGGGATTGTGCTGGTAGTACAGGTGATACTCGCCGTCGTGCCAGACCAGCCCGTTGGGGTCGTTCATCCAGTTGATGGGGGGCGTGAAGTGAAACAGGGGGCGGTTGGGTTCGATAGCCATGCCGCATCTCCTTTACTGTCTGATCTGTCGCGCTGCGCCAAACAGCGTCGGCCCGGCATTCTGCGCCGGCGGGTAGCCGGGATCGGGAGGCAGGTTGCGATTGCGTCGCGCCTGATGGGTCAGTTGGTCGCAGCGCTCATTCTCGGCGTTGCCGGCGTGGCCGCGCAGCCATACGAACGTCACGTCATGCTGCTCGCACAGCGCCAACAGCTCTCGCCACAGGTCGGGGTTCAGCGCCGGGTCGGTTTTGTTGCGCCTCCAGCCATTCGCGCGCCAACGTTTCGCCCATCCCCTGCTCATGGCATTGGCCAGATATTCCGAGTCGGTGTAGAGGGTGACGCGGCAGGGCCGATTGAGCACCTTCAGGCCGGCGATGGCGGCCATGATCTCCATGCGGTTGTTGGTTGTCAGGCAATAGCCGCCGGACAGCTCTTTGCGATGTCCGGCAAACAACAACACGACGCCATAGCCGCCGGGGCCGGGGTTGGGATCGCACCCGCCGTCGGTGTACATGACGACCTGCGGCAGATCACCAGCCATTCCAGTGCGTCCTGTCGCGGGCCGGCAATCGCTCGGCCGGCTTGAAGTCATCGCCGGTGTAATAGGCCACCGGCATCAGCACGGCCTGCGTCACGGTGTCCGGGATGCCCAGCAGCGCGGCGACCTCCTTCTCGTAGCGCAGGTGCAGCGTCGTCCAGGCCGCGCCCAGCCCACGCGCGCGCAACGCCAGCATGAACGACCAGGCTGCCGGCAGGATCGAGCCATACGTGCTGGCCTGGGCCATCGGGCCGGCGTCTTCCACACGGCCTTCGACGCAGAAGATGACCAGCGCCGGCGCATCGCCCATGTGTTCGGCCAGATACCATGCGGAATCCCGCACACGGCGGTTCTGCGCCGCCAGGGCTGGATTGGTGTGGCTGCGCGCGCCCGAAGCCGGCAGCGCCTGCGCGTACAGCTCGAACGACTGGCGGTACAGCCGGCCGATCTCGGCGCGTTTGGCCGGGTCGGTGACCACGACGAAATGCCAGTTCTGACGATTCGAGCCGGTGGGCGCCTGCACGGCAAGCTCCAGACAGCGTTCGATGACCTCGCGCTCCACCGGGCGCGCAAAGTCGAGCCGCCTGCGCACACTGCGCGTAGTGGTCAACAAACGATCAACTGTTTCCAGGTCCATGCTTCACCTCCAGCCGGCGCGCGGCCAAAACGAACTACAAAGACGCAAAGAGCGCGAAGGGTGATCTGACCTTTTGTTGCGCGCTTTGTTTCCCAACGGTTCGCATAATGAACTCCTGTGTGATGTTGCGCGCACGATGTCGTTTGCGACGCTGAGGCGATTGTGACGCGAGATGGCCGGAAGCGCAAGCACCGGCGCGGCGCCAGCTCAGGCCGGCCTCACCCTTCGCTCAGGTTGAGCGCCGACAATGGCGTTGCCCAGTCACCTATGGAGCTGCGGCAAGGACAATTCCATGTCAAACCGACTAGCGGGCGAGTCAAGCCCATACCTGTTGCAACACGCCAACAACCCGGTGGACTGGTACCCCTGGGGTGAAGAGGCGCTGCGCAAGGCCAGAGAAGAGAACAAGCCGATCTTCCTGAGCATTGGCTACGCCGCGTGTCACTGGTGCCACGTGATGGAACACGAGTCGTTCGAGGACGCGGAAACCGCCGAGATTCTCAATCGCTACTTCGTGAGCATCAAGGTGGACCGAGAGGAGCGGCCCGATCTCGACGCCATCTACATGGAAGCCGTGGTCGGCATGACCGGCAGCGGCGGCTGGCCGATGAGCGTGTGGCTGACACCCGACGGCGTGCCGTTCTACGCCGGCACCTACTTCCCCAAAACCGCGCGCTATGGCATGCCCTCGTTCAAGCAGGTGCTGACCTCGCTGGCCGAAACCTGGGCAAACGAACCGGAGAAGATCGAACAAACCCGCCAGAGTCTGATCGAGTTCTACGCCCGGCAGAATCATGCGCTCGGCGAGAAGGCATCGGCGCTGAGCGAGCATACGCGCGACGCTGTGACCCGGACGCTCGACAACGCCTTTGATCAGGTGAACGGCGGATGGGGACGCGCGCCAAAGTTCCCGCAGCCGATGACGATTGAATTCCTGCTGCGCCACTACCACCAGGCCGGCGACAATCGGGCGCGGCGCATGATCGACAAGACGCTGACCGCCATGGCCGAAGGCGGGATGTACGATCAACTCGGCGGCGGCTTCCACCGCTATTCGACCGACGCGCGCTGGCTGGTTCCGCACTTTGAGAAGATGCTGTACGACAACAGCCAACTGGCGCGCGCCTATCTGCACGCCTGGCAGATCACAGGCAATCCACTGCACAGGCGCATCACCATCGAGACATTGGACTACGTCGCGCGCGAAATGACCCACCCCGCCGGCGGCTTTTACAGCACGCAGGACGCCGACTCAGAAGGCGAAGAGGGCAGGTTCTTTGTCTGGTCGGCAGACGAGGTGTGGGAGTTGCTCGGGCCGGAAGCGGTGCTGTTTGGCGATGTGTACGACGTGACGCGCGGCGGCAACTGGGAAGGCCACAACATCCTGCATGTGGCGCGCTCGATTGAAGAGGTTGCGCAGGCGCACGGGCTGGACACAGCAACGCTGGAGGGCATCCTCGCCGAGGCGCGGCGCAAATTGTTCGCGGCGCGCGAGCGGCGCGTGAAGCCGGGGCGCGATGAGAAGGTGCTGACCGCGTGGAACGGGCTGATGCTGGCCGCGTTCGCGGAAGCGGCGCGCGCGCTGGGGCGGGATGACTACCGGCAGATCGCCATCCGCAACGCCGATTTCCTGCTGCGCGAACTGCGCGGGCCGGGCGGCCGGCTGTTCCGCGCCTGGAAGGACGGCCACGGCGCGAAACTCAACGGCTACCTGGAGGACTACACCCATCTGGCAGAAGGGTTGATTGAGTTGTATCAAACCACGTTCGATGCGCGCTGGTTCGTCACAGCGCGGGAGCTGATGGACATCGCGCTGGCGCATTTCCGCGCTGAGGATGGCAGCTTCTACGACACCAGTGACGACCATGAGCAACTGGTCACGCGCCCGCGCGATCTGCAGGACAACGCCGTGCCATCCGGCAACGCCATGGCGGCCACCGTGCTGTTGAAGCTGGGCGCCTACACCGGCGAGGCGCGCTACATCGAGATCGCGGAGAACCTGTTGGGCCGGGTGCAGGATGCGATGCAACGCTATCCCACGGCCTTCGGTCAATGGCTGATTGCTCATGATCTGGCCGTCAACGCGCCAAAAGAGATTGCGCTGGTCGGCGACCTCGACGCGCCTGACACCCAGGCCCTGTTCCAGGTCGTGTTCAACGGCTTTCGACCCAATCAGGTGGTGGCGCTGAAGAAACCGGGCGAATCATCGCCGATCCCTTTGCTCACCGGCCGGGAGCAGGTGGGCGGCAAAGCGACGGCCTGGGTGTGCCGGCGTTTTGCGTGTCAGATGCCGGTCACCGAACCGGCGGCGCTGGAAAAGCAATTGAGGGATGAGGGATGAGTGTCGCGTGTTGCGTATTTGCCCATCGACACAATCGCTCAATGACCCAATCGCTCAATCCCGCTTGATCTTGAACGCGTCGAAGTCGCGCGCCAGAACGACGTTGGGGAAGTAGCGTTTGGCCTCTTCCTCCAGGTCGCGCTCGCGGTAGCGGCCTGAGATGTGGGTCAGGATGAGTTGTTGCGCGCCGGCGTCGCGCGCCAGCCGCGCAGCCTCGCCCACCGTAATGTGGCCGTTCTCGCGGGCCAGCCCGGCGTCGGCGTCGTTGTAAGTGCCCTCGGTCACGATGGCGTCTGCGCTGCGCATGATCTGGACAAGGCTTTTGGTTTCGCCGACATCGCCTGTCACAGCCAGCTTGACGCCGCGCTGCAACTCGCCCAACACGTCATCGGGCTGGATGACGCGGCCATCGGCCAGCGTGATGGGCCGGCCGGCCACCAGTTGCCGGCGCTCCGGGCCGGCCGGCACGCCCAGCGCTTCGGCCTTGTCGTTCAGAAAGGGCCGGCGCGAGTGCTCCTGGAACAGATAGCCATAGCAATCCGGGCCGCGATGCTGGACCGGAAAAGCCACCACGTCGAAATCCTCGCCTTTTAACAAAAGGCCGGGCTGCACATCAACCAGATGCAATTCCAGCGGCGGGCGCGCCCCGCGAAAAACGACGCGATAGAGCAGGTCTTCAACGCGATCGAGCGCGCTTTTCCCGCCGTAGATATGCATCCGCTCGAGCGAGGTCTCCCATTGCGCCAGCGTGGAGACCAGGCCGCCCAGGCCGAGGATGTGGTCGAGGTGCGGATGCGTGATGAGGATGTGTTCGAGCCGGCGGAAACCTAACCCGCTGCACAACAACTGGCGCTGCGTGCCCTCGCCGCAATCGACCATGAAGCGGTACTCGTCGTGGGCAATGAGCATGGACGGCAGACCGCGTTTGGTCAGCGGGGTGGACGCAGCCGTGCCGAGGAAAGTGAGTTCAAACATCAGGGGTTTTGGTGATTGAGTCATTTTGCCATCGGGTCATTGGCGCAGTGACTCAATGGCCTAATGGCTCAATTCTCTCCCCGCGTACTGCCGCTTGTAGTATTCCAGATACTCGCCGCTCTTCAGTTTGCGCCACCACCACGGGTTATCGACATACCAGCGCACGGTCTTTTCGATGGCCTGGGCGAAGGTGTGGCCGCTGCGCCAGCCCAGCGCGCGCAGTTTGCTCACGTCGAGCGCGTAGCGCCGGTCGTGGCCGGGGCGGTCTTTCACCGGCCGGATCAGCGAATACGGTTTGCCCAGCAAATCCAGGATCGCATGGGTCAAATCGATATTGCGCGTTTCGACGCCGCTGCCAACGTTGTAAATCTCGCCCGGCTGCCCTTTCTCAATCACCACATCGATGCCCTCGCAGTGATCGAGCACGTACTGATAGTCGCGCATTTGCATGCCGTCGCCGTACAGCGGCAGCGGCAGATCGTCGATGGCGTTGGTGATGAACAAGGGCACGACCTTCTCCGGATACTGATAGGGGCCGATATTGTTGCTGCCGCGCGTGATCGTGACCGGCACGCCGAACGAGCGGCCATAAGCCAGGCACATCAGATCGCCGCCGGCCTTGCTCGACGAGTACGGGCTGCTGGGATGCAGCCGATCGTTCTCCGCGCTGCGCAGCGGCTCGGCGATGTCGCCATACACTTCATCGGTGCTGATCTGGTGATAGCGCTCAACCTTAAATTCCTTTGCGGCTTCAAGCAGCACATAGGTGCCGTACACATCCGTCATGATGAACGTGCCCGGCTCCATCAGCGAGCGGTCCACATGCGTGTCGGCGGCGAAGTTGACGATGATGGCCGGCGCGTAGTCGCGCATTGCGCTGAACACGGCCTCGCGGTCGGCGATGTCGCCGCGCACAAAGACGTAGCGCCCCCCAAACTTCTCGGCGACATCCTTCAGGTTGTCGAGATTGCCGGCGTAGGTCAGCTTGTCGAACACAACCACGCGCCAGTCCGAGTGCTTTTCCAGCGCGTAACGAACGAAGTTGGAGCCGATGAAGCCGGCGCCGCCGGTGACCAGTACTGTTTTCACAAGCAGGGATTGTATCAAGACGATTTTGGATTTTGGATTTTGGATTGTGGATTGTGGATTGAGGGGGGATGCGCGTAAGATAGACCTATGCCAGAGTTGATCGTTCCCGAAGATGGCATGACGATCACGCGGGATATGACGCTGAAGCCGGGCGTGTATTACCTGCCCAACGGCCTGCACATTGTGCGCGACGGCGTCACGCTGGACGGCAACGGGGCGCTCATCATCGGCGAGGGGTTTCGCGGGCGCGGCGTGTCGGTCAACCAGCGCACTGGGGTGACGATTCGCAATCTGCGCCTCGAGCGTTTCTATCACGGCATCTGGGTGAACGCCGGCGCGAACATCCGTGTGGAAGGCTGCCAGGCGACGCGCACGCACGAACTGGCCGGGCCGGACGTGTTTCTCGATGTGTGGCTCGACCGCAGCCAGGCCTATGGCGGCGGCATGTTCTTCAGCGGGGTGATCGACAGCTTCGTGGCGAACAACGACCTTCAGCACCAGCAGAACGGCATCCTGCTGTATGGATGCAACCACGTTGAGATCAGCGGCAACAACGCCTCATACAACAGCGGCTACGGCATCCTGCTCTACGAGTCTTCGGAGAACACGATCGAGCGCAACACGGCCGATTTCTGCTGCCGCATTTACCGCTATCAGGCCGACGGCGAACGCTATCACAACGGGGCCGACGCCGCCGGCCTGGTCATCATGTGCAGCTCGTCGCGCAACATCATCCGGCGCAACCGGCTGCGCGGCAGCGGCGACGGCGTCTTCCTGGGCGGCTTTCACAGGGATCAGATCAAAGCGCCGTGCAACGACAACGTGTTCGAGCGCAACGACGGCAGCAACAGTCCGAATATCGCGTTCGAGGCCACCTTCTCGCAGCGCAACATCTTCCGCGACAATCGGGCCGACAACTGCAACTACGGCTTCTGGCTGGGCTACTCCAGCCACACACGGGTGGAGGGCAACAGCATCCGAGGCAACCGCATCGCCGGCGTCGCCATCGAGCACGGGCATCACAACACCATCGCCGGCAACACGTTCGAGCGCAACGGCGAGGGCGCGCAGTTCTGGACCGGCGCGCAGCCGGCATTCACCGAATGGTTCCCCGAGTGCGCCGAAAGCTACGACACCGCGATCATCGACAACACATTCCGGCGGCATGAAGTGGGCATTCACATCTGGTCAGAGCGCCAGACAACAGAGCCGGCCATGCGTTGTCACCACTTCACCCTGCGCGATAACACGATCGTGGACAACCGCATCGGCATGTTGATCGAGCGGGCGCGCGACAGCGTGGCGCAGGGAAATCAGATCGCCGGGAATGTGGAAGCCGGCGTCAAGCTGGTGGGCGCGCGCGACGTGCTGGTGGCAGGCAACGCGATGGACGCGCCGGCGTGAGAGGTTCGGATCAGCCGAGAAAAGGACAAATTGCCGCCGGCATGCAAACCTGCGGCAGGGTCACACTCTGGAACTTCGTCACGGCAACGCAACCAGCTTCGACACATGCGCGATCACCCTGAGAAATAAGGGGACTCTCACGCGCGCAATCGGCTTAATCACCAGAGACTGCTCAAGAGAGGCTATCGTATCGGCCTTGATCCTGCTTGATGTAGCGAAGCGATCCGGGCACTTCGACGTCGTTCATTGTTACCAGCTCTGAATATGGGCCGGGGGATAGATTGGTCGTGATTCCGCAGACCAAAATATCGGCTGAATGGGGATTGTAGGAGTCGTTCGACAAAACCAGCACCGGCCTGACTTTTGCGCTGGAGAGATCGGAGAAAGGAAAGGGCACCAGCACAATATCACGCTGCTGACAGGTACTCATTCCAGACATCATCTCCGCTGTAGCTCCAAAGTCTGGCAAACGATGCTTCGGCAACCTTCTTCATTTCGCTGCGCATCACGATTTCATCTTCGGGATCGGGCAGCAGAATGTAAACCTCCGCATCAGGTGGAAGATCAACTTCCTCAAGAAGCTGTATTAGCCGATTTCCCTTGTACATGCCAGTCAAGGCTCGCATGGAGGCGCCTCCTGGGCAAACCTTACCTCACTCACCCCCCGCAGCCGTTCGGCAGCCTGCTCGGCGGTGAGGTCGCGCTGCGGCTGCGCCAGCATCTCGTAGCCGACCATGAACTTGCGCACCGTGGCCGAGCGCAGCAGCGGCGGGTAAAAATGCAGATGCATCTGCCACTCGTCGTGGGCTTCGCCGTCGTAAGGGGCCTGATGCACGCCCATCGTGTAGGGGAAGGAGACCTCGAACAGATTGTCGTAGCGCGTGGTCATGCGCTTGAGGGCGTCAGCCAGGCTGTCGCGCTCGACCGGCGTCAACTCGACAATGCGCCGGACATGCCGGCGCGGCAGGATCATCGTCTCGAACGGCCACACCGCCCAGTAGGGCGTGAGGCAGGTGAAGTGCTCGTTCTCAAAGATGAGGCGCAAGCCTTCGCGGCGCTCGACGTCGAGATAGTCCAGCAGAAGCGGCGAACGGTCGGGAATTGATGATTGCGGATTGACGATTGCGGATTGAAGAGCGTCTGAGGGATGATGTCTGTTCAGCCAGGCAAGTTGGGCGCGCTGTTCTTTGGCCGGCTCGGTCGGCAGGCCGCGACTGGCCCACAACTGGCCGTGCGGGTGCGGATTGCTGCACCCCATGATCTCGCCCTTGTTCTCGAAGAGCTGCACATAGGTGATGTCGTTGCGCGCGCCCAGCTCCTCGCACTGCGCCACCCATGTGTCCACCACCGCGCGAATCTGCGTCGCCGGCAACTCCGCCAGCGTCAGATCGTGGCGCGGCGAAAAGCAAATCACCCGGCACACGCCGGACTCGGCAGAAGAGCGGAGGAGCGGAGCAGCAGACGCAGATGCATCATGCTCCTCTGCTGCTTCCTCACTCCCCTGCCCCTCCGCCGGCAGGAGCGCGGGGAAGTCATTGTCGAACACATACACGCCGGTGTAGGGCGGGTTGACAACGCCGTTGGCGCGCGTGTTGCCGGGGCACAGATAGCACTTCGGGTCGTAGGACGGCAGTTGCGCGGCGGGCCGCTTCTCAACAGCGCCGAGCCAGGGCCGGGTAGCCCGTTGTGGCGACACCAGAATCCACTCATCGGTCAACGGGTTGTAGCGGCGGTGGGGCCGTGTCGGGCGGGATTGGCTCATGATGCTCCTGATGAGATGAGTGTGGCGCGGTCAGGGGGCCGGCGCGATGGCAGATGGAACCTGAAAGTCCTCGCCCAGAATCACCAGCGCGTCGAGCGGTTGCGCGGCGTCGGGCTGCGTCACCACAACCGACACCGGCAGACCCAGCGCGGCAGCCAGCCGGGCGGTATAGGCCGGCCGGCCCTTGTAATCAATGATGACGGTTCTCGGATAGTCGCCCACGGCATTGCCCACTTCAACCACCGTGAAGCCCTGGCCTTCCAGCCAGGCTTTGGCGGCGGCGGCCAGACCCTTCGTCTGGGTGCCGTTGTGCACCGCGACGCGGCCCGCCTCGGGCGTGGCGTTGACTGTGTCAACCGGTTCGGGCGGGGGCGGGTTGTAGAGCTTCTCGCGCAACTCGCGCAGCCGGTCGCGGATGGGGATCAACACGCTGCCACCCTGCGGCGTCGTCCATGCCTGCACCGACGTTTCGTCGATGACCACGCGCGCAATCCTGTCCTGGGGAATGTCTTTCGCCAGCATGGCCAGTTGCGCGACTTCGAGCGGGCTGAGATCGGTGCGGATCGAATCCTGCAGCGTCGTCAGAATCTGCGGCGCATTGGGCAGCACTTTCGTCACCGCGTCGGTGTTCAGCACGGCGTCGCGCAGGGCCATGATGACCTGCTGCTGGCGGCGCATACGCTCGAAGTCGCTGGAGCCGTGCCGGGTGCGCGCGTACTTCAGGGCGGTCGCGCCGTCCATGCGATGCCAGCCGGCGCTCATCACAAACGGATCATAGCCATAGCGGTCATCGGGAAATGCCTGATCGTTGATGTCCTGATGGACGTAGATATCAATGCCGCCCACCAGATCAACAAGTTTGACCAGGGCGTTGAAATTGACGCGCGCGAAATGGTGGACGGGAATGCCGAAGTTGTACTCGACAGCCTGCATGGCCAGCCGGGGGCCGCCATATACGTGCGCCGTGTTGATGCGATCCTGGCCGCGATTGGGCAGCGGCACGTACAGGTCGCGGGGAATGCTCATCATGCCGGCATTCCCCGATTGTGGATCGACACTGAGCAGGATCAGGGTGTCGGTGCGGGTGGATTCTGAATCCTCATCGGGGCGCTGATCGATCCCCATGAGCAAAATGTTCACCCGCTCAGATCCCTGCCAGCGGCTGATGTCGTTCAGCGAGAGAACCGGCGCCATTGTCGCCGGCTGCGCGCTGCCGCTGACCACCATGTTGAGCTGACGGGTGAGATGCGTGGCGACATTCAACGCCAGCACAGCCGCCGCCGGCAGCACAATCAGCGCCAGGGCGACAGCGATCACAACCACCAGCCATGGGCCGGCGCGGCGCCGGCCTCTGTTCGGTTCGGAAAACTTCATCAGATCAACTTCAGGTGTATGGCGCGGGGCGTCGATGCCAGTCCTGTGATGCGCCTTTGCAGGCCCACAGACAAGGCAGCCAGCGCCCAGAGCCGGCGCTAGACCGGCGGCCAGGGAATGCTGCGCTGCGCGCGGCTGGGGCCGGGGAAAGTTTTGATTTTGAGCAGACCTTCGATGCGACGCGCAAATGCGGCGATCTCGGCGTCGTCGAGCAGCCCGCGCAGGGCCTTGCCCAACACCCGCCGGGGTTCGATCTCGGCGCGCAAGCGCCGCAGATCGTCGAGCATGTCGTCTGGAATCGGCTGGCCGGCGAAGTCCCAGATCACCGTGCGCAGCTTGTAGTCGGCGTTGAACGTGATGCCATGGTCAATGGCCCACACGCGGCCATCTTTGCCGAGCAGGCAATGCCCGCTCTTGCGATCTGCGTTATTGGTGATGAGGTCGAACGCGGCCAGCCGCCTGAGCGCGTCGCAATTGGCCGGGTCTTCACGAAAGGTGAAGAAATGCTGATCGGGGTCGTTCTCGATGAACAACTGCACCGAGCCAAAGCCGTGCGGCCCGTTGCGCAGGACGGTCGGCGGAACCAGATCCCAGCCCAGCGAGACGCTGACCAGATAGGCCGCCAGCTCGCGCAGACACAGGGTGCCTTCGGGGAAATCCCACAGAGGCGCCTCTCCCCGCCGGGGTTTGTAGACGGCAAGCAACTCGCCGTCTTCGCCGTCGTCATCCTGCCTGCCGGCCCTGTCCGAATCAGGGGCAACCTTCACCAGGAAGGTGTAGTTGGAACTCCACGGCAGCAACCCCAGCGATTCCAGCGTCCCGCTATGCAAACGGCGCAACACACTCTCAGTGGCGGGCTGACTCTCTCCCATTTCTCATCACGCACTTCCCGGCCCGAGCACGCACTCTGTGGCGTCAGGCCGTCACCAGTTCGTCGGCGTGCCCGTTGCTGCGCGGGCAAAAATGGGCGGCATTCTTGTCGATTGGCTGGCCGCACAGGGGGCAGATTGGCCGGCCTCGAGCCACAACTTCCAGCGCATGCCGAGCCATGGCGTCGATCTGCGCGCGAGAGCAAAACAGGCGCGCGACCGAAGCCTCCTCCTCGTCCACATCCTCCGGCAACAGTTCGCGGGCAACGATGACCACCAAATCGTTGTCCTCATCATAGCCAAGCCCCATCTGGCCGATGCGGAAGTCGGGCGTCAGCGGCTCTTCCAACGACATATCCATTTGCAACTGCATGTAGTTGGCGCCTTTGGGGTACTTGGTTTTCAGTTCTTCGAGCATCTGCTGGATAGCCTCGGACAAGGCCCGCACCTGTTCTTTTTCGCACAGCAGCGTGACGAGCGAGGCGCCCTTGCGCGCCTGCATGTAGAAGGTCCGATTGCCCGGCTCCCCGATCGCATCCGCCGTGATGCGATAGACCGGGTTCAGCTCGATGACGCGTTTTGGCATGGGAGGATTTTACACCTTGTGATAGTATCGGATCATCATTCGTCCGATTTTCCCGGCTTTATTCTCGTGAGGAATCATCCATGCGTTTGCTTTATCCTGTCTTAAGCCAGATACACAGGCCCGGTGAGAATCCGGGCGCTTTCCCGACGCCTGCCCGCGCGACTCACAACAACGCTTGCCACAACACAGACCGATTGATCCCCGACATACGCTACAGCGCCACCCGCGGGAGGTGAGCCATGCGCGTCCCGTCTTCGCTGATTCTCTTCCTGCGCGCCGCAGGCAGCATTCTTTTCGCGCTCACCGGCTGGTATGTTGCCGACCTCATCCCCTACACAGACCTGCCCGACCCTCTCAACAACACAGTCGTTGTCCACCTGACAATGGCTCTTGTGCCGGGAATTGTGGCATTTCTGCTCCTGCCGGCCCTGCTGAGCCGGCCGGTCAACACATTCATCGACCAGGTCAGCCGGGCCAGCGGCGTGCAGATCATCGCCGACTTCATGGGGTTTGCCACCGGCCTGCTGATCGCCGCCCTGCTGGCTTTTCCGCTTGCCCTGTTGCCTGACCCATTCCGGCAAGTGCTCCCGCTGTTATGCGCCGTGGTATTCGCCTATATCGGCGTCGTCGTCATGAACGTGCGGTATCGGGAGTTCTTCACCATCCTCAATATCAGGATTCCGGGCAACAGGCACGATGAGATCGAGGCCGGGAGCGCAGCGAGCGACGAACGCATCCTGCTCGACACCAGCGCCATCATCGATGGACGGATTGCCGATATCATCGCCACCGGCTTCGTGCGTGGCAGGCTGATCGTGCCGCGCTTCGTGCTGAGCGAAGTGCAACGGGTAGCCGATTCCTCCGATGCTCTGCGACGCGGGCGCGGGCGCCGGGGGCTGGAAGTGCTGAAACGTATGCGGCGGGAGTGGCCGGACATGGTCACCATCTCGGACGCCGACCTGAACTCGGCTCGTGATGTTGATGAAAAGCTGGTGCTCCTCGCCAAGCAGTGGAAATGCCCGGTCATGACCAACGACTTCAACCTGAACAAGGTGGCAACCTTGCAGGGCGTGACGGTGCTGAACATCAACGAGCTGGCCAACGCCGTCAAGTCTGTGCTGCTGCCCGGCGAGTCGCTGGCAATCAGGATCATCCAGGAAGGCAAGGAGGCCGGCCAGGGCGTTGGCTACCTGGACGACGGAACCATGGTCGTGGTCGAGGATGGCCGCGACCGGCTGAATGAGAACGTCAACGTCACGGTGACGAAGGTGCTGCAAACCGCGGCCGGGCGCATGATCTTCGCCAGGCCGGCCGGCGACCAATCCGCCATGAACGGTTAGAATATGACCTTGCCAAAGCGAATCACGCGGGCGCCAGACACCCATCCCGACCGACACACTCATCGCCTTCTGACTACCGGCTACTGACTACTGACCACTGAACAATGAGCCTGACCATCTACAATGTCCTGTCGCGCGACAAGGAAGTCTTCAAACCCATCCACGAAGACTACGTCACCCTGTACGTGTGCGGGCCAACGGTGTACGACAACTCGCACCTCGGCCACGCAAAAACGTATGTGTCGTTCGACGTCGTGGTGCGCTGGCTGCGCTATAGCGGCTACAAAGTGCGCTACGTGCAGAACATCACCGACGTTGGCCACCTGTTGGACGACGGCGAGGATCGCATCCTCAAAGGCGCCCGGCGCGAACGGGTCGAGCCAATGGAGATCGTCGAGCGCTACATGCGCTCATACTTCGAGGACATGGACGCGCTGGGGGTAACGCGCCCCGATATTTCCCCGCGCGCCAGCGCGCACATTCCCGAGCAGATCGAAATGATCCAGCGCCTGCTGGCGAAAGGATTTGCCTACGAGGTCAACGGCTCGGTGTACTACAGCGTGGAGCGGTTCGGGGAGTATGGCAAGCTCAGCGGGCGGCGCGTCGAGGAGATGGAGGCCGGCAAGCGCGTGGCGGTGCGCGACGAGAAGCGCCACCCGATGGACTTCGCCTTGTGGATCAAAGCGCCGGAGAACCATGTGCTGCAATGGCCCTCGCCCTGGGGGCGCGGCTACCCCGGCTGGCACATCGAATGCTCGGCCATGAGCACCAAATACCTCGGCCCGAACTTCGACATTCACGGCGGCGGCGTGGACAACATCTTCCCGCACAACGAGTGCGAGATCGCCCAGAGCGAAGCCGCCAATGGCGTGCCGTTCGCCAATTACTGGATGCTCACCGGCACCCTGCTGGTCGATGGCGTGAAGATGAGCAAGTCGCTGGGCAACTTTGTGACCATCAAGGACGCGCTCAGGCAATACAAGCCGGAAGCCCTGCGCCTGTTCATCCTGTCCGGCCTGTATCGCAGCCCGGCCGATTACAGCGCGGCAGCCCTCGACGCGGCCACGAAAGGCGCGGAGCGCATCGCAATAGCCGCCCAGCGCGCGCGCGACGCGCTGCGCCTGGCGACTGCGAACGGCGGCAACCATGCCGCCGATGACGCAACTTCAGGCCGGCTGGTTGATCTCATCGACCAGCACCGTATGCGCTTCACCAGCGCCATGAACGACGACTTCAACGCCCCGCTGGCGCTGTCTGCTCTGTTTGAGATGAGTAAAGACATCAACGCCGCCATCGACGACGGCACAGCTTCCCGCATCGTGCTGGAGCAGGCCATCGCCGTTTACAACGAACTGGGCGGCGACGTGCTGGGAATCGTGCGCGCCGGCGAAAGCGGCACGGGCGCCGGCAGCGCCGAGCGCGAGCGCAAGCTGATCCAGATGCTCATCGACATGCGCCTCGAAGCGCGCAAGGCCAAAGACTATGCCCGCGCCGACGCCATCCGCAATCAGTTGGCTGAAATCGGCGTTTTGCTGGAGGATGGCCCCAAAGGAACCACGTATCGATTGAGAGATTGAGAGATTGAGTGATTGAGTGATTGAGTGATTGACGATTCACGATTGACGATTGAACAAATGACTCAATGAATCAATCGCCAAATGACTCAATGATTCAATGGCTCAATCGCCAAATCACAAACCAAGGGAGTAACATGATTATCGAATCCATCCACGCCCGCGAGATTTTGGACTCGCGCGGCAACCCGACCGTCGAAGTGGAAGTGTTCCTGGAGGACGGCGCATCGGCGCGGGCCAGCGTGCCCAGCGGCGCCAGCACCGGCGTGAACGAAGCCTGGGAACTGCGCGACACCGACGCGAAGACGCGTTACAACGGCAAGGGCGTCAGGAAAGCTGTCAACCACATCAACACCGAAATCGCAGCCGGCCTGGAAGGCTGGCTGGCGACCGATCAGCTCGGCATCGACAAGGTGCTGAACCAGATGGACGGCACGGCCAACAAGAGCAACCTGGGCGCAAATGCCATTCTCGGCGTCAGCCTGGCCGTGGCCAAAGCCGCCGCCGCCAGCCTGAGCATGCCGCTGTTCCGCTACATCGGCGGCGTCGACGCGCATGTGCTGCCCACGCCCATGATGAACATTCTGAACGGCGGCAAGCACGCCGACAACAGCACCGACCATCAGGAGTACATGATCCTGCCGGTCGGCGCGCCATCCTTCGCGGAAGCGCTGCGCTGGGGCGTCGAGACGTATCACGCCCTGCACAAGGTGCTCAAGAGCAAGGGATACAGCACCAACGTCGGCGACGAGGGCGGCTTTGCCCCCAGCCTGAAGTCCAACGCGGAAGCCGTCGAAGTGATCCTGACCGCCATCGAGAAGGCCGGCTACAAACCCGGCGAGCAGATCGCCATCGGCCTCGACCCCGCCGCCAGCTCCTACTACGAGGACGGCAAGTACGTGCTGGCCAAAGAGAACCGCAAGCTGACCGGCGCCGAGATGGTCGAGTATTGGGCCGACTGGGTGCGCCAGTATCCCATCGTGTCGCTCGAAGACGGCCTGGCCGAGGATGACTGGGAGCACTGGCAAATGCTCACCGCCCGGCTGGGCGACAAGATTCCCCTGATCGGCGATGACCTGCTGGTGACCAACGTCACGTTCATCGAGCGCGCCATCCGCGAGAAGTCGTGCAACGCGCTGCTGTGCAAAGTGAACCAGATCGGCACACTGAGCGAAGCCATTGCCGCCGTGCGCATGAGCCACAAGGCCGGCTGGGCCGTGGCCGTGTCGCATCGCTCCGGCGAAACAGAAGACGCCACCATCAGCGACCTGGTGGTTGCGCTCAACACCGGCCTGATCAAGACCGGCGCGCCAGCACGCGGCGAGCGCACCGCCAAGTACAACCAGTTGCTCCGCATTGAGGAGGAACTGGGCGAGTCAGCCGTCTATGCCGGGCGCATGGCGCTGAAGAGCTGACCCACCCAGGCAAAGTGTCCGACACCTTAAAGATGTCGGACACTTTGTGTTGCCGGGCAGACGCAAACGGGGCGAGTCGAACGACTCGCCCCGCGCCTTTTCAGGCAGTTCTGAGCCGGCGTTTAGCCTGTCATCATCCGGCTCGGTTAGCTATGAGGCGTAAGCAGGACGCAATTCTGAAAATCCGGGAGATGAATATGTCTCATTTGCCTATGCGCCATCTGGCCGCCATAGCCGCTGCCACGCTGGTTGCCGCATGTGGAGGCGCCCCAATCGCCGCGCCGGCCCCCATCCCTTCGCCAGCGGTGGCAACACCAGCAGTTCAAGCTGCCGCGCCGATCGCGCAGGAGAAACCCAGATTCATCGAGTTCTACGCGGATTGGTGCGGAACCTGCCAGGCGATGAAACCTGCCGTGAGCAGGCTCGAAGCGATGTACAAGGACACGGTGGAGTTCGAATTGATCAACATCGACCTGCCGGAAAGCGCCGAGGCCAAACAGAAATACCGGTTTGTAGGCCAACCGCAATTCGTAATTGTCAAGCCGGACGGCGAGGTGCTCGTCTCGCGCAACGGGTACCAGCAGTTCGAGCGCCTGCGCGATGATTTGAACCAGGTTCTTGGCATCGATCAGTAGAAAGAAGATGCTCAACGCGAACTGCGGCAGGCATGTTTGACAATCGGCATTTACTTGTTACCATGCACCTCATGAGAACTGGTCGCAGATCGCTTTTGAAGATAGGTGCGCTGGGCCTCGCGCGCGCTTCCGCGCACGCCCTCCTCCCCCCGCTACCAGCCATAGACCGGTATGCTGACGGACTGAGCGACCGGAGCGCCGCAGTGCGCCCGCTGCTGGGCTTTGGCCGCACGCTGAACTGGGCCGGCGCAATCCGCAGCGAGCCAAACCTTCAGGCGCCGCAGGTCGGCAAACTGACGCGCGACAGCGTGCTGCCCATCTACGCCGAGGTGGAAACCGAATCCGGCACAACCCACAACAAACTGTGGTACGAGGTCGAAGGGGGTTACGTGCACTCCTCGAATGTGCATGTGGTTGACTGGCAGCTCAACCGGCCCGAAACGGATGCAGGCGAGAAAGGCTTCTGGGCCGAACTGACCATCCCCTTCTTCGACGTGCGCGCCGGCCCGGCGCTCAGCGCCGGCCGGGCGCGCTACCGCTACTACGGCGGCACGGTCTACAAGATCATCAAGGTGGTGAAATCCACCGATCCAGCCGATGCCGGTTTGTGGTACCAGATTGAGGATGAGATGTTCCCCGGGCTGTGGTTCGTGCCGGGGAAATACATGCGCCGCATCCCCGACGCAGACTTCACACCGTTGTCCCCGGAAATCGACCCGGCGGAGAAAAAGCTGGTGGTCAATCTGCGCGAACAGCGCGTCTACGCCTACGAACGCGAGCGGGAAGTGTTTTCCTGCCGGGCTGCTACGGGCGCGCGATTCCAGGCCGGCGACTTCAGCACGCCGGTTGGCAAATGGCATATCTTCCGCAAGACGCCCACGCAGCATATGTACGGCGGGGCCGTCGGGGACGAAGGATCGTTCGACCTGCCGGGCATCCCCTGGGTGTGCTACTTCACCACCAGCGGCGTCGCCTTCCACGGCACCTACTGGCACAACGACTACGGTGTGCCGCGCAGTCATGGGTGCGTGAATGTTACGTCACCCAACGCCAAATGGATATGGCGCTGGTCCATGCCACCCAACGACCCGGCCGAGCGTTACATCCACATCCGAAAAGCCGATCTGGGAACGACCGTTATCGTCGAGTAGTTAGACATAATCACAGGCCGCATACCCATCGCCGTGTCGGTATGACACGGCGATGCGCTTTTTCATCCTTTTGGCCGATTAGTCTGAAAAAAGCCGGTTCGTGAATATAATCGTCGTATTGGCGAGCAGGTCAGCGTCGGTGCGCGACTGTGCATGGACAGCGCCCGGCTTCAGTGTGGCGCTGACCCCCGGAGGAGACCGATGATTGTTGCAGTCGGCTCAGATCACGGCGGTTATGCACTGAAAGTGCTGGTGGTCGAGCAGCTACGGGCAGAAGGCCATGAGGTAATTGACGGAGGCGCTTTCAGTGAGGAACGCTCCGACTATCCCGATTTTGCCCGGTTCGTGGGCGAGGCGCTACAGCAAGGGCGCGCCGAACGCGGCATCCTGCTGTGTGGCAGCGGCGTCGGGGCCTGCATTGCGGCCAACAAGATGCGCGGCATCCGCGCGTGCGTGTGCCATGACACCTACTCGGCCCGTCAGGGCGTCGAGCACGACGCCATGAATGTGCTCGTGCTGGGAGGCCGCGTGATCGGCAGCGAACTGGCATTCGAACTGGCGCGCGCATTCCTGAACGCCCGCTTCAACCAGGGCGAGCGTTACATCAACCGGCTTAAGAAAGTAGAAGCACTGGAGTCAGAACGATGACTACGAAAGACGCAAACACAAATCCAAACGTGGCCGTGCAGAAGCTGGGCCAAAGCTTCTGGTACGACAATATCCAACGCGGCATCATCAGGAACGGCGAATTGCAGGAATTGATCGACGCGTACGGCGTGCTCGGCGTGACCTCGAACCCCTCCATTTTCGAGAAAGCGATCTCCAGCAGCGCCGATTATGACGAAGATATCCTGCGGCTGGTGGCCGACAACGCCGATGCCCAGACCATCTACGAGACTCTGGCGGTTGCAGATATTCAGGCTGCCGCCGACATTCTGGAGCCGGTTTACGAACAGACGAACGGGCTGGACGGCTACGTGAGCCTGGAAGTGTCGCCGGAACTGGCGCGCGACTGCGACGGCACCGTGAGCGAAGCGCGCCGGCTGCACAAGGTGGTGGGACGCAGGAACCTGATGATCAAGGTGCCGGCGACGCCCGAATGCATCCCCGCCATCCAGCAACTCATTTCTGATGGCATCAACATCAACGTGACACTGATTTTCTCGCTCGAGGGCTACGAAGCCGTCGCGCGGGCCTTCATCAACGGGCTGAAAACGCGCGCCGAGCAGGGGTTGCCGGTCAACGTGGCGTCAGTGGCGTCATTCTTCGTCAGCCGCGTGGACACACTGGTGGACAAGCTGCTCGACGAGAAGATCGCCCAGGCGCCTGAGTGGGATCAGGATTTGAAAGCCCGGCTCGGCGCGATGAAGAGCAAGGCCGCCATTGCCAACGCGAAACTGGCCTACCAGATTTTCAAGCGCATTTTCAACGAGCCGGAGTGGCGCGCCCTCGAAGCCGCCGGCGCCCGGCCCCAGCGCGTGTTGTGGGCCAGCACCAGCACCAAGAACCCCGCCCTGCCCGACACCTACTACGTGGACGCCCTGATCGGCCCGCACACCGTCAACACCCTGCCGCCACAGACCGTGAAAGCTTTCCGCGACCACGGGCGCGTTGCCCTGACTGTGGAAGACGATCTGGATGGCGTAAACCGGCTGATGGAGGATCTGGAACAAGCCGGCATCTCGATGCCCCAGGTCTGGCAGAAACTTCAGGACGACGGCGTCAAACTATTCTCCGACGCTTTTCAATCTCTGCTGAAGGGAATCGAAGCCAGGCGCGAAGCCATCGCGGCGCGCGGCGAAGCCGTGAATGTCGATGTGGCGCTGGGCTACGTGGGCGAATTGACGCAGATGAAAGCGGCAACGCGCGCCTGGAACAGGGACGCATCCCTGTGGACGACTGCGCCGGAGCACATCAAAGTGGTGAACAGCCGGCTGGGCTGGTTGTCGGCAGCCGACAACATGGCAAAGCAGGCCGGCGAACTGATGGCGTTCGCGCATGACGTGAAAGCGGCCGGCCTGACCGATGCCGTCGTGCTCGGCATGGGCGGCAGTTCGCTTGCGCCGGATGTGCTGCGCGCCACATTCCAGGCGCAGCCCGACGCAAACCATAGCGGTTTGCGTCTGCACGTGCTTGACACCACCGACCCGACTACTGTGCTGGACCTGGAGCGCAAGCTGGATCTGACCAGGACGCTCTTCATCGTCGCCTCGAAGTCCGGCACAACCGTCGAGATCAACTCGTTCTACAAGTACTTCCGGGCCAAAGTGGACGTGATCGCCGGTGACACGGCTGGGCAGCACTTTATTGCGATCACAGACGATGGCACCCCGCTTCAATCGCTCGCCGAAGCCGAGAAGTTCCGACGGATATTCATCAATCCGGCCGATATCGGCGGGCGCTACTCCGCCCTGTCCTACTTCGGCCTGATTCCGGCTGCGCTGGCCGGTGTCGATGTCGAGCAGTTGGCGCGGCGCGGCGCGCGCATGGCGAACTGGTGCAAGCCCGACACGCCGGCCAATCCCGGCCTGTGGCTCGGCGCACTGATGGGCGGCATGGCGCTGGCCTCGCGGGACAAAGTCGTGTTCATCATTTCGCCGGCAGTCGCCAGCTTCGGCGCATGGGCCGAGCAGTTGATTGCAGAAAGCACCGGCAAAAACGGACGCGGGATCGTGCCGGTGGAAGGCGACATTGCCAATCTGCGCGGCGGCGTGTCCAGACTCAGCCCGGACCGGCTGTACATCCACCTCAGACTGGACGGCGACGACACTCACGACCGTCTGGTGGCCTCGCTGAAGCGGGCGAAGCTGCCGGTCATTGAGATCCGCCTGGCCGACCTCTACGACCTGGGGGCCGAGTTCTTCCGCTGGGAGTTTGCCACTGCCATCGCCGGGGTGGTGCTGGGCGTGAACCCATTCGACGAGCCGAACGTCACCGAAAGCAAAACCAATACCAAACGCCTGCTCGACGAATTCGAAGCGACGGGGGTTTTTTCCACCGAGCAAACCAGCAAGTCGGCCAACGCGCAACTCAACAAATTCCTGCGCGGCGCGGGCGAAGGCGACTACATATCCGTGCAGGCCTATCTGCCCTATGACGAGGGCATCGCGGCAGAGTTGGAGCGCATGCGCGCGGCGATCGGCGCGCGCACGGGAACGCCGGTGACGGTTGGCTATGGGCCGCGCTTTCTGCACAGCACCGGCCAGTTGCACAAGGGCGGCGCAAATAACGTCGTCGCCGTGCAATTGACCTATGACCCGGAGCAGGATGCGCCGATCCCCGGCGAGCCTTACACGTTTGGAACGCTCATCCGGGCGCAATCGCTCGGCGATTACGAATCGCTCGTGTCGCACAACCGGCGCGTCATCCGGCTGCATCTGGGCCGCGACCCGCTGGCCGGGCTGAAGAAGATCGTCCAGACACTCAAGGGCGCGACCCGTCGCGCAAAAGACACCGCGCCAGGTCGCAGCGCCAGGACCGGCGCCAGGGGCGCAATCAAAACCAGAGCCGCCGGGCCAAAACGAACAGCCTCGAAGTCAGGCGCAACGCGACGCAGTGTTGCGCGCAGACAGTCTGGACGCAGCCGCTAATCAAATAAAGGGGTAAGAGACATGCAACTAGGTCTGTTTGGACTGGGACGAATGGGCACGAACATGGCGCGCCGGCTGCACCGGGGCGGCCACGACGTGATTGTGAGCAATCGCAGCCCGCGCCCGATCGACGAGCTTGTGGCAGAAGGCATCAAGGGCGTGTACTCCATCGAAGAGCTGGTCAAAGCCCTGACGCCGCCGCGCGCGCTGTGGATCATGCTGCCGGCGGGCGATGTGACCGAGCAGATGATCCACACCCTGTTGACGCTGCTCGATCCGGGCGATGTGATCGTGGATGGCGGCAACTCGAACTGGCGCGACTCGAAACGCCGTTACGCCTTGTGCCGCGAGAAGGGCATTCACTTCATGGACGAAGGCACCAGCGGCGGCATCTGGGGGCTGAAGGTAGGGTACTGCCTGATGGTCGGCGGCGACAAAGCGGTATTCGAGCGGCTGGAGCCGGCGTTCAGGACGCTGGCCCCGGAGAACGGCTACCTGCACTGTGGGCCGGCCGGCTCCGGGCACTTCGTCAAGATGGTGCACAACGGCGTGGAGTACGGCATGATGCAGGCGTACGCCGAGGGCTTCGAGATCATGGAGAAATCCGAGTTTGGCCTGGACCTGCCGGCGGTAGCGCGGGTGTGGGGCCAGGGCAGCGTAGTGCGCTCGTGGCTGCTCGAACTGTTGCAGGATGCTCTTACGAAGGACCCCCGGCTCGAACAGATCAAGGGCTATGTCGAAGACTCGGGCGAGGGCCGCTGGACGATTCAGGCTGCCATCGACGAAGACGTGCCGGCGCCGGTCATCACGCTGTCGTTGTTCCAACGCTTCATGTCGCGCCAGGATGAGTCCTTCGCCGCCAAAGTGTGCGCCGCCCTGCGCAAGGAGTTCGGCGGCCATGCCGTCAAGTCTGCCCATGAGTAATCCTGCCGACACCAGGCCGGCGGCCGATCGTCCCAGCCGGCGTGACGGAACGCTGCGCGTGCCCGAGGCGTGCAGCATGATCATCTTCGGCGCGTCCGGCGACCTGACGCACCGCAAATTGATCCCTGCGCTCTACAACCTGGCGCGCGGCAGGCTGCTGCCCGATAACTTCACCGTGATCGGGTTTGGCCGCAAGCCCAAGACCGACGAATCTTTCCGCGCAGAGTTGCGCGAGGCGGTTCAGACGTTCTCGCACACCAGGACTGTAGACGACGCGTTGTGGGGCCGGTTCTCGCAGGGCCTGCACTACCGGCAGGGCGACTATGACAACAGCCAGGACTACGAGGCGCTGCGCCAGCAATTAACGGAGATCGAGCAATCGCATGACATGCGCGGCAACCGGCTGTTCTACCTCGCCACCCCGCCCGAGGCTTACCAGACGATTACAGGCCGGATCGGCGAAAGCTCGCTGGGAAAGCCATGCCCCGGCGCCTGGATGCGCATCATCGTCGAGAAACCATTTGGCCATGACCTGCAATCGGCGCGCGAGCTCAATGCGCACCTGCACGCTTTCTTCAACGAGGACCAGATCTATCGCATCGACCACTACCTGGGCAAGGAGACGGTGCAGAACATTCTGGTCTTCCGCTTTGCAAACACGATCTTCGAGCCGATCTGGAACTACCAGTACGTGGATCATGTGCAGATCACCGTGGCCGAGGATCTGGGCGTGGAAAACCGGGGATCGTATTACGAAAGCGCGGGAGTCGTGCGCGATATTGTGCAGAACCACGCGCTGCAGCTTGTCGCATTGACGGCTATGGAGCCGCCGGCAGAATTTGCGCCGGACGCCGTCCGCAACGAGAAAGTGAAAGTGCTGAAGGCGCTGCGGGTGGACACCTCGCGCGGCAGCGGCACGATTCGCGGCCAATACGGGCCGGGCAAGATCGCCGGCAAGCTGGTGCCGGGCTACACGCAGGAAGAGGGCGTGTCCGCCGAGTCAACCACAGAGACCTACCTGGCGATGAAACTGCTGTGCGAGAACTGGCGCTGGTCAGGGGTGCCGTTCTATGTGCGCAGCGGCAAGCGATTGCCCCGGCGCGTCACCGAGATCGCCATCCAGTTCAAGATGCCCCCGCTGCTGTTGTTCAGCGGCGCCGCGGCGCAACAGATCGAGCCGAACACGCTGGTGCTATCGATCCAGCCGGACGAAGGCATCACCCTGAAGTTTGGATCAAAGGCGCCGGGCGCCGGCGACAAGATTCAGCCGGTGCTGATGAACTTCGACTACGGCGAATCTTTCGACATGCCGGCGCCGGACGCTTACGAACGCCTGCTCCTCGACTGCATGCTGGGCGACTCGACATTGTTCACCCGCAGCGACGAGGTCGAAGCGGCCTGGGGGCTGATTACACCGGTGCTTGAGCGCTGGCGCAACAACCCGCACGACTTCATCGAGTTGTATCGCGCCGGCACGTGGGGCCCCAAGCAGGCCGACGATTTCATCGAGGCCGATGGCAGGAGATGGCGCGCGCTTTGAGCGACGTCGACAAGGCGCTGGAGTTGATGGCCGCTGCGTGACCCTCTCGCCGCATGAAATACTTCGTCACATTGGCCGGCAACATCGGCGCGGGCAAGACCAGCCTGACAGCCGCGCTTGCGCGCCGATGGGGCTGGGACGCCCTGTTCGAGCCGGTGGTCGAGAATCCCTATCTGGCCGACTTCTACCTCGACATGCGTCGGTGGGGCTTTCACTCACAGATGTTCTTTCTGTCCCGCCGGCTGAACGACTATCGCGGCCTGCTCGAACGCCCCGGTTCGGTCATCCAGGATCGCAGTGTGTACGAAGACGCGGAGATCTTCGCCTGCAATCTGCGCCGCCAGGGCTACATCAACGAACGCGACTGGCAAACGTACTTCGGCCTGTATAGCGCCGTCGCATCGCTGTTGCCGCCACCCAGCCTGGTGGTGTATCTGCGCGCTTCGGCGCCAACGCTGCTGCGGCGCATCCGCCAGCGCGGGCGCGACATCGAACGCAGCATCAGCCCGGACTACCTGGAACAACTGAACAGCCTGTACGAAGAATGGATCGGCCGGTTCGACACGTGTCCGACGCTCATCATCGACACCAATGACCTGGACTTCGCCCATGATGAAGCGCATCTGACGCGGGTCGCTGAGATGATCCGGGCGGCGTTGAAGGTTGATAAGGTTGGCAAGGTTGAAGGTTGAAGGTTGAAGGTTGAGCGTTGCGCACTAATCGTCAATCGTCAATCGTCAATTGACAATCATCAATTCACCTCAATCCGGCAATCGGGCGGCCTCTTCGAGCGAGGCATTCCCATGAACGATCGCCGCAACGGCTGCTGTCATTTTGGCCGGATCGGGCGACTGCCAGATATGCCGGCAATCGCCACACCGGCCGTGCCTGTGTCGATGGCTGCTCTGATCTTTGCCAGCATCTCGCGCTCGGCGCCGGCCTTTGCGCCGCCCAGTGAGATCGGCGCCCAACTCGACGCCCACGCGCGCTGCAAGCGCGATGCTGTCCAGCGCGCGAAACTCCGGCCCGCTGTCGAAGCCGCCTGGCACCATCTCGGCCATGACCGGCATCCCCCAGGCGGCCAGACGGCAGACGGGCAGACGGCCAGACGGCCAGACGGCCAGACGGCGGGTGTAGCGCAGATTTGTGAACGTCACAGCCGGCGACACTGACGGATTGCGGCATCCAGCCGATTGCTATACAGTTCACACAAGGCTGCGAGCATGGCAGCGGCATTCTGACGTCCCCACCCGCGACATGGGCCTTTCAAACGACGCTGGATCACGGTCTTGCACCCGCTCTCCACCACACCACT
>CALBEF010000095.1 GCA_937927775.1 uncultured Anaerolineae bacterium | reverse complement strand
TGGTCTCGCTTGACCTGGCCGGCACTTTCAGTACCCTCGTGCGGGTCAATCGGCTTGAAACGTCGTATGACGGCCATATGCCAGTCCCGTCGTCGTCTTTCAGTACCCTCGTGCGGGTCAATCGGCTTGAAACCGCATATTGCGCAAGCCTGCCTTTTCAGGTCAAATGACCTTTTTCCTTGTTCAAGCCCTGAATTCGGCCCTCTGGTGAAGCCGTTTTTCGCTTCATCCCGGCCAACGCAAGGCATTATACCACACTCTGGCGAGAAGTGAATTCTGCTGAAAAACCGCCTGCCTTCTCGCCAAATTCCGAGGCTTCGAAAAACCGTGGAGCCGCAGTGGATGCTCGAAGGCTGCTTCAGGCATCCACTGTGCATCCGGATGGATCCCGGCCCCCATGTTTTTCACATTCGCCCGACCCCGGTTTTGCGCTCCGGCGAGAAGTGGTTTTGGCCCGAAAAACCCCCTGCCTTCTCGCCAGCGCGCGCTACAGAGGGGGGTTTTTCTGCCCTCTCTATTGCTTCTCACACACCCACAGTTCCACGTCGTCCACAAACATCGAGGTCAGGCCGCCGCGCGGGTCGTTGTACACGCCGAATTGAACGGCAACGGTGCGGCCGGCATAGCGGGTGAGGTCGAACTCCAACGGTTGCCATTGCGCAGCGTTGGCTTTGGCGCGCAACAGCCACTCGAACGACCAGTCGGGGCGAACCGCCAGCACGTATTGCAGATCATGCGCTGCCGGCAACGGCCCGGCCGACAGATCGCCGGTGGGGCAGTTGCCGCGCGTGCAGCGCTCGATCAATGGATCGGCCTGCTCTTCGGTGCGCGGCTGCCACCGCATCTGCAAGGTGGCTGTGACGGCCGTGGCGGGAATGCTGATCCACTGCCGGGCGTCGGAGTAGCTGTGGAAGGGCCGGCCTTCGGTCAACCCGGCCAGAATCGAGCGCATTCCGGCGTGCGCGGCGTCGGTGGCATAGCGCGCCGGCTTGCCGCCCACAAAGCGCCAGGCTGTGTCTTCCTCCATACCGCTGTTCAGCGCGATTTGCCGGCAGCCTGCCTCTGCGCTGTACTGCCCGAAGGCGGGGATATAGGCTTTGCTCTCTTCTGCGCCGGCTGCTTGAGATGCGCCGGCAGTGTCTGATGAAGCCGCAGGCTCGGCGGTGGCTGTGGGTTCAGTCACCGGGCCTGTGCCGGACGTGTCTGCGCCGGAAGCGACAGGCTGAGTGGCTGCTGGCTGTCCTTCCGTTGTCTGCTTGGTGGTTGTTTGCTGTTGCGCTGCTTCTGGCGTTGCCTCGCCGGCCGGCTCAAGCACGCGGAATGCGCAGGCTGAAGCAACAAGCAATACGCCACAAAGAACACCCGCAAGGGATATGTATCGCGTCTTCATCTTGCCTCCTGAAGAATTTGACCGGATTAATCTCTATCATACCGCTGAATGAACTGTTCTGCGCGCTCAACCAGCGAGCGATTGCCCACAAATAGAGGGGTGCGCTGGTGCAGGCTGTCGGGCTGGATGTCCAGGATCGGTTGCCGGCCATCCGAAGCCAGGCCGCCGGCCTGCTGCGCCACGAACGCGAGCGGCGCCGCCTCATAGGCCAGCCGCAGCTTGCCGCGCGGGTTGCGCGTGTCGGCGGGATAGTAGTACACGCCGCCCCCAACTAAATTGCGGTGGAAGTCGGCCACCAGCGATCCGACGTAGCGCGCAGCCAGCGGCTTTGACGGCTCGTCGGGGTCCATGCCCTGGAGCCAGCGCGTGTAGCGTTGCGCGCCCGCGCTCCAGAATTGCTCGTTGGCCTGGTTGGCGCTGTAGTAGGCCGGTGTGGCGGGGAAGCGCAGGTTGGGATGGGTGAGCAGGAATTCGCCCAGTGTGGGATCGAGCGTGAAGCCGTCCACGCCCTGGCCGGTGGTGTAGACCAGCATCGTGCTGGTGCTGTAGATCACGTAGCCGGCGGCGGCCAGCGCGCGCCCGGGCTGAAGGCAATCCTCCAGCGTGCCGGGCCCGCTTTCGCTGATGCGGCGATAGATGCCAAAGATGGTGCCCACGCTCACGTTCGCGTCGATGTTGGAGGAGCCGTCCAGCGGATCAAAAAGCAGCACATAGCGTCCGTCGCAGCAGCGCTCTTCAGGAATGGGGATGATGCCGGATGATTCCTCCGACGCCATGACGGCGATACGGCCCGATCCGGCGTTCATGCGAATAAATGTCTCGTTGGCGAACGTGTCCAGCTTCATCTGCTGTTCGCCCTGCACATTGACCGTGCCGGCCATGCCCAGCAACTGGCTCAGGCCGGCGCGCCGGGTTTCGCGCGCGATGATCTTGGCCGCCAGCGCAATGTCGTACAGCAGGTTCGAGAAGACGCCGGTGGCTTCAGGGTGCTCGTGTTCCTGATTCAGGATGTGGCGCTCGATGGTGATCAGCCTGTCCATGTGGCACTCCGCGCGGATGCCGCAAGTGTACCGAAACCCGGTGTTTCTGCAAGCGCAGGAGCATATCCGTTGCCCGAGTGCGCCGAAGTCGCTGAGACAAGCTCAGGCGTCGCAAATCGCGCGTGAAAAGAAATGAGCCCTGTCGAGCCGATGGTAACATCCGGCCTGGCGGATGCTGTCCGACAGGGAACACAATGGATTCAAACACGATTGTCGCTCATCAGTTGGCCGCGCTATTCGGCCTGTCGCTCTATCCGCGTTCCGTGGCGCAGGCCGGGCCGGCCACATATGCTCTGGCGCGCGTTCAGAATGCGCCGCCTTCTTCTGCGCGCTGTTTGCTCATTGTCGCCCCCGATCATCGCACCGTGTCGGGCTTTCGCGGCGAAGCCGGCCAGGTCGAAGTGGAGGGCCGGCCCTTCGTGTTAATGCGTTGCCCACTGACCGGCGAGAACGCGGCCATGCTGCGCAGCGTGTTCCCCTGGCTGTGTCCCCACCCGCTGGGTCTTCGCAAGTCGGTCGGGTGCGGCGATCGCCTGGGTCTTGCCACGCCCGGCCACATTCGAGCCGTGCGCGAATCCGGTTGTATGGCGCCGGTGTTGGCGCAGCAGTCGATGCGCGAGATGGCGCGCGCCAATCGCACCCCCATCCAGGTCATGGACGACGCGCTGTGGGGCGTGTTCCAGGAAGGCTGGCGCGAGGGGTTTGGCGCGGATGCCGACCATCTCAAGACCCCTGAAGACGTTGACGTGTGCGCGGCGGCCGGCTTCACCCTTTTCACGTTCGACCCCGGCGCGCATGTGGATGGCAACCCGGATAAGGATACCGGCGCAAAGTATGCCGCCCTGCCCTGGGATGCGCTCGAAACAACTCCTGATGAGGCTGTGAGACGATATGCCGGCGCAGGCTTCAATCTTGACGCGCCGGCTGCGCGGCTCGCGCTGGTCAAGTATGGCCGGGCGGTGGCGCATGTGGCGCGCCTGTATCGCCACCTCAAGGCCGCGATGGGCAGCCGGCCCTTCGAGGTGGAGGTGTCTGTGGATGAGACCGACACGCCCACCACGCACGGCGAGCACTATGTGATCGCGGGTGAGCTGCGCCGGCTGGGTGTGGAATGGGTCAGCCTTGCGCCGCGTTTTGTGGGCCGCTTTGAAAAGGGCGTGGACTACATCGGCGACCTGGCCGCGTTCGAGGCGGACTTCGCCGGCCACGTTGCCGTCGCCCGGCGCTGGGGGCCTTACAAGCTCAGCATTCATTCCGGCTCCGACAAGTTCAGCATCTATGGCGCGATTGCGCGACTGGCCGGCGACCTGGTTCACGTGAAGACGGCCGGGACGAGTTATCTTGAGGCGTTGCGCACCGTGGCGGCTTGCGATGTCGCGTTGTTCAAAGATATCTACGCGCTGGCCCGCGAACGGTACGCCACCGATCGCGCTTCGTATCACGTGTCGGCTGACATGTCGCGCGCGCCGGCTGCGGAGACGCTGGCCGATGAGAAGGCATGCGTCGCTGTGCTGGAGCAATTCGATGCGCGCCAGGCGCTGCACGTGTGCTTTGGCTCGATTCTCGCAGCATACGGCGATGCCATCCGGTCTGTGCTTGTCGCCAATGAGACCTTGCACAAGGATAACCTGGCGCGTCATATCGGAAGGCACATTGCCCCGTTTTGTCGTTGATTATCCGGCATGGAGGCTGGCATGAACTTGTTTGATCTGAGCGGACGGGTGGCTGTCGTCACGGGTGGCAGCGGCACGCTCGGCGGCGCGATGGCTAAAGGGCTGCTCGATGCCGGGGCGAACGTCTGTGTCATTGGGCGCGATGGCGACAAGGCCGCGCGGATGGCTGCTTCTCTTTCTCCTGATGGCGCGCGCGCCATGGCTGTGGCTGCCGATGTGGTTGACCGGGACGCAGTGCAACGCGCCGCCGACGCGGTGTTGCGCCGCTGGGGGCGTGTGGATGTTCTGGTGAACGCTGCCGGCGGCAACCGGCCCGACGCGACGACCAATCCCAACCAGTCCTTCTTCGATTTGCCGATGGAAGCCATCCGCGCCACAGTTGACCTGAATCTGATCGGCACGTTGTTGCCGTCTCAGGTCTTTGGGCGGGCGATGGCGGCGGCAAAGCAGGGCAGCATCATCAACATATCGTCGATGGCTGTGCCGCGCGCGCTGACGCGGGTGGTGGGATATTCGGCCGGCAAGGCCGGCATGGAGAACTTCACGCGCTGGCTGGCGATCTATATGGCCCGCGAGGTGTCGCCCGCTGTGCGCGTGAACGCGATTGCCCCCGGCTTTTTTCTGGCTGATCAGAATCGCGCCATGCTCGTGGACCAGGCAACCGGCGCGCTGACGCCGCGCGGCCAGTCTATCATCGATCATACGCCGATGGGGCGCTTTGGTCATCCCGCCGATCTCACCGGCGCCCTGCTGTGGCTTGCTTCTGACGCTTCCTCATTTGTGACCGGCATCGTTGTTGCGATTGATGGCGGCTTCAGCGCCTTTAGTGGCGTGTGAAGGGCAACTGGTCGAGATCGACATTTCCGCCGGACAGGATGACGCCGACGGCTTTGCCGGCTACCGGCAGCCGGCCCGACAGCAGCGCGGCCACCGGCACGGCCGAGGATGGCTCGATGATGATCTTCATGCGTTCCCAGACCAGCCGCATGGCGTGAATGATCTCGTCTTCGGCGACGGTCACAATCTCGGACACCAGGCGCTGGATGATCGGAAACGTTTTGTCGCCGAGTGATGTTCTCAGGCCGTCGGCGATGGTGCTGGTTGGGCCGGCTTCGATGCGCCGGCCGGCGCGCAGGGAACGATAAGCGTCATCGGCCAGCGCCGGCTCTGCCCCGATGACCTTTGTGTGCGGAGAGAGCGCGGCGGTTGTGATGGCCGTCCCGCTCAGCAGCCCGCCCCCGCCGATCGGCGCCAGTATCATGTCGAGCGGGGGCGCATCTTCCAGCAACTCCAGCGCAGCGGTGCCCTGCCCTGCAATTACGCGATAGTCGTTGTAGGGATGAACGGTGGCTGCGCCGGTGTTTGCCACGACCTCGCGCAGGCCGGCCTCCCGCGCCGGCAGCGTGGGCGCGCAGGAAAAGATTTGCGCGCCGTAGCCGGCTACCGCGTTTCGCTTGGCCGCCGGGGCGTTCTCCGGCATGACGACATAGGCCGGGATGTTGCGCCAGCGCGCTGCCTGCGCCAGCGCGGCCGCGTGGTTCCCCGATGAGTGTGTGGCGACTCCGTGTTGTGCTTCTTCGTCTGTCAGCGAGAGCACGGCATTGGTCGCGCCGCGTATTTTGAATGCGCCTCCCTTCTGGAAGTTCTCGCACTTGAAGAACAAATGTGCGCCGCTCAATGTGTTGAGCGTTTGCGATTTCAGTGTCGGTGTGCGGTGGATGAATTCTTTGATTCGGTCTGCCGCTTTGCGTATGTCTCGCAGGGTTGGCTCTTTTTCTTTCATGCTTTTTGTCTCGTTTGTTTGGCAGGCGTTAATGATTTCAAAAGCTGTGCCTATGCGAAATGCACTCAATCCGCAAAACCTGCCAGGTTTGAGATAATGCAGCCTCGATTGTAGCCGGACACGAACAGGGCGAATCAGAAGCGACACTGAGATGAACTAACTAAAAGGAGCATACGCGAGATGGGCAAAATACTGGATCACGATCAAATCGACTTCTATCGGCGCGAGGGATACCTGCTGGCAAAGGGGATCGTGCCGCCGGATGCGCTGGCGCTGGCGCGCGGCATTCTGGAGCAGTGGAGCGACAACACCATCGCCGGCTGGGTCAAGGCCGGCCTGTTGAGCAACCCGATGGCAGAGATCGACTTTCAGCGCCGGCTGGCCGCAGCCTGGAACGCAGCCGGGCGTCCGCACTATGTGCGCAGCCCGCGCCGCGATCTGGTCGGGCCGGCCATGTATCGCTTCCTCACCCACCCGGCCCTGCTCGATCTGGCGCAAGACCTGCTCGGCACGCCGGAAGTGTCGGTGCATGGCATCTTCAACGCGCGGCCCAAGCTGCCTGACCAAAACTGGACGACCACCCCCTGGCACCAGGACGCGCAGTACTACCGCGACGCGGAGAATGTCCACGTGCTCAGCATCTGGATACCGCTGCAACACGTGAACGAGTCGAATAGCTGTCTGCAGGTTGCCGCCGGCTGGAAGCAGAACGTGTTGTACGAGGGCGTGAACGACGAGGAAAGCGGTTTCCTGGGTCTCTCGAAAAAAGACCGCGAAAACCTGAGCGGCCTGTCGATCGAGATGGACGCCGGCGACGCGCTGTGCTTCAATCAGCTCATGCCCCATCGCGCCATGCCGAACAGCACCGACACCATTCGCTGGTCGATGGACTTGCGCTACGAGGCGACTCCCAACGCCACCGAGAGCGGCAGGAAGCAGGGCTTTGTCGCGCGCAGCGAGGCCGACCCGGCGAGCGTGGAAACATTCGAGCAATGGCTGGTCAAGTGGGCCGCCATTCCCGCCGGGCAATACTGACCTGTGCTGGACCTGTCTCGCATTCGCGCGTTGTGCTTCGATGTGGACGGCACCCTGCGAGACACCGACAATCAATACGTCGATGCGCTGGCTCGCCGGCTGCGATGGGCGCGCTTCCTGTTCCCGGCCGGCGATCCCGCCCCCTTCGCGCGCAAAGTGGTGATGGCGCTCGAATCGCCCGGCACTTTTCTGTACAGCCTGCCGGATCGCCTGGGGATCGATCTGCAAGTGGCCGCGCTGAGCAGCGCGCTGAGCGAGGCGATCGAGCGGCGCCTGCCCGCCCGGCCTGCGCGCCGCTTCACGCTCATTCCCGGCGCGCGAGAAGCGTTGCTGGCTGTGGGCCGGCGCTATCCGCTTGCGATTGTCAGCGCGCGCGACGAGCGCGCCACCCTCGCCTTTCTGCGCCAGTTCGACCTGCAGCCGCTGTTTGCGTGTGTGGCTACGGCGCTCACCTGCAGGCACGCCAAACCCTACCCCGACCAGATCATCTGGGCAGCGCAACGCATGGGCGTGCCTCCTTCAGCCTGCCTGATGATCGGCGACACGACGGTGGATATACGCGCCGGCCGCGCAGCCGGCGCGCAGACAGTGGGCGTCTTGTGCGGGTTCGGCGAAGAAAAGGAACTGCGCCGCGCCGGGGCCGATGTCATCCTGCCCGGCACAGCCGACCTGCCGGCGCTGCTTGAATGCGTGTGAGAACGAGGCCCTAAGCGCCGGCCCCCGCGCGCAGGCGCATCTGCGCCCGCAACGCATCCATATCGCGCGGCGCAAGCCGCGCAGCCAGAAAGAGCACGACGCCACAGATCAACCACGTCGTCACGCAAATCGACAGCAGCGCATTGCCGAGCGAGCTTTGCACGGCGATGATGCCGGCAATCAACGGCGCCACGGCCGAGCCGATCGACTCGACAAAGTTCAACATCGCCAGCGCCGTGCTGCGCACCTCCGGCAACACAATGTCGTGCACCGACGCGCTGACGTTGGGGCCGGCAAATGGGATGAAGATGGCGTTCAGGCACAGCATCACCAGGAACAGCCCGCGCGCCTCGACCGGCACGCCCAGCGTCAACGGCAACAGCGCCGCGCCGATCAGCACCGCGCCGGCGCTGGCGATCAGCCGGCCCTGCCGCCGGCGCCGAAAGAGCGCATCGCCCACCACGCCGCCGGCCACATATCCCGTTGACATCACCACCACAGCGACCGCCATCGTGATGAACACTTCGTCCGGGGTGTAGCCGCGCTCCACTTCCAGATAGCGAAAGATCCAGTAGGTGATCACCTGCCAGGGAAAGACGCCGAAGAAACCCTGCGCGCACAGGAGCAACAGACTGCGCTTGCGCAGCAACTGGCGCGCAACCGGCCAACTGAAGCGCGCGCCATCAGACAGATTGCGCCCGGCCATCTCCGGCTCGCTGGCGCCGCGCGCCGGTTCGCGCACGACGATCGCAATTACCACCGCCAGCGCGATACCCAGCGCGCCGGTGATGAGAAACACGGCCCGCCAGCCCAGCAGGCCGCCTATTCCCAGCGCCAGCGCAATGCCCAGCAGATACCCCAAAGGCCCGCTGAATTGCAGCAGGCCAATCACTCTGCCGCGCGCGCCCGGCCGGAAGTAGTCGGACACCATGCTGAAGATGCCCGGGTAGCTGGCATCGTCGATGCCGGTCGAGGCGCGCGAGATGACAAAGGCCGGAAACGTCGCCGCCAGCGCGCTCAGCCACGTCGTCGCGCCCCAGATGGCCGAGGCCAGCGCCACCAGCTTCGCCCGCGCAAAGCGATCGTACAGATACCCCCACACCGGATACAACACTGCCCCAACCAGCAGCGCGCCGGTGAATGCAGCGCCCATCTGCGATTCATCGATGCCAAAGGTCTGCATGATCGGCGTCGTCAGCGGGCCAATCAACAACTTGTCCGTCTGGTGCAACAGCAGAAACAGGAAGAACACGATGACGGCGCCCAGGCGGCGGGCAGGTTGGGCAGGTTGATAAGGTTGGGCAGGTGGATCAGGTTGGTGGGAATGGGGTAATTTCATACGCTCCTCAGCGCACTCTCAAGCGGCGCGCATTGCGCGCTACTATACTCATCCGGGCATATATTCACAATCACCGGCGCAATCATGAAACAGCGCACCGCACACGATGGAGACAGAATCCCCGGCCTGGGCAGCATGGCGCTGCTGTTCAGCATTCCGCGCATCCAGCGCAACCCGCTGGCTTTTCTGTCGGCCTGCGCGCAACGCTATGGCGATCTGGCGCGCTTCGAGGCCGGCGAGCAGATGGCCTGCTTCGTCAATTCACCCACTGCCATCAGGCGCGTGCTTCAGGACAACCACCGCAATTACACCAAAGACACGATTCAATACGACCAACTGGCGACGGTCGCCGGGCGCGGGCTGCTCACCAGCGACGGCGAGACCTGGCTCAGTCACCGCCGGCTGATTCAGCCGGCATTCCATCCCCGCCGCATCGAGGCGATGGAAACAGCCATCCTGAGGGCAACCACCGCCATGCTGGCCGAGTGGCGCGGCCGGCTGCCAGGCAGCGTGGACATAGACGCGGAAATGCTCCGTCTGACACTTCAGATTGCCGGCCAGACGCTCTTCTCCATCGACCTCAGCCGCGATGCCCCGCGCCTGACGCAGGCGATTCTGACCGCGCTGGATCACATCGTCTATCGCGCCAGCAACTTCCTGGCGCTGCCCGACCACATCCCCACACCGCGCAACCGGCGTTTCCACGCCGCGCTTGCAACACTCGACGACGCCGTGCGCGACCTGATCGATGCCCGCCGCAGCCAGAGCGCCGCGAAAGACACGCCGCCAGATGATCTGCTCTCGGCGCTGTTGAACGCCACGGACACCGACACCGGCCGGCAGTTGGATGATCGGGCCATCCGCGACGAAGTGTTGACGCTGCTGATCGCCGGCCACGAGACCACCGCCAGCGCGCTGACATGGGCATGGCATCTGCTGGCAACGCACCCCGAGGCGCAGGAGAAATTGCGCCGCGAGATCGCGCAGGTGATCGGCCCGCGCCCGCCGCAATACGCCGACCTGCCTCGCCTGATCTGGTGCCGGCAGGTGCTGGAAGAAACGTTGCGCCTGTATCCGCCGGCCTGGTTGATTACCCGCCGGGCCATCCAAGCCGACGAACTGGACGGACATGCCATTCCGGCCGGCACACTCGTGATCATCAGCCCGTACACCATCCAGCGCCACCCGGCCTATTGGAGCGACCCGGATTGTTTCAAGCCGGAGCGATTCGCCGGCGAGCGCGCGGACTATCCGTGGCCGCGCTTCGCCTATATCCCGTTCGGCGGCGGGCCACGCGTGTGCATCGGCCAGAACCTTGCGATGGTCGAAGCCATGCTGATTCTTGCTTCCCTCGCGCAACAGTTCTGGTTCGAGCCGGAGCGGGGGCAATCTGCGGTGGACATTGCGCCGCTGGTGACGCTGCGACCGCGCGTCAAGGGCCGGCGCGGTCTGCAACTGCGCGCGCGCCCCCTCCAACTTTAGGCTGACCATAGCCAGGTCATTCCGGCGCGACACAACCAAATCTTGAATCCGGCAAGCCCGTATGCTATATTCGTCGTGTGACACAGGCTTCCCCTCACAATGGCGGGGATTGAGAGTCGCAGGGTTATCCTCGCGTGCCGATTAGCCGACCAGGGAGCAACGACGCCATGCAACCATTTGCTTACGCAGCCCCGACCAGCATTGTCGAGACTGTCAGCCTTCTGACGCAGCATAGCGGACAGGCGCGGCTGCTGGCCGGCGGCACAGACCTGCTGGTTCAATTGAAAGAGAACCGCCGGCAGGCCGCGCTCGTCATCGACATCAAGCGCATTCCCGAACTCAACGCATTGAGTTACAGCCCCGAAGCCGGCCTGCGCATCGGGGCCGCCGTGTCGTGTCACCGCATCTGCGCAGAGCCGGCTATCCGGCAGGCTTATCCCGGCCTGATCGACGCCGTGTCGCTGATCGGCGGCGCGCAGATCCAGAGCCGGGCCAGTCTCGGCGGCAATCTGGGCAATGCCTCGCCGGCCGCCGACTCGATCCCGGCGCTGATCGTCCATCACGCGGTGTGCGAAGTCGAGGGACCGGCCGGCCGGCGCGACATCCCCGCCGAAGCGTTCTGCGTGGGGCCGGGCAGAAACGCGCTGCAAGCCGGCGAACTGCTGGTAGCCATTCGAGCGCCATCCCCCCCACCCCGCTTCGGCGCCGCCTATCTGCGCTTCATCCCGCGCAACGAGATGGACATTGCCGTGGCCGGCGCCGGCGCATCGGTCATCCTGAACGAGGCCGGCGACACGATTGTGTCGGCGCGGGTGGCGCTGGGGGCGGTAGCGCCGACGCCGTTGCTGGTCGAGGCAGCCGGCGCAGCCCTGGCCGGGCAACCACCCACTGCTGAAGTGATCGAGCAGGCTGCCCGCATCGCGCAGAGCGTCGCCCAGCCCATCACCGACATGCGCGGCACAGCAAGCCAGCGCAGACATCTCGCCTGGGTGTTGAGCCGGCGCGCGCTGGAACAGGCCGTCGCGCGCGCGCAAGCCACACGCTAACGCCAAACCGGATGTCGCACCATGAAACACTTTGTGATTGAGATCACCTACACCGTGCCGGTGGAGCAAATGGCCGAGATCACACCGTTGCACCGCGCCTTTTTGAAAGCGGGATATGAACGCGGCTGGCTGCTGCTATCCGGCCCGCAAGTGCCGCGCGTGGGCGGGATGATCGTGGCGCGCGCGCCCTCGCTCGAAGCGCTGCAACAATTCTTTGCCGGCGATCCCTACGTGATGCACGGTGTGGCAACCTATCGCTACATCGAATTCGATCCGCTGTTCCGCCAGGCGTTCCTCGAAGACTGGGTGACTGAAAAGCCATGAACAAGATACCCGTGCAAGCTTGCATCAACGGTGAAGCAGTCGTCTTTCTATGCGAGCCAAACCAGACGCTGCTGGAAGTGCTGCGCGAGGAGTTGGGGCTGACCGGAACGAAGGAAGGATGCAGCAACGGCAACTGCGGCGCGTGCAACGTCATTCTGGACGGCGCGCTGGTCAACTCGTGCCTGGTGCTGGCGGTTGAAGCCGAAGGCAAGTCCATCACGACGATTGAAGGCATCGCCGGCCCGAACGGGCTGCATCCGATTCAACAGAAATTCCTGGAGCACGCCGCGCTGCAATGCGGCATTTGCACCCCCGGCTTCATCGTGGCCGCCAAAGCGCTGCTCGACCACAATCCGCAGCCGACGGAGGAAGAAGCGCGACGCTGGCTGGCCGGCAACCTGTGCCGCTGCACCGGCTATGACAAGATCATCCGCGCCGTGCTCGACGCCGCCGAAACCCTGCGCAACACGTAATCCGCAATACGCAATACGCAGTACGCAATACGCAATACGCAGTACGCAATACGCAGTACGCAATACGCAATACGCAGTACGCAACCCGCGAGGCAACCCAAATGTCCAGCGCAACCCCGACTATCGAGAAGCCCCCCTACCGCGTCGTCGGCACACGCCCGATCCGCCCCGACGGCGTGGACAAAGTGACCGGGCGCGCCATCTTCGGCGCCGACGTGCGGCTGAGCGGTCTGCTGCACGGGCGTGTGCTGCGCAGCCCGCACGCGCATGCGCGCATCAAATCCATCGACACGCGCGCGGCCGAGGCGCTGCCCGGCGTGAAAGCCGTCGTCACCGGCCATGACTTTCCCGACCCGCAAAACAAAGTCGCCGCTTCGGGCGAGGGCACGGTCAATCTGCGCTCGCTGGCCCACAACTGCATCGCGCGCGACAAGGTGTTGTACTTCGGGCATGCCGTTGCCGCCGTCGCCGCCACAACGCCGAACATCGCTGAAGAGGCGCTCAAGCTGATCACAGTCGAATACGAGCTGCTGCCGCACGTGCTGGACGTGCGCGAAGCGATGCGCCCCGACGCGCCCCTGCTGCACGACGACCTGCGCACGAACGAGATGGGACAGCGCGCCGAGACGCCATCGAACATCGCCAACCACACCCGCCACGAGCGCGGCGACGTGAATCAGGCGTTTGCCGAGGCCGCTGTCGTCGTTGAGCGCGAGTTTCGCACCAGCATGGTGCATCAGGGCTACATCGAGCCGCAAAACGGCACGGCGCTGTGGAACGCCGACGGGCAGATCAGTGTATGGTGCAGCACGCAGGCCCCCTTCGACGAGCGCAACCAACTGGCCGAAATCCTCGGCATGCCGGTGTCGAAGATCAAAGTGACGCCGACCGAGATCGGCGGCGGTTTCGGCGGCAAGCTCAGCGTCTTCCTGGAGCCGCTGGCGGCGATGCTGTCCAAAAAAGCCGGCCATCGGCCGGTCAAAATGGCGATGAATCGAGCCGAAGTGCTGGCCGCTACGGCGCCGACCTCCGGTTCTTACATCCGCGTCAAGATCGGCGCAGACAAAAACGGCTGTATCGTGGCGGCGCAAGCCTGGATGGTGTATGAGGCCGGCGCGTTCCCCGGCTCACCCGTCGATGCGGGGGCCGGTGTGATCTTCGCGCCGTATCGCATTCCGAATGTGTTGATCGACGCTTACGACGTGGTGGTGAACAAGCCGCGCGCCGGCGCGTATCGCGCCCCCGGCGCCACCAACGCCGCCTTTGCCTCGGAAAGCGTGATCGATGAACTGGCGGAGAAGCTGGGCATCGACCCGCTGGAGTTCCGCATCCTGAACGGAGCGAAAGAAGGCGATCGGCGGGCCGACGGGCCGGTCTATAAGCGCATCGGCTTCATCGAGACCGCGCAGGCCGCCAAAGCCCATCCACATTACAGCGCGCCACTGGCGCCGTCGCGCCTGGACCCGGAGGGAAAAAACCCGGCCATCAAGCGCGGGCGCGGTGTGGCAGCCGGCTTCTGGTTCAACTGGGGCGGCAAGTCCAGCGCCTGGGCCAGCCTCAACCCCGATGGCACGGTCAGCCTGATCGAAGGCTCGCCTGACATCGGCGGCTCGCGCGCCTCGATCGCCATGCAACTGGCCGAAAGCCTGGGCGTGCGCGCCGAGGATGTGAAGCCGGCGGTGGTTGACACCGATTCGGTCGGCTACAACGACGCCACCGGCGGCAGCCGCGTCACGTTCGGCACCGGCTGGGTTGCCTGGCGCCTGGGCGAGAAGCTGAAGCAGCAACTGAAAGCGCGCGCCGCCCTGCTGTGGGAGGTGACGCCCGATCAGGTGAAGGCGGAAGCCGGCGTCTTCTCCTGCAACGGTCGCTCGATCACCTTAAAAGAACTGGCCGGCAAGCTGGATGAAACCGGCGGGCCGATTGTCGCCAGCGACACATTTGAGTCGGATGAGTACGGCCCTGGCTTTGGCGTGCACATCGTCGATCTGGAAGTGGACACCGAAACCGGCAAAGTGCAAATCCTGCGCTATACCGCCGCTCAGGATGTCGGCACTGCGATTCATCCCGCTTACGTCGAGGGACAGCTTCAGGGCGGCGTGGCGCAGGGCATCGGCTGGGCGCTGAACGAGGAGTTTGTCTATGACGCGCAGGGGCATCTGCTCAACGCCAGCTTCCTCGACTATCGCATCCCCACGGCGCTCGACCTGCCGATGATCGATACCGTGCTGGTCGAAGTGCCCAACCCCGGCCATCCCTATGGGGTGCGCGGCGTGGGCGAGACGCCGATTGTGCCGCCGGCCGGCGCGGTGGCTAACGCCATCTATCACGCCATCGGCGCGCGCATGACGGCGCTGCCCATGTCGCCGGCGCGGATTCTGGAGGCGCAGGGGAAGGCGTAGGTCGTGTTGCATGTTGCGTGTTGCGTGTATGGCGAGGGTGTGGATTCCGGCGTTGTTGCGCGGGATGACCGGCGGGCAGAGTGAAATCGAGGTGGCCGGCGAGACGGTAGGCGCGCTCATCGATCAACTCGAAGCGCGCTATCCCGGCATCCGCGAGCGGCTGGTGGAAGCGGGGCGCCTGCGCCCCAACATCGCAGTTGTGGTGGATGGCACGCGCAGCCGGCAGGGGCTGCGCCAGCCGGTGAGTGAACAGAGCGAAGTGCACTTTGTGCCAGCGATCAGCGGGGGCTAAAATGGGGGCGCGCCCAGGTCATACTGACGCCGACGCCTTATCTCGAACACACATGCCGTAACGCGCGCGGCCCGTGAATCGCATGGACAACATCGAACACACCGCCCCTGCCATAAGCGCCCCCACACACGTCCCATCCACTCCGCATGCGGCAACCGGCGCCGCAGCGTCGCGGCTGCGCGCCGTTGTTTCGTTCATAGCGGCCGTAACCATCAGCGTGGCGGTGATGTGGCTCACCTCTTACTTCCACAGCGAGATTCAAAGCCTGGGGAACGCCGGCCTGATCGGTTTGTTCGTGTTGAGCATTCTGGGCAATGCCACTTTGATCATCCCGGCTCCGGTGTTTGTGTTTGCCTGCGCCGCCGGCACAGTGTTCAGCTTCGTCGCCGTGGGTGTTGTGGCCGGCCTGGGCGCGGCGCTGGGTGAATTGACCGGCTACCTGGCCGGCTACGGCGGCACGGGGGTCGTCCCGCGTGGCCGGCTGTATCAAAGTATCCAGGCTTTCATGCAACGCCGGGGGATGTTGACCATCTTTCTGCTGGCTGCTGTTCCCAACCCCATCTTCGATATCGGCGGCATTCTGGCCGGCGTCATCCGCATGCCGGTATGGCGCTTTGTCGCCAGCGCCTGGGCCGGCAAAGCCGTGAGACTGGGCGTGCTGGCTTTCATCTGCCTGAGCGGCACGCCCTGGCTGCGTCAGCTTTTCGGGCTGCAATAGCCCGCCCCTTTCACTACCCGACGCCTCGCAGCACAACCGGCAGGAAGACGCGCGGGCCAAAGCCGGCCGGCGGTTGGAAAAGCCGCTCGATCTTCAGCGCCACATCCGACTGCAATGGCGCAGGCAACGGAATCGTCAGCGCGCTGTTGACGACAGCAAACGTCTGCGTCAAAAAGAGCGGCTGGGTGACACTGTAGGTGTTCCACCACGTCACGGTGTACACGCCATTCGGCGCGCCGGCAATCACAATCGAACCGGTGATCGGCGGTCCAACCGTGCCGGAGATTACGCGCTTCCAGGTGTGATTGCGGTTCTGAACCCACACGTGCATGCGGCCATTCACATCGTCGCGCTGGCCCCACGCGCGCAAATCGGGATGGGAGGTAGTCGCGGCCAGATCGTGGTAGTGGCCGTTGTTGAGCGGGATGCCGGCCATGAAGGCGCGATACGTCAGAAACGGCGTGTAGATGTGCCGGGCGCGCAATTGATCGATGTCGAAGTTGCCGCTGGTGTAACGGTCAATCGTCTCGGCAGCCCACCACATCAGGTCGTACATGCCGCCGGGGTTGATCTGGCCCCACACATGATTATGCAGCCAGATGCCCTGCGTGTCGCTGTTGACAGCGCGTTGCCAGTCCTGCTGCTCGCGGGTGTCCATGCCCGTTTCGCCGCGCACGAGCGGTTTGGTCACACCGGCCGGGCTGGCTGCGCCATACAGATCGCCATAGGCCCGGTTGTACCAGGCGGTGTCTTCGTCAAAGGGCGTGAGGTCGAACTGTCCGATCACCGGCACAACCCGGCCCGAGGGGCTGACCAGTTCGATGTCATCGAACCACGCCGTGCCGGTGACGCCGTTTGAGTTCTCGACCCACAGCGTGACTTCGCGCGGCTGGCCGGCAGTGATGACGAGCCGGTGTTGCAACGGCACGAGTTGGCCGCTGCGGTCGCGGTCGCTGCGGAATTGGGTCCAGCCGAATGTGCCGGCCGGCGATGTGCAGATAAAGTCTTTGCCCTCCGCATCCGCCGGCGCAATACCCTCGCGCCCATCGCTCAAGCCCCAGCGCACGCGCTGCATACCGCCCGTTGTGCTGAAGGGGCAATTGGCGGCAAAGTTTTCAGCCTTCATCCAGTAGCGCACAATCCATTCACCCGGCTCGCGGATCACCAGACCGCGCGGGGTAATCGGGCGGCGGTTGTTGTCTGCGCCGGCTACGCGCGCCGAGGCATTGCCGCTGCGAACGTGTTGTGTTTGCGTCTCGACGCGGCTGGCGTCGAGAAACGCCGCGTCGCTGCCCCAGCCGGTGGAGATATAGGCGTGCAGATCGACGTAATCCACGTCGGGATAATCCGTGTTCGACCAAAACTCGCGGTTGGGCAACGAATGCCAGAACGACGTAGTGACCATATGCCGCGAGGGGTCGTGCCGGCGGAAGTAGCGCGCCATGGCGTTGACAATGCTGTAATGATTGCCGTTGTAGGGATCGCCCTCATTGACGAACTCGAAAGAGTGAATGGCGGTGCTGTAGCCCCAGCGCGCAATCACATAGCGCCACCATGCTTCATGCAGCCAGCGCCCCTTTGTCCCCGGCGCAGCGTAGAAGTAGTTGTTGCCGTTGGCCGTTGTGGTCATCGCCCCACCCGGCAGGATGCGATTGCGTATCCACTCGCTCTTCTCGTCGAGCACCACCTTCAGATAGACACCGTGGCGCTGGGCTGCCTCGAACTGCGCGTCAACCCTGGCCGCATTCAGCGGGTCGAAGGACAGATGGCTGTTGGCGTTCGGCTCGCGCAGGAGATTGACCCGATGCGGATCAGATGCCCGCCACAGGCGCACGTCGTCGATGTACACATAGCCGGCGGTGGTGTTGTCCATCGCCAGATGCAAATAGTCCAGCCAGCGTTGGTTTGCGCCGCTGGTGTACACGCCGGTGACGGTGATCCAGCCGGTTGTGCCGGCTATATGCGATGTGATGCGCGTCCCGCCGCTGCACGCGCTGTCGGGCCAACCGCCGCGCTTGACCACGAAGCCATAGGGCTGGCCGGCAGTCGCCGGCCCGCTCACCCCATCGAGCATCACGCGCGCCGTCAGGCTATAGACCGTGTTTGGCTCGACCGGGATGCCGTTCTGCCAAAAATCGGCAAAGTAACAGCGCATGGCCTGCGCCAGTCGCAAAGACACATCCGCCCCGTTGAACGTCTTGAAGATTTCCAGGTTGGTCGCCGGCACATAGCCATCCATCGGCTGATTCGGCCACGCCCAGGATGTCCACGCCGAGCCATTGATGCCCAGGATGCTGAGCCAGACACGAAAGAAGTTCATGCCGTATTGTTCGCGCAGCGCCATGCGCTGCTCGGACTCGGCGGCGCTGGAGGCAAAACCAGCGTTGTAACCGACGCCCACAAACGGCGCGCCGTCCTGGAACTCGAAGTAACGCGGGTCGGTTGAGCTGACGCGCAGAAAGCCGCGCCGGATGTGCGGGTTGGCGCTTTGCCCGCTGACGGTGAAGGTGAGCGCGCCGGCCGGCGGATACATCGTCACACCGCCGGCGTCCTGGGCGCGAATGCGAAATTGCCAAAGGCCGGCGCGCTGTGGCGCAAAGCGCACCGCCCAGCGCGGCTTGCCGCTGGGGATCAAGTGGTCATTGTTGTTGCGCAGCGTGATTGTGAAAGGCTGATACAGAAAGGCCGGCTGCGTGATCACCGTGCCCCAGTTGTCGGGTGAGAGCAAGACATCTACGCTGATGCCCGCGCCGGCCGGCAGCCCGGCCGGCGGGGCCGGGTCATAGGGCAAATCGGCAAATGTTGCGACAGTTGCCACATCGAAATGCGCTTCAAACTTCTCGAAGACTGCCAGTGTGGGCGACAGGATCGCCACGTTGCTGACAGCCGGCGGCGGGGGCTGAGACACGGAGCGAGCAGGCGACTGTGCCGCGAACGCCGGCTGCGCTGTGCAAAAAAGCCAAATAAGCGAGAGCGACAGCGCCCAGACAACGAACAACAGATGACAAGACGCAGAGGAGGGCCGCATGATCCACGCGCGCACCGCGTCCAGGCGCAACCAACTCAATACGCTACCCCATAACGTGTAACGCCACATGTGACGCCCTCCTGCTCAAGCAATCTGACCCGCCTCTGAAGTCTTATGGGCCTGAGCGAGCCTGCTGAGGCGCTCAATGTTACCAGCACGCAACCTCGGCGCAGACAACACTTTCTTAACCTGTCCCGGTTAGCATCCCTTCGTCTAATTCCAAATCGATTCCCGAAGGGGCAACAAACCGGATGACAGAGTCTTATTCACACTCGCTTGATCGTTCTACGTCTGTTGTGGCGCGCCTGATTGCGGCAGCCGCCCTGCTTGGCGTGTCTATCCTCCCAGCGTTAGTCTCGCCGCAGCCGGCCCGCGCGCTGACCGTCATCACACAATGGGCATTCGATGGCAGCACGACAACGCCGGCCATCGGCAGCGGCACGGCTTCGCTGGTCGGCGGCACAACGGCGACATTTGCAAGCGGCGCC
>CALBEF010000094.1 GCA_937927775.1 uncultured Anaerolineae bacterium | reverse complement strand
ACGCCGCGCGGCAGTTTGGTTGGCGCAGCGCAAATACAGACCCGTCTACATGAGGTATGCTCTGCCCCAGGAGAATCCGGTCAAACATGAACAATTACACTTTCTTCGCCAATCTCGCCGGGGACGCCAACGTGCCGGCCGAGGGTATCCTGAGCCGGACGCTGTATCAGGACGATCAGGTCAAAGTGGTGCTGTTCGGGTTCAGCGCCGGGCAGGAGCTGTCGGAGCACACAGCTTCAATGGCGGCCATCCTGCACTTCGTGGCCGGCGAAGCGACGGTCACGCTGGGGGGCGACACGCATGAGGTCGGGCCGAATGCCTGGATGCGCATGCAGCCCAATCTGACGCACAGCGTGCGCGCCAAAACGCCGGTGGTGATGCTGCTGTATCTGCTGAAGTGACGGCGCGCGACTGCGCCGCGAGCAGGAGCGAGGAGGCCGGCGCAAGCCGGCCTCCTCGCGTTTCTGTTGCCCCCATTTCGCCCCGGCAGGCGCTGTTGCAAGTTTGCAATATTTGACTATTTGAATATAATCGCACGCAACATGAACCAGCCGCTGCATCAGTTCAAGGCCGCTTTCTTCAAGGCGCTGGCGCATCCCGTCCGGCTGGCGATTCTGGAGCAACTGCGGCAGGGCGAGCAGAGCGTCAACGCCATTCAAAGCGCCCTGGGGGCTGACCAGTCCACTGTGTCACAGCAACTGGCCCGGCTGCGCGCCGCCGGCATCGTCGAATCGCGCAAGGAAGGCACCACCGTCTTCTACGCGGCGCGCGATCCGTTGTTGTTCACGCTGATGGACGTGGCGCGCGACATTTTCAACAACCAGATCATCAGCGACCAGGCGCTGCTGGCCGAGCTGCGCAAAGCCAACGCCCCGGCGCGAAAACGATCATGAACCTGTGCGCCACCTCACCAGAGAAACCGACCCTGTGTTGACAAAAACGATCGCATCAGCCGTATGAACATCCCCCTCATTCAAATCCTGCGAGACGAGTTTCGCGGCTACTCATTCAGCGCTTTTCAAAAGGATTTGCTGGCCGGCCTGACCGTCGCAGCCGTTGCGCTGCCGCTGGCGCTGGCGTTCGGCATTGCCTCGGGCAGCACGCCGGCCGCCGGGCTGGTCACAGCCATCCTGGCCGGCATCGTCATCGGCGGGCTGTCGGGGGCGCCGTTCCAGATCAGCGGGCCAACCGGCGCCATGTCGGCTGTGCTGATTCTGGTCGCCAATCAATACGGGCCGCAGGCGTTGCTGCTGGTCGGCTTCCTGGCCGGCGCGCTGATCCTGCTGGTGGGCATCTTCAGGCTGGGGCGAACCGTGCTGCTCATCCCCAGGCCGGTCATCACCGGCTTCACCAGCGGCATTGCCATCATCATCTTTGTCGGCCAGCTCGGCAATTTTGTCGGGGCGCGGGTCGAGCCGGCTGAAATCCCCCTGCTCAGCGCGCTCGGCATCAGCCACGAAAGCACGGTGCTCAGGCTGCTCGGCTTTTTGCGCTTCGACTATGCCATCAACTGGCAGACAATGGCAACCGCCGGCGTGGTGCTGGCCGCCATCTTCCTGCTGCCCAAATCCATCAGCAGGCGCGCGCCCGGATCGCTGCTGGGTCTGGTGATCGCCTCTGCGCTGACGCTGGGGCTGAACTGGCAGGAGCCGGTTATCGGCGACATTCCGCGCTCGATTCTGCTGGACCAGCGCCTGAGCCTCAGCGCCGAAACAGTGCAGGAGCTGCCGGCGCTGATTGTGCCGGCCCTGAGCGTGGCGGCGCTGGGCGCGATTGAATCGCTGCTGTGCGGCGCTGTGGGCAGCAAGGCCACCGGCATCCGCCTGGATGGCGATCAGGAATTGATCGCGCAGGGCATCGGCAACCTGATAATCCCGTTGTTCGGAGGCGTGCCGGCCACCGCCGCGATTGCCCGCACCAGCGTCGCCATCAACAGCGGCGGGCAAACGCGCCTCACCAGCGTGCTGCACGGCGTCATCCTGCTGTTGTGCGTCCTGCTGCTGGGGCCGATCATTGCCCGCGTGCCGCTGGCTGCCCTGGCCGGCGTGCTGATGGCGACGGCCATCCGCATGAATGAGTGGGAAGAAATTCGCTGGATGTTCCGCCACTGCTTCCGTGGCGCAATTGCCCTGTTCTTCATCACCATGATCGCCACGGCCCTGCTTGACCTGACACAGGCCATCATCATCGGCGTTGGACTGAGCGCGCTGCTGTACGTCTACCAGTCCAGCAACGTGTCGGTCAGCCGGAAGGAAGTCGATGTCAAAATGCTGCAACAGCGCGGCCATCAAATCGACAGCACGCACCCAGACATCAGCGTGATGTACGTCACCGGCCCGTTGTTCTTTGCCGCCGCGCAGGCGTTCCGCCGCGAGTACGGCGAGCATCAGTGCTGCCGCGTGCTGATTGTGTCCATGCGCGGCGTGCCGCTGATCGACGTGAGCGGCCTGGAGCTGATCGAGGAGATGATGGAGGCGCAGCACCGCTGTGGCGGCGAGCTGATGCTGTGCGCGCTACAGCCGCAGGTGCGCGCGATGCTGGATCGCTCCAGGCTGACCGAGGAGATCGGGGCGCACAACATCTTCTGGGCTGCCGACGCCGCCATCATCGAGGCCAACCGGCGGCTGGGCGTCACACCGACCCCCAACATGGCCGGCGCTACTGCCCCATGAAGATGAACTTCACATCGTCGAAGGAGACGTAGCGCGTCAGCGAGGGTTCGCCCGTAACGTCGCTCAGGCGCACATAGCCGTCCATGCCGGCGTTGAAGTAGTACGCGCCGATGTTCACCCAGGCATCATGCAGCGGGGCCTGATTCACCGCATAGGTCGTCTCGCCGTCGCGGTGCTTCACGGTGTAGCGGGCGCTGCTGGTGTCCCACACCGGGTTGCCCCCGCCGCACGTCCACACGAGCGCCGCGCGGTTGGGCACAAACACCTGCACCTGATACACCCCGGCGCGCGGGAGGTTGGGACGCCAGATGACGCTGTTGGTGGACTCGGCCGGCGACGCAACATTCGGCGTCACAAAATGATGGCCGTCGCCACCGCGCGCGCCCACCAGCCAACCCTTGCGGCAGTCGTTCACCAGCTTTGGCGCAGCCTCCACAAACCGGCTATCGACCACGATCTCGGTTGGAACCGACGTGGCGGCGCTGGCCGGCCAATAGCGCGTCCAGATTTTCCAGAAGTCCAGGTTGCCGGCCACGTGCGTGGTATAGCGATACAGCGCCAGCGTCGCGCGGTTCATCGGCGTGACGCCATCCACCATCTGACCCAGCGCCGCATTGTCAAAGCGCCGGCGCAACGTGCGCGCCGCGCACTCCATCTGAACGCCAAAGCCTCTGGTCGAATCCCACCCCGGCCCGCAGCCGGCCGCCCAGTTGATGGCATAGTCCGACGGGCTTTGGGCGGTGAGCAGGCCCTGCTCTTTCTGAATCATCGTCAGCAAGAGGCGCGGGTTGATGGCAAACCGATTGGCCTGCTCGCAGATGTGCTGCGCGGCCGATTTGTCGCCATCCACAAACCCCTTCAGAACGCCCGGCCGCTCGTTGAGGAACGCCTGGATTTGGTCGCACGACATGGCGTAGGGGTCGTTGAATTCCTCGTCGGTGATGAGCAGGGCCGGATCGTAAGGCTCGACCAGCGCGCCGGCCGGCACAGGCCCAAACACACCGCACGCCGCCAACAGCGCCAGTAACACGATCCAACTCCAACGCCCTCTTCGCCCGACATTCATACACAACGATTATAGCTTTAGCCTTGCAGCACACCCAGCAGCGTTGGCAGGAGTTGCTTCTTGCGCGACACGATGCCGGGCATGTCCCACACACCCTCATCCTTGCGCGAGAAGGGCAATCGCTCCAGGTATTTGCCCGGCCCGCTGGCAATCAGCAGGCTGTTGTTGGCCGTGATGTCGGTGACCATCAGCGCAGCCAGCTCGTGCCCGCGTTGTTCACACATCTCGGCCAGCGACTGGCGGATTTCGCCGGCCCGCTCCAGCACCGGCATGAAGCTGGTCACTTCGATCTGCGACACGCTGAACGAGACGCGGCCAGCCTCGAACTCCTTCATATCCGCCCGGATCATGTCCTGCGGTGACTGGCCGGCCACATCCGCCCCGGCGCGCAGCAACTCCTCGCCGTACTCGCGCATTTGCCGCTCCGCCTCGTCCACGCCGAACGCCATCCACGCCAGCCACAGGCCCGACATGCGGTCGCGCTGCGTTGTCGTCGGCGACTTGAACACCAGCGTGTCCGAGAGGAGACCCGATAGCAACATGCCGGCGATGCCCGGCGGCGGATTCAGGCGCGCCAGGCGCATGCGTTCCGAAACCAGCGTCGAGGTCGAGCCGACCACGCTGACGTAGAACGAGATCGGCGTCGTCGTGTTGATGGTGCCCAGGCGATGATGATCGAGCACTTCCAGCAATTCGGCTTCTTCCAGGCCGTTGACCGCCTGGGACACTTCGTTGTGATCGACCATCACCAAACGCATGCGGGGCGGTTGCAGCATATCGGCGCGCCGGCAGGTGCCGACATATCTGCCCTCGCCGTCCACCACCCAGAAGTCGTCGTATTGCGCGTTGAAGATGCGATCGCGGTAATCGCTGATGCGGTCGTTGGCGTTGAAGCGCGGCACGTTGGGGTCACAGGCCTGGCCGGCCGGCACGCCGATTAAATCGCGGAAGGGCCGATCGGCCAGATCGAGCCGCTTCGACAGATAGTTGAACACCGACTGGCTGGTGACCATGCCCACCGGCCTGCCCTGCGCGTCAACCACCGGCATCACCCGCCCGCGCACCGCCGATTGACGCCACGCCTCGGACAGCGGGCTGTCTGGCGCCAGCGGCTTGATCGGATCGGCAATGGAGCGGAAGCGCGGCGAGGCATCTTCGAGCAACACCGGCAGATCGACGCCGAAGTGCTTTAGCGCGAACTCGGTCTGCGGGCGCACCGAGCCGGCCCGCGCCGGCACTGCGTCCTCGCCATCGCGCTCATGCAATAGCCAGGCATAGCCGATCGCCGCCGCGATCGAATCGGTGTCCGGGTTCTTGTGTCCGACGACGTAGATGGGAGCCATCTTTTCAATTTTGGATTTTGGATTGACGATTGACGATTGACGATTGACGATTAAGCGATACGCAATACGCCACACGCAATACGAAACACGCAACACGCTACATCGCCACCCACACGCTCTTGGTCTCAAGATAGTGTTCGAGCGCCTCATGGCCCATCTCGCGCCCGAAGCCGCTTTGCGTGTAGCCGCCGAAGGGCGAGGCGGGGTCGAACTGGCTGTAGCAATTGACCCACACCGTGCCGGCCTGCAACAAGCCGGCCAGCCTGTGCGCCCTGCTGATGTCCTTTGTCCACACGCCGGCAGCCAGGCCGTAGGGCGTCGCGTTGGCGCGCTGCGCCACCTCCTCCAGCGTGTCAAAGGGCGTCGCCACCAGCACCGGCCCGAAGATTTCTTCGCGCACAATCGCCATGTCGTCGCGCGTGTTCTCGAACACGGTGGGGCTGAGGAAGTAGCCGCCCTCCGGCGCGCCGGCCGGCCGCGCGCCACCCACGCGCGCCACAGCGCCCTGCTCCAGTCCGCTGCGCACATAGCCGCTGACGCGCCGGTAATGTTCGAGCGAGGTCAGCGGACCCATCTCTGTCTGCGCATCCATGCCAGGCCCCACCTTGATCTCGGCGGCGCGTTTAGCGATGATCTCCAGCACCTGGTCGTAAACGTCGCGCTGGACGAACAAACGCGAGCCGGCGTTGCAGCTCTGTCCGGCGTTGCCGAAGATGGCCCAGACTGCCGCGCGCGCCGCGTGGGTCACGTCGGCGTCGGCAAAGATAATGTGCGGGCTTTTGCCGCCCAGCTCCAGCGACAGGCGCTTCAGGTTGCCGGCGGCAGCCCTCATAATCAGCCGGCCCACCTCGGTGCTGCCGGTGAAAGCGATCTTGTCCACACCGGGGTGCGCCACCAGCGCCGCGCCGGTCACCTCGCCCACGCCTTGCGCCAGGTTCACCACGCCATCGGGAAAGCCGGCCTCGCAGACCAGCTCGCAAAAACGAATCGCGCTGAGCGGCGTTTGCTCGGCCGGCTTCAGCACCACCGTGTTGCCGGCCGCCAGCGCCGGCCCCAGCTTCCACGAGATCAAACTGAGCGGGAAGTTCCACGGGATGATTGCGCCCACCACGCCTACCGGCTCGCGCAGGGTGTAGTTCAGCCGGTTGGGGATGGACACCGGCTTGACCGCGCCCTCGATCCTGGTCGGCCAGCCGGCGAAATAGTGAAACATGTCCACCGTCGAGGGCACGTCGATGGCCTTGCCGGCGCTGAGCGGCTTGCCGTTGTCCAGCGTCTCGATCTCGGCCAGCTCCTGGGCGTGCTGCGCGATCAGATCGGCCAGCCGGTGCAGCAGGCGCTCGCGTTCCAGCGGCGTGATCTTGCGCCACGGCCCCTCGAACGCGGCGCGCGCGGCAGCTACCGCGCGATCAACGTCCTCGGCCTCGGCCTGATAGACCTCGGCCAGCGGCTGGCCGGTGGACGGCTCGTAAGTGGTGAAGGTGTGGCCGGAGGCGGAGGGCGTCCACTGCCCGCCGATCAGCAGTTTGCCGGGCAGCCGGCGCAGAAATGCGATCGTCTCCGGGCACAACCGGGATTCGTATGGAATGGCGTGCGTCATGGGGCCTATTGTACGATTGAGCGATTGACGATTGGGGATTGACGATTGACTCAGTCTTCTTCCTTCTTCATCCTTTAACAATTGCCGCCTGGAGACCAGAAAGCTGTTGGCAGGCGAGCAGACAGAATCAATCAGGCAGATGGCGGCGGCTCACGATATAAGCGCGCGGGAGATTTCGTCAAGCACAACAAAAATATCAAGCGGCCCGCCGGGTTCAACTGCTCCCGTCGCGCCGATATGCACGTGATGCGGGAATCCGGTCTTCTCAGGATAGTGAGGCACGTTGTCCCATCGCTTGATCAGGCAGCCGGCTGCGTCTGCCCAGTGATAGCTGTGCGTCACCACCGTAATCTGGCCATCGACGCCGGACCGCGCATATTCGGAGAATTCGAGCTGTCCGCCATCGATTAGCTTGACACGCGCGCGCAAGTAGCCATCCAGATCTGCATCGCGCTCACGAACGATGTGGAATTCAGACACGATCGGATCAGACAACAACCGGGCTTTGATCCCGCTCAGGTACTCGGTCACAGTCACGCTGCGACCTCGCCAGCGCCGGCTTCAACCTCACCCTGCAACAAGCGCAAGCGGTGTTCGAGGCGAGCTGCCATCTGCGCCAGCGCAGCCCACTCGACAAAATCCATCCGGTCATCAATCTCGCCGGCCTGATACCGCGCGTAGAAGTCGGCCGAGTGAAGACCGTATTGTTGCTCGAAGCCGGCCAGATCGGCTTGCAAATCGGCCAGGTGCCGGCGGCAGCGCTCGGCTTCATAGGCCAGCATCCTGCTTACCGCGCGGTCGATGAGCGCGCTGTTCTGGCCTTCGCGATATAGCGCGGCCAGAGCCATCAACCGCCTGGCGGTGACATGCCCGCTGCCCACTGCGCGCGTCGCGTCAAATGTGCTCATAGGGTCATTATACGAACAGCGCAGCGCAAGTTGACCACCTTCCTCCTTCTTCCTTCCTTGTCTAGTACAATCCCCGCCCGGAGACCAGACACCTGTGAGCGCCGCAATCCCCAATCCAGAATCCCCAATCCAAAATCAAAAATCGGTCGAGCTGCTGGTGCTGGGCGCCGGCCCGGCCATGGGCCTGAACGGCAGAACAACCAGTTGTTATCTTCTGCGCGCCGGTGAGCGGCGCATTCTGATCGACTGCGGGCCGGCCATCATCCAGCAATTGCACGATGCCGGCGTCGCCCCGCGCCAGATCGACGACGTGTGCTTCACGCACGGACACGCCGATCACGTGCTGGGCTATCCCATGCTGATGTTGTGGCGGCTGTTCAAAGCGCCGCCGGGCGTCGGCCTGCCGCGCATTGTCGCCAGCCAGGCGGTGCTGGCCGCGCTGGACGGCGTGATGCAACACACGCTGGCCGGCGAGGCCGAGCCGATCAAAGCAGCGCCGCGCATTGTCCTGCCAACCAGCGAGCCGGCCAGCCTGCCGCTCTACGCCGACGTGATGCTGCGCACATGGCCGATGAATCATTCACCCTACGCGCCGGGGCTGGGCCTGCGCTTCGAGATCGGCGACCCGCCGGCGCAAAAGATCGTCGCCTTCACCGGCGACACCGGCCCGTGCGACAACGTCGCCCTGCTGGCCCGGGACGCCGACCTGCTGGTGCACGAAGCCACGCTCAGCGCGCGGCTGAAGCCGGAGTTTGCCGACGGCGCATTTGGCCACAGCACCGCGCAGATTGCCGGCCGGCACGCCGCCGCTGCGCGCGCCAAACGGCTGGCGCTCGTCCACATCGACGTGAGCGAGGAAGGACAGGAAGCCGTGTTCATCGAGGAAGCCGCCGCCGAGTACGCCGGGCCGGTCAGCGCGCCCTTCGCCGGCGTGCAGTTCACCCTGTGACAATTGACGATTGTGGAATTGACGATTGACGATTGATAAAGTGACGTACAATCCGCAATCGTCAATCGTCAATCGTCAATCGAGAACCGAGTTGTATGTTGCCTCAATCCCAAATCCCAAATCCAAAATCCAAAATCTTCGGGCCGACGTTCGAGGAGATGCTGCATCCGCACACCGTTGACCCGGCTATTCGCGCGCGCGCCGACCGCGCGCGCGTCGAAGACCCGCTCGACGCCATCAACCTGTTCAACATCCACTGGCGCACGCCGCCGGCGGAAGGGCAGGCCGGCGCGCCGGCTGAGCGCCCGATCAACGCCTTTGTCATGCCCCATGCGCTCACCGGCGTGGACGCCGAGATCGCGCTGTTGACGGCGAAGGATTTCCCGACCGGCAGCCACAAAGTCGGGCCGGCCTATTCCGTGCTGATCGAGCACTACGTCGAGGGGCTGATCGACCCGGCCAGACACACGCTGGTTTTCCCCAGCACCGGCAACTACGGCATCGGCGGGGCATGGGTGGGCCGGCGGGCCGGCTTCGACAGCATGGTCATCCTGCCGGAGGGCATGAGCCGCGAACGCTTCGAGATGATCGAACACTTTGGCGCGCGCTACACCAAAACCTGCGGCAGCGAGTCGAACGTCAAGGAGATCTACGACGAGTGCAAGCGGCTGACGCGCGAACAGCCCGACAAAATCGTTATCCTCAACCAGTTTGCCGAGATGGGCAACTACCGCTTCCACTACCACGTGACCGGCAACACGGCGCTGGAGCTGGAACAGCAGTTGCGCGCGCAGCTTGGCACGCGCGGGATCGCGGCGTTCTGCTCGGCCATGGGCAGCGCCGGCACGATCGCCGCCGGCGACCGCATCAAGCAGGCGTTCCCCGATTGCAGGATCGTCGGTCTGGAGCCGGTGCAATGTCCCACCCTCTACAACAACGGCTACGGCAGCCATGAGATTCAGGGCATTGGCGACAAGCACGTGACCTGGATTCACCACGTGACGAACATGGATGGGCTGGCGTGCGTGGATGACATGGAGTGCTTGCGCGCGCTGCGGGTGTTCACCCAGCCGGAAGGCGGCGCGGCGCTGGTGAAACATTACGGCGTCAGCGAAGATGACGCGCGCGCCATCGCCGGCATCTTCGGCATCAGCGGCCTGTGCAACCTGATCGGCGCGATCAAAACGGCCAAACATTTCGGGCTGGGCCGGCGCGATCTGATCGTCACCATAGCGACCGACACGGTGGCGCGCTATCACTCGACCATGCAGTGGATGGCCGAGCAACACGGCCCGCTGACAGAGGCCGAGTGCCGGGCGACGGTCGATCACATCCTGCGCAACCAGAAGACCGACTGGTTCAAGGACGGCACGCCGGAGAACCGCCGGCAGTGGCACAACCTGAAGTACTACACATGGGTCGAGCAACAGGGCAAGACCGTGCAAGAGCTGAACGCGCAGCTCGACCCGGAATGGTGGCTGGCGCAACAGGCCAAAGTCGCCGAGATCGACCGGCGCATCCTCGCCCTGCGCGATTAGTCAATCGTCAATCGTCAATCGTCAATCGCTCAATTCCTCCGATGGACGCTTCTCAACTGGACGCGGCGCTGGGGCGCTGGCTGGCCCGGCAGCCCAACCTCGACGCCTGCCATTGCCACACGCAGATCAAGCTGGAATATGGCGATGTGGAACCGGCTCAGCGCGCAACGCTGGAACTGCCGGGATGGGTCATCATCGACTGGGGCGCGCGCGGCACCGGCATCTCGGCCAGGCGCGCCGCGCCGGCCGCCGGCTATGAGCCACGCGCAGGCCGGCTGCTCGAAGCCCTCGACTCATTGCTGCTGCGCGCGCACATCCAGATGGTGGTGGCGCCGGCGGACGACTGGGACGCGGCCTATGGCGAGGCGTCGCTTGCGCCGGATTTGATGCCGGTCATCGATGCCGGGCGCGCCGTCCTGCTCAATCTCACCGCCGTGCGCGAAAACGGCGCGTGGCGCGTCGTGCGCGCCTACCAGCCCCCCGACGAGGAGAACATCGCGCACGAGTTCACATTGACGATTGATAATTGACGATTGACGATTATGGACGCCGAGGAGTTCAAGAGCCGAACCAGGCAACTTGCCGTGAGAATCATCAGGCTGGTGGACAACTTGCCGCCGGGAAAATCCGCCCAGGTCATCGGTCGGCAATTGCTGCGTTCCGGCACCTCCATTGGGGCGAACTATCGGGCTGCGTGCCGCGCTCAGTCTGCAAAAGCGATGCTGGCAAAGCTGAAGATTGTGGAAGAGGAGGCCGACGAGTCCGTATATTGGCTCGAATTGATCTCAGAGTGCCGATTGGTTGCGCCGGAACGCATCGCTGACCTTCACCGTGAGACTGTGGAGATACTGGCAATGACCGTCGCTTCGATCAAAACGCTGCGACAAAGACTGCGAACCCAGAGCCGCCAGCCATCAATCGTCAATCGTCAATCCCACAATCGTCAATCGTAAAATCGCCATGATTGCCCCCGAAGACCGCATCCTGGTGTGCCTGATCAACACCCCGCGCGACCTGGAGATTGCGCGCTGGGATCACTGGTACCGCATCCCGGTCAAACATGCGCCGGCGGACTATCTGGCCGATATCCTCGCCTTCTACCTCACCGCAGCCTTCGGCGACGAGAAGTGGGCCATCCACGAATATGCGCAGGTGCGCGGCCACGAACTGGTTCGGCGCATCGATCTGTTTCCCGATCAGCCCGGCCACCCCCGCGCCAACGACCTGTACTACAAGATGCAACTCGGCCCCTTGCAGCGCCTGTCACGCCCCATCCCGTCGCTGAAATGGCGGCGCATCACTTTTCTACAGACCACCGGCGATCGCTTCCTGAACGCGCTCGACGTGAGTGAACTGGTTGAAAGCAACGCGGACGGCGCGCGCTTTGTGACTTTGATGGACGAGGAGGCATGATGCTCATCACGCGCGGGACGCTGCTCACCCTGAGCGAACCGAATCAAGTCATCGAGGATGGCGCGGCGCTGGTGCGCGATGGCGTCATTGCCGACCTGGGCAGCAGCGCCGACCTGCTGGCGCGGCACGGCGCATCCGAAACCGACATCATCGACTGCCGCAATCCAGAATCAAATCCAAAATCCAAACTCCAAACTCCAAAATTGATCCTCCCGGCCAACCTCTGCGCCCACACCCATTTCTACGGCGCGTTCGCGCGCGGCATGGCTGTTCCCGGCGAGCCGGCCAGCAACTTTCTGGAGATTCTGCAACGCCTGTGGTGGCGGCTCGATCTCGCGCTCGATCTGGAAGCCGTGAAATATTCGGCGCTGGTGTGCCTCATCGACGCGATCAAACACGGCACGACCACGCTGATCGACCATCACGCCAGCCCGAATGCCATCGACGGCTCGCTGGATGTCATCGCAGAGGCGGTGGAACAGGCCGGCCTGCGCGCGGCGCTGTGCTACGAAGTGACCGATCGCAACGGGCTGGAGGGCGCCTGGGCCGGCATCGAGGAAAACGCCCGCTTCGCCCGCCGCGTCTCGCAGCGCGACTCAAGCGCCCTGAAAGCCGCCGTCGGCATCCACGCTTCGTTCACCGTGAGCAACGCCACGCTGGACGCCTGTGTGGCGACAGCAAATGACGCCGACATCCCCTTGCACTTGCACGTGGCCGAGGATCAGGCCGACCAGGACGACGCGCTGAGCAAATATCAGATGCGCGTGATCGAGCGGCTGGCGGCGCGCGGGGCGCTGACCGAGCGCACCCTGTGCGCGCATTGCGTGCACGTCAACGCGCGCGAGATCGAGCTGCTGGCCGAAAGCGGGGCCAAAGTCGTCCACCAGCCGCGCAGCAACATGAACAACGGGGTCGGTGTGGCGCCGGTGGAGGCCATGCTGGAGGCCGGCGTCTGCGTCGGGCTGGGCAACGACGGCTTCAGCAACGACGCCTTCGCCGAGATGAAGGTGGCCGACATGATCCACAAGCTGGGCCGGCGCGACCCGCGCGCAATGGGGGCGGACAATGTCGTGCGGCTGGCCTATGCCAACAACGCGCGCATCGGGCGGCTTTTCTGGCCGGAACTGACCGGCGCGCTGGAGATCGGCGCGCCGGCCGACCTGATTCTGATGGATTACACGCCGTTCACGCCGTTGACCGCCGGCAACGCGCCGTGGCACATGCTGTTTGGCATGAGCGGCGGCATGGTCACCGATACGATGAGCAACGGGCGCTGGCTGATGCGCGATCGAAGGTTGCTCACGCTGGACGAAGCGGAGATCTGCGCTAAAGCGCAAGAGGTCGCCCGCCGGGTCTGGGCGCGGGTATAGAACTGTAGGGACATGCCTTGTGCTTGTCCCTGTCGGGCAGGCACAATTCCTGCCCGAACAAGACAAGACCGGGCCGGTTACGGAGTCGCGTCGATTTCGATGACGGCATAGCCGCGCCGGTTCAGAATGTTCATCAAATCAAACGCCCGCTTCATCAGGCCATATTTCTGATTGAGCAGTTGAACCACGCGCTGCGTCGTAGCGGGATCATTCACCAGCGACGCTTTTGCCTCAACCCAGGGGCCTTTGAGTTCTCCGCGCACTTCGCATGGCGCGACGCGCACATGCGGATTGTTGCGCACGCGCTTGACCTTGCCTGAATTGTCCACAGTGCGCACATACAGCTTGTCGCCATCCTGCACAAACCACACCGGCGTCGGCATGGCCTGGCCACTCTTGCGATAGGTCTCCAGATTGAGATACTTCTGATTCTTGAACGCGCTCAAAGCTGCGTTAGCCATCGTTCACCTCCTGGATTCAACGTGTTTGGGCGATCAAACCCGTCAGGATTTGACCGCCCAAATGCTCTGATGTCAAGGGAGATGGAATCAGTTGCTCGGCGGCAGGATCACCGTGTCGATGACATGGATCACGCCGTTCGACGCCTCGATGTCCGTCTGCGTCACCGTCGCGTCGTTGATCATCACCTTGCCGCCATCCACCTTGATGCTGACCTTGCCGCCCTGCACCGTCGTGGCCTCGGTCAGATTGACCACGTCGGCCGCCATGACCTTGCCGGCCACCACATGGTAGGTCAGGATCGCCACCAACTGATCCTTGTTCTCCGGCTTCAGCAGGTCTTCGACCGTGCCGGCCGGCAGTTTGGCAAACGCCTCATCCGTCGGCGCAAACACCGTGAACGGCCCCTTGCCCTTCAGCGTGTCCACCAGGCCGGCTGCTTCCAGCGCTGCCGCCAGCGTGGTGAACGAACCCGCCGCCAC
>CALBEF010000093.1 GCA_937927775.1 uncultured Anaerolineae bacterium | reverse complement strand
GTCAGTGCTTACGGTTGCACGGCTTCCTGCGGCTTCCTGTGCCGATACACCACATCGGTCGTCACGGTCGTGGCCGCCACACTGCCCGCCACCCGCAACACCTGCTCCAGCACTTCGGTGCTGTCCACGATGCCGGCCTCGCGCATATTCACGATCTCGCCGGACAGCGCGTCCAGCCCGAATCCATTTCCCGCCAGGCGCGCCCGGGCCACGACGGTGGAAGGATGATGGCCGGCGTTGTGGGCGATCGCCCGCATCAGCGCTTCCAGCCCGCGCCACACGCACTCCGCGCCGGCCTGCGCATCCGGCTCGTCAAACGCGAGTTGGCGCACTGCATTCTGGCACGCCAGAAAAGCCGCGCCGCCGCCCGGCACGATACCGCCGCGCACGATGGCGTACATCGCGCGCACACATCGCTCAGCGATTTGCTGCCGCGCCTTCTGTTCCGCTTCCGTCGGCGCGCCGATGCTCAACACACAGACGCCGCCCATCAGCCGGGCAATGCGCTGCCGGACAGCCGTCACGCGCTGCTCCTCGGTCTTGTCCTTGTCTTTGGCCTGCGTCATGCTGGCGCGCAGCGTCCTGATGTGCTCGCGCAGCGCCCTGGGATTGCCGCGCCCGCCGATGATGCCGAACTGGGTCGCGTCGGCCCACACGCGCCGCGCGCCGCCGGCCATATCCGCCGTGAACAACGACACATCCTTCGTTTCGCCGAGATAGAACACCGTCGCGCCGGTCAGCGCGCTGATGTCCTCGAACATGGCCAGCTTGTCGCTTTCCATCACCGGCATCTTGACCGGCAGGAACCTGATGTTGCCTTTCTGATGGTTGACGGTCATCACGCTCAGCACGGTCTCGGAGATGTCGCGGCAGACCAGAAAGATATTCTTGTGGCCGGCCTGCAACAGGCGCGTGAAAATCCGGCCGGCCGCGTCCACATCATTCAGCCTGCCATCAATCAGCAGCACCGTCGCGTCCTGCATCGTGATGCGCGGCGTGGTCGTGTTTTCGGCAAAGTTGCGCGAGAAGTACCCCACCGAGCTGCGCCAGCACGCGCCTTCCACATACTCGCGCTCGATCCTGCGCCCGCGCGACGTTTGCACCTCCACGAACCCATCCGCGCCGATGATGTTGAACGCCTCGCCCAGGTAGCGGGCCAGCTCCTCGTCGTGGCACAGCGAGTCGGCAATGCGCGTCAGATCGCGTCGGGTGCTGATGGGTGTGGACTGCTCGCGCAGCGACTGCGCCGCCGCGTCCACGGCGCGCTCGATGCCCACCCGGATGCGCATGGCGTTGGCGCCGGCAGCAATGCGCTTATACGCTTCCCGGATGATCGCGTGCGCCAGCACCGCCGTAGTCGCCGTGCCGTCGCCGGCGCGCTCGCCCACCTGCCACACCGCCTGCCGCAACAACATGGCGCCAACGTCGGCTGGATCGTTGCTGAGTTGGATCATGCGCCGGGCCAGCGTCGCGCCGTCGCTCAACAACTCGGGCGGGCGATTGCGCCCGGCGACCTGCTCAGAGGCAACCATGCGGAACGCCGGCCCGATCGTCGGCCGGATCAGTTCGGCCAGCGCGCTGACGCCGCGCAGCAGATACCTGCCGCTGCGCGGTTGAAACGTAATCGAGGGTCGCTTCATATCTGTGCCCGATTGTGATGATTGTGATGATTGAGACTGGATTGCGCCAGCCGAAGACAATCCCTGAAACCGGCATCAGATACCGGCATGTTCGATGCGACTTTGAGCATGTCTCCGCCGACGCTGGGCATCATTCTACCTGGCTGCGCCGATCCCGCGAGCGCGCAGATCGAGTCGCGCGCCGGACAGGTATGCTGTGCGCGCCATGTAACCTGGCACGGCTGCCGGCATCCACAAACTGCCGAGCGCGGCGAAACCGGCATCGCCCGGCTGGTCGATCATGTCAGTCGTCTCGTCACTGCCCACGTCAGCCCGGAGGGGCAGGTGATTGCGACCGATGAGCGCCACGACGCGCTTTCCTACACCTCGATTTCCGCCACCGAGGCGCAGATGCGCGTGGGTTGATACGGATAGCGGCTCACATCCTCGCGGCGCGTGACGCCGGTCAGCACCAAAATGGTGCCCATACCCGACTCGACGCCGGCAATCACGTCGGTGTCCATGCGGTCGCCGATCATCACCGTGTTTTCAGAATGCACACCCAAATAGTTCAGGGCCGAGCGCATCATGAACGGGTTGGGCTTGCCGATGAAGAAGGGGCTTTTGCCGGTGGCGCGCTCGATCAGGGCGGCCATGGCGCCGCAGGCCGGCACAATGCCCTCATCCGTCGGGCCGGTGGGGTCGGGGTTGGTCGCCACGAATTTCGCGCCGGCGGCAACCAGCCGGACAGCGCGCGTGATGCGCTCCAGATTGTACGAGTGCGTTTCGCCCAGCACCACGTAATCCGGCCGCATGTCGGTCAACACATAGCCGGCGTCGTGAATGGCTTCGGTCAGGCCGCTCTCGCCCACCACAAACGCGCTGCCATTGGGGTGCTGCGATTGCACAAAGCGCGCCGTAGCCATGGCCGACGTGAAGATGCGCTCCCTGGGAATCGGCAGGCCGATCAGTTGCAGCCGGTGCGCCAGATCGCCCGGCGTGTAGATCGAGTTGTTGGTCAGCACCAGAAATGGGATGTTGCGCGCCGTCAGCCGTTCGATGAACTCACGCGCGCCGGGAATCATCGTCTTGCCGCTGATCAGCACGCCGTCCATGTCGATGAGGTAATTCATATGATCCATCGTGTGGTTGTCTGCCTCCTGCGCCTCGTATTGCGTATTGCGTATTGCGTATTGCGTATTGCGTATTGCGTGTTGCGTATTGCGTGTTGCGTATGTGCGCTCCGCCTTCTGTCTCCTGACTCCTGTCTCCTGACCTCTGCGATGATAATGCACCTGCATGAACCTGCTTCTCACCGGCTTCGAGCCATTCGGCGGGCAGACCATCAATTCATCCGAGCAGGCCGCGCGCGCGTTGTCCGGCGCCGGCCTGCCAGACATCAACATGCGGATCGCCATCCTGCCGGTTGACCGCGAACGCGGTCCGGCAGCCTTGCTCTGCGCGCTGGACGCGGCGCTTCCCGACGCCGTCGTGTGCCTGGGCGAGGCGGCCCGGCGCACCGCAATCTCCATCGAGCGCGTCGCCATCAATCTGCTGGATTTTCGCATTCCAGACAACGCCGGCCGGCAATATGTGGACGAGCCGATTGCGCCCGACGGGCCGGCAGCTTACTTCACTACGCTGCCCGCGCGCGCCATGCTCGACGCGGCGCGCGCCGCCGGCGCGCCGGCTGCGCGGTCGCTCAGCGCCGGCGCGTTTCTGTGCAACCAGGTCTTCTACACCTTGATGCACGAACTGTCTCGGCGCGGCGCGCGCATTCCCGCCGGCTTCATCCACATCCCGCAACTGCCAGAGCAGGTAGCCGGCGCAGAAGCGGCCACAGCCTCGATGGCCCTCGACACCGCCGTGCGCGGTCTGGCTGCCGCGCTAAGCGCGCTGCGCGCAGAGTAAGCGCAGCAGAGGAGCCTGTCTGATGGACTCAAATGCCGATTCGCCCGAGGAGGGCAACGAGTACGACGCGGCCCTGAGCGCATTCTACGAGCCGTATTTCACCGGCGTGGAGGGCGATGTCGCCTTCTACGTGGCGCAGGCGCAGGCCGCCGGCTCGCCGGTGCTGGAACTGGGCTGCGGGTCGGGCCGCATCCTGATCCCGACTGCGCAGGCCGGCGTCAGCATCACCGGCCTTGATCGTTCCGCGCCCATGCTGGCCCAGGCCAGGCAGCGCGTCGCGGCGCTATCGCCAGAGACGCGCCGGCGCATCCGCCTGATTCAGGGCGACATGCGCGACTTTGCGATACGCCGGCGCTTCAAGCTGGTCACCATTCCCTATCGCGCCTTCCAGCATCTGTTGACGCCGGCGGATCAGGCGCAGGCGCTGCTGTGCATCCGCGACCACCTGACGAAACGCGGCCGGCTGGTGTTCAACCTGTACGACCCGAGCCGCGAGTTTGCGCTGGGACGCGCCACGCGCGCCATGCAACGCGACGACGACTTCATCCACCCGGCCACCGGCAACCGGGTTGTGACGTGGTATCGCCGCCAGCACGAGCCGGTGGAACAGATCATGGTTCAGGAGTTTCTGTTCGAGGAGGTGGATGCCGGCGGCTCGGTTCTCAATCGCGTCTACAAGACGCTGACCCTGCGCTACACCTTTCGCTGCGAGATGCAGTACCTGCTGGAGTTGTGCGGCTACACCATCGAGGCGCTGCACGGCGACTTCCACGGCGGGCCATATCGCGGCGCAGAGCAGGTGTGGGTGGCGCAGCCGGCCTGACGCCGCGCAGCGGGCGACATGCCTCAAAGCGTATGCCACTCAGGCAACTTCAGGAGCCTTCAGCCCCTGCTGTTGAATGAAGTCGCGGAATCGCTCGATCAGGCCGTCGCGCACGGCGCAGAACGCGGCCAGTTTTGCGTCCTCGCCTTCGACGGCCGCCGGGTCGGGAAAACTCCAGTGGATGCGTTGCGCCCGGCCCGGGAAAACCGGGCAGGTCTCGGCGGCGTTGTCGCACACGGTGATCACAAAGTCGAAGGGCTGATGAATGAACTCCATCAGCGATTTCGAGCGGTGGCCGCTGATATCCACGCCGATTTCGGCCATGGCGCGGATCGCCATTGGGTTGACCACGCTCGGCTTGCTGCCGGCGCTGAACACTTCGACGCGCTCGCCGGCCAGGTGACGCAGCACGCCCTCCGCCATCTGCGAGCGCGCCGAATTGGCCGTGCACAAAATCAACACGCGCAGTTTTCCAGTGTCTGTCACGCTGACGCCTCCCTTTCGCTCAACTCCTGAATGCGCAACCCGCGCGAGATTTGAGGCAACTGCACCCAGGTGCGAATGCGCATGGACAACTCTCGCGCCACTGTCACAAACGCCTGGTATTGCTGTTGCTCCGAGCCTTCCACCGCAGCCGGGTCGTCGTAGAACCAGTTGATCCGCTCCGGGTCTCCCGGAAAGTAGGGGCACGCCTCGGCTGCGCGATTGCAGACCGCGATGATGTAATGGAACTTCTGCCCCACGAACTGCTCGATCGGCTTGGGCCGCTGGCCGCTGGCCGCCATGTCGATGCCATACTTCTCCAGCATCACCCGTTGCGCCATTGGGTGAATCTCATCGCGCGGCTGGCTGCCTGCGCTGAACACGTCGATCCTGCCGTCAGACAACAGCCGGAGCATGGCTTCGGCCATTTGCGAGCGCGCCGAGTTTCCGGTGCAGATAAACAATACGCGCAACCTGTCTTCACTCATAGTAAGACCCTCCATCCTGGATTAACTTATCAACATCGAGCAGGACAGCCGGCGTCAACATGAGCGCATCCCATCTGTGGGCGCCTGATCTGTCACGCAGTCCGGGTTGAACAGCCGGCACAACGCCGGGCAATATTGTACTGTTGCCCATCCGCCTACGCGTTGCGCTCTGCCCGCTCTGCCACCCAGGGCCACACCTTGTCCACTGGCGCATGGATCGTCACGGCGTGGGTGACTTTGACGCGGGGCGATGGGAGCAGGTCGTCGCCGGGCAGCGCGCGAGAGACCTCGTCATCGGTCGCGCCCCAGCGCACGTGCCATGGGCGCACGAAATACACATAGGTTGCGACGCCGGCAGCGCCAGGCGCCACGACACTCTGAATCGTCTGGAACAAGCAGGATTTGCGGGCCATAAATCACGATTTTCCTTTCAACTGATTGAGTTTCTCGGCGCGCTCCTTGATGCCCAGCATCATGCGGCGCTCCAGGATGAACTCAATCGGTTCGATCAACAACCCCAGGGCAAATGCCAGGGGCGACTTGAACACATTGATGCGCGCCCGCCAGCGGACAACGAGCTGGGTGCGCTCGGCATCGAGCGGCCGCAACAGAAAAAGCCAGGTTGTCTCGCCGCTTGCCGCCTGCAGCCCCTGCCCCACAACGCCCTGCGGCGCGCCTTTCGCCAACAGGAGCAGATATTCGTTTGGCTTCACGTCGAGGACGGTATAGCCGCTGCCGCCCGGCTCGATCGGAATCACATCGCCCACTTGCAGGTTCTGCAACTCCGGCACGATGTGATCGGCGCTGGGCGCATCCAGACGCAGCAAATTCGCCAACACATCATAGGAATACATCCCGCCGCGACCCTGGCCCATCTGCGCCAGCCACGGCCAGACTTCCTCTGGCCGGGCGCGTATGGTGATGGCGCGCGTGGAACTGAAGGTCGGCCGTTGCACCTGCTCGTCACCCGGCAGGGCCGAGGCCGCATCCTCATCCGTCGCTCCCCACTTCACATGCCAGGGGCTGACGGCCACCCAGTACGCCACAATGGCGCCGGTGAAAATGCCCACCACGCCGCCGATGAGCTTGAGCGCGTTCCACAGCTTTGTCATGGCTTGCCTCCGCTTGCATACGCGCGATCCGGTTTGCCGAGTCTCCAGTGTAGCCGAGACGGCGCTTACATCAGCGTCGCGGGCATGGCCTGCGTCCGCGCGGTTCGTGTCCGCGCGGTCATCCGCGCCGCCTGCGCGCAGACACGCCCCAGAGAATACACAAACTGCCAGGGCGGAAGACTGGCAACCATCCTCATCACGTCCAGGGGCGACGCCGTCTCGTCCAGGAAGCGGAAGAATAGTCGGTGATTGGCACACATCCGTTTTCCTCGAACACGATCTGATAGTCCTGGATGCCGCGCGCCATCTCGATGTGTTCGCGCAGCGCGCGCTCGTAGTGCTCCTGGCGCAACACATCGGGCGAGAACAGCACGTACTCGACCAGCGCGCGGCGCGACGTGAACGGCGATGATGAAATCATGCTTTTCGGTCATGCTGGATTGGCTCCTGCGCCAGACGGAATCTCAAGGCCAGTGTAGGGGAAAAGCCGGCCGCAGTGCTCCGACACAGGGCGGAACTCTGCCAGCCGGCCAAAGGCGGATGCGGGACTGCCGCCCTCCAGCGCGAGACAATGCGCCCTGTGACGCGGCGCCGGCGGAATGCCGGCCCTCATTCAACTGGAAGTCGTGGGCAAATTTTTGCGAAGCCGGCGCAAAGCGGCTTCGCTAAGCGTTGCGCGGGGATTCATCCACCGCGCAAATCGGCAGATTGCCTCTGCCGGAAAATGCGCGCGCTCAGCGCAGCCAGCGGTCGCGGTGTTCGGCCACAAATGCGTCGTCGTTGAGGTGCGGATAGGCGCGATAGACGCGGTCGATCTCTTCGCTCTGCCCCGGCGACAGACACTCGGCAGGGTCGATGCACCACACGCCCTCCAGCAAACCCTGCCGGCGCAACACCTCATGCAGGCCGGCGATGCAGCCGCGATAAGCGTTGGCTGCGTCAAAGAAAGCCGCGTTGCAATCGGTGATCTGCCACGCCAGCGCCAGCACGTCGGGCGGGATGGGCGCGCCGGCGACGATGAGGGCGCGCAAGCGGGCAAAGAGCTGCACAACCGTGCGCGTCCACACCGACCAGTGCCCCAGCAGACCGCCGACAAAGCGCGCCGGCGTCAGCCGGCCCTGCGCGTCGGGCAGCATGAACGGCATCAGCAAGTCAGACAGGATGGCGTCATCGTTGCCGGTGTACAGGGCGATGTCATCCTGCCGGCCGGCCTCGATCACCGCGCGCGCCACGTCCAGCGTGGCATAGCGGTTGAACGGCGCGACCTTAATCGCCACCACCGCTTCGATCTCGGCAAAGCGCCGCCAGAAGGTGCGCGGCAGGGGAATGCCGCCGACAGCCGGCTGTAAGTAGAACCCCATCAGCGGCAACACCTCGCCCACCGCCCGGCAATGCGCCAGCAGTTGCGACTCGTCCCATTCACCCAGGCCGGCCAGGCTGAGCAACACCGCGTCGTAGCCGGTCTGGGCGGCCAACTCCGCCTCGGCTACCGCCTGGCGCGTCGGGCCGATCACGCCCGCGATCAGAACCGGGCGCGCCGGGTACTCGGCGGCGGTCTCGGCGGCCAGGCGCAACACCGGCGCGTACAGCCCCACATCAGGCCGGCGGATGGCGAACTGGGTGGTGTGCACGCCGACGGCCAGCCCGCCGCTGCCGGCCTCGATGTAGTAACGCGACAGCGCGCGCTGCCGGCGCTCGTCCAGCGCGCGCGCCGCGTTCAGCGCCAGCGGATGCGCCGGGATGGCCATGCCTGCCAGCAAACGCTGGCGCAGCGTTGAGCAATCAAGAGGATGCGCTTGATTCATTGTTACGATGCTCCAGACGCCGACGCAGGACTAATACCTTCCGTCGCGCGTCTCGAAGTGGGTGGGTTTGTTGAGCGACGGGCCGCCCTGCCTGACCCAGTCCGCCGTCCACTCAATCATCTGCATCAACGTGACGCGCGGATAGCCAAACAGCCGGCAGTATTCCGCCGCGTTGGACAACAGCGCGTCGGGGCTTTCCTGACCGGCGAAGCGCGGGACGCGGTCGAACAACGCGCCAAAGCGCTCGGCCAGCCAGCGCACCGAGACCGTCTCCGGGCCGGTGAGGTTCAGAATGCGCGCCGGGCTGGCGCACAGCGGCACGCACTGCAAAATGGCGCGATTGGCGTCGCCCTGCCAGATCACGTTGACCGCGCCCATGCTGAGATCGACCGGCTCATCGCGCCACACGCGCTCGGCGATGTCGCGCAACACGCCGTAGCGCAGATCGTTGGCGTAGTTCAGGCGGACGAGCGTCACCGGCGTGCCCCATTCCAGCGCGGCGTGCTGGAACATGCGCTCGCGGCCGAGGCACGACATGGCGTATTCGCCGCGCGGAGCCGGCGCGGTTTGCTCGGTCGCCCCGCCGCTGACCACAGGCACGAACGGATACACGTTGCCGGTGGAGAGCGCCACAATGCGCGAGCGGGCGAAGCGCCGCGCAACCAGGCCCGGCAGGAACGTGTTCAGCATCCAGGTGAGCGGCTCGGCGCCGGCGCTGCCGAACTTCATGCCGGCCAGGTAGATGATGTTTGGCGCGTCGGGCAGCGCGTCGAGCGCGCCGGGGGCCAACAGGTCGGCGGGGATGACGGCGATGCCGGCTGCGCGCAGGGCGTCGGCTGTTGCCGGCGCGGAGAAACGCGAGACGCAGATGACGCGATGGGACAAGCCGGCCTGTTGCAAAGCGCGTTGCGCCAGCACGGCCAGGCTGGGCCCCAGCTTGCCGCCGGCGCCAAGAATCATCAGATCGCCGTCGAAGACACGGACGGCGTCGAGTGCGGCCTCGGTCGGCTCGGTCAGGCGCTGTTCGAGTTC
>CALBEF010000092.1 GCA_937927775.1 uncultured Anaerolineae bacterium | reverse complement strand
TGCCCGATGTGCTCCGCGATGCCGGCGGCCGCCGTATCACAAACGCAGCCGAATGGGGCCGCCATCGCCGGCAACTGCTCAGCCTCATCGAGATCGAATACGGCGCGTTGCCCCCTGCTCCCCCTACAACCACAGGCGTGGAACTGCACAGCCACCCGATGGAACGGCTGGGCAATGCCCGCCACACCCAGTACCAACTCGCCACCGGCCCGAACGGCAACCTCATCTTTCTGCTCGATGTGCTCGCGCCGGCATCCCAAGGCGCGACCGAGGGCGCACATCCGGTCGTGCTGACGGGCGACGGCTGCTGGGGCTTCGTGACGGACGACATCGCCGCCGAAGTGCTGCGCCGGGGCTACACGCTGGCCCAGTTCATCCGCACCGAGATCGTGCCCGACGTGTATCACACGCATGACGAACGCAACGCCGGCCTGTATCGCGTCTATCCCGGCGGAGACTATGGCGCGCTGGCCGCCTGGGCCTGGGGCTACCACCGTTGCATCGACTTTCTGACCACGCTGCCTTGTGTGGACGCCGCGCGCATTGCTGTCACCGGCCACTCGCGCGGGGGCAAGGCGGCGCTATTGGCCGGGGCCACCGACGAGCGCATCGCGCTGACCGCGCCCAACAATTCCGGCTGCGGCGGGGCCGGCTGCTTCCGCATTCAGGGCGCGGGCAGTGAAACGCTCAAGGATATCGTGACGCGCTTTCCCTACTGGTTCAGCCCGCGCTTCCAGACCTTCATCGACAACGAGCGCGCGCTGCCGTTCGACCAGCATTTCGTCAAAGCGCTGGTTGCGCCGCGCGCGCTGCTCAGCACCGAGGCGCTCGGCGACCTGTGGGCCAATCCGAGCGGAACCTTCCAAACGCATCTGGCGGCGCGCGAGGTGTATCGCCTGCTGGGCAATGAAGAGCGCATCGGCATCTGGTACCGAGAGGGCGGTCATGAGCAGGGACTGGCCGACTGGCGCGCGCTGCTCGACTTCGCCGACTGGCATCTGTTGGGCAAAGCGCCGGCGCGCCGGTTCGACATTGCCCCATTCGCATGAGCATCGCAGAGCGCCCTGCGACGCTCTCAGCGCGGCCAGCGCACAACCAGCGCGCCCCACGCTTCGATTGCACCAGCGCCCCCCCAAATTGCTGCGCCGGCATCGGCCACAGCCACCGGCGCCGATGCACGGTCGATCACCGGCTCGGCGGCCTGCGCGCTGAAATTGAGCGCGACGAACACCATCTCGTCCGCCGACCAGCGCCACATCGCCAGACAGGCCGGGCACCCCTCGACCTGTGTGAGCAACTCGAAGTCTGCGCTGCGCAGGGCGGGATGCGCGGCGCGCAGCGCGGCCAGCGCGCGATACGTGTTGAGCAATGAATCCGGGTCGGCGTCCTGCTCCTCGACCGAGACGCCGTCAGCGGGCCGGTTGTAACGATCCGCCGGCTTGAACCAGGTGGTCATCCAAGGCCCGCTCTCGTCAGCGTGCCAGTCCATCGGCTCGCGCCGGTATTCGTCCCAGTATGGCGCGCCGCTGCCCTTCGCTCCACGCATGCCAATCTCCTCGCCATAGTAGATGAATGGCGTGCCGGGTGTGAGCAGCACGGCCGCCGCGGCCAGTTTCATCTGCGGCAGATTGCCCTCCACCTCCGAGGCGATGCGGTTCGTGTCGTGGTTCGAGGCAAAGCGCGCCAGTTGCGCGCCGGCCGGGTACAGCCGCTGCAGCGCGCGATACGGGTCGCGCAGAAAGCCGGGATCGCGTTCGCCGTTGATCACACCATCGCCGCCGCGCTCTGGATTGCCGTTGAACATGCCGTACCAGGGAAAGTCGAACAAAGCGTCGAAGCCGTTGCGGAAGTAATCGGCCAGCACGCGCTCGTTGCCATCCCACACTTCGCCCAGCAACACCGCATCGGGATGTTTCGCTTTGACTTCATCGCGCAGTTTCTGCCAGAACGCGAACGGCACACCCTTCGCGTAGTCGCAGCGCAATCCATCCACACCCAGATCGAGCCAGAAAAGAGCCGACGCGATCAGGTAGTCCACGACCTCCGGCCGGTTGTGGTTCCACTCCGGCATCTGCCGCACGCCGGCGAATGATGAATAGGCCGTGTTGCCGGGATTGGTGAACTGGAACCATTTGGTGTATGCCGAGTCCGGCTTGCCGTAGGCATCCTGGAAGTAGGGGTGCTGCGTCGAAGCGTGGTTGGCGACAAAATCGACGATCAGGCGCATCCCGCGCTTGTCCAACTCAGCAACCAGATTTCTGAAGTCATCAAGCGTCCCGAATTGCGGGTTGACGGCGACGTAATCGGCCACGTCGTAGCCGTGGTAACTGGGGGAAGGATAGTGCGGCGTCAGCCAGATGGCCGTCACGCCGAGCGACTGAAGATAGTCCAGTTGCTGCGCGATGCCGTTGAGGTCGCCAATGCCGTCGCCGTCGGAATCGGCAAAGCTGCGCGGGAAGATCTGATACACGACGGCTTCGTTGAACCAGGCCGGCGATTCGATGACTGCGCTGGCAGAGGGTGGTGTGGCCGTTGCCCGTATCGTGGGTGTTGGCGCCACAGTTGGCGGCAAAGTGGCTGTTGCTGTTGCCGGCGTTGTGATGGATGGCGCCTGGGTTGCCGTCATTGTTGGCTGCGCTGGCGAAGGGGAGGCGACAGGCGCAACCGGCGCGGGCGCCCCGCAGGCGGCCACGCTCAGCGTCAACATCACGGACGCGACGAGATGAATGTGTTTCATGCCCCCGATTGTAAAAGGGGATTTCGTCTATACTGACGCCGCATCTGGACACCACGACAACAGGGAGTCAACCATGGAGTTCTTCGACGTTGTTCAGTCCCGACACTCGATCCGCTCGTTTGTCGACAAGCCGGTGGAGCCGGAAAAGCTGCGCCAACTCCTGGAAACCGCCAATCGCGCGCCATCGGCGGGCAACCTGCAAGCCTACGAGATTTACGTGGTGTGCGACCCGGAACGACGCGCCGCCCTCGCTCGCGCGTCGCTCGGCCAGGGTTACGTTGCCAGTGCGCCGGTCGCCCTCGTGTTCTGCGCGAATCCGAATCGGTCGGCCACGCGCTATGGCGAGCGGGGTGTCCGGCTTTACGCGGTACAGGATGCCACCATCGCCTGCACCTACGCTATGCTGGCGGCGACAGCCCTGGGCCTGGCAAGCGTGTGGATCGGCGCATTCAGCGACCAGCAGGTGTGGCAGGCCATCGGCTCGCCGGAGGGACTGGAACCGGTTGCCATTCTGTCGGTGGGCTACCCGGGAGAAGAGCGCGAGCCTTCGCGCCGGCGCCCGCTCGACACCATCGCGCACTACCTGGATTAAGAGGCAGACTTCACGCCACCGTGCCGAGTTGTTCCTCTTTCACGCCGGAGATCACTTCAAACGGCGGATCGAGCCGCAGCCGGTCAATGTCCCGGCACAGTCGCAGATCGCCATCCTCGGCCGTGTGCACGCGCAAGTCTCGCGGGTCGTTGCAGCCGAGGCCGGCCCCGGCGGCCACTTTGAGATACACCAGCCGGAGCAGGTCGAATCCCATGATGAAGCTGGTCATGGCATCGACGGCGACTGCCGGCACGCAGCCGCAACAGCCCGACTTTTCCGATAACGCCATGGCTGCTGGGAAGTCGCACATGCCCTCGCTCAGCGGGGCCACGTTCGCGCCGAGGCGCGTCCTTGAGATGGAGGAGGGTGATGCGCGGAAGGCGCCGGCGCAAACAGGTCAGCAGGTCCTGTCCGCAGCGCATGATGCGGCCCGTGTCCGGCCCCAGGCTCACCCAGCGCGGATCAAGCCCGGCCATCAAATGCTTGTGCGCCGCTGCGCTTTCCAGCAACGCGCTATGATGCATGCGAGTCTGCGAGTGCAGCGCATTTCCCGGCAGGGGCAAATTGCCCGACAGAGGGTGTTGCGCGCAGTGGGTGTGCCTGTAGGGCAAGCCGCCGGGCTTGCCCTGCGCACCCCCACCCCCCGTGTGGATGCACATTGGCTGTGTATAATTCTCAGGTGCACGCGCGTTTGGTGGCACGGCTCCACGCCGTTTTCGTTATTCTGATACCGGGTTTTGGCCGGCCCTTGATTTGCCGCCCCTGGAAGTAGGGAGCATTAAAAATGCTCCCTACTTTTTTGCGCCTGCACCAGGAGTAATGCCCTGTTTGGCGCCGGCGCCGATGCGCCGCGTTTAACGATCATTGAGAATCGTCAAGGAGGAAGGCTACATGCCCAAGTACATTTTCTGCACCGGCGGCGTGGTAAGCTCGGTTGGCAAAGGCGTCACTGCCGCTGCCATTGGCCGCGTGCTCAAATCGCGCGGCCTGCGCGTGTCCATCCAGAAGCTCGACCCCTACCTGAACGTCGACCCCGGCACGATGTCGCCCTATCAGCACGGCGAGGTGTTCGTGACCGAAGACGGCGCCGAAACCGATCTTGATCTTGGCCACTACGAGCGTTTCATCGACGAAAACCTGACCCGCGCCTGCAACGTGACGACCGGGCAGGTATACAACGAGGTCATCACACGCGAGCGGCGCGGCGATTTTCTGGGCAAGACGATTCAGGTCGTGCCGCACGTCACGAACGAGATCAAGCGCCGCATCAGTCTGGTGGCTAAAAGCAGCACAGCCGATGTTGTTATCGTCGAGGTGGGCGGCACAGTGGGCGACATCGAAGCCATGCCTTTCCTGGAAGCGATTCGCCAGATGCGCCGCGATGTGGGGCGCGACAGCACCTTCTACGTTCACGTCACCTTTTTACCCAAAGTCGGCGCGACCGACGAGATCAAGACCAAGCCCACCCAGCACAGCGTCCGCGACCTGCGCGGCGCCGGCATCCAGCCCGACGCCATTATCGCGCGCAGCGACTATCCCGTGGACAACGACATGCGCGACAAAATCGCCCTCTTCTGCGACGTGGACCCGCGCGCCGTCCTGCCGATGATCACGACCAACTACCTGTACGAAGTGCCGCTGCTGCTTGAAGACGCGGGCTTTGGCGATTATTTGTGCGAGCGCCTGCAACTGAACTGCGGGCAGGCCGATCTGTCAGACTGGCGCAACCTGTGCGCCGAGATTCGCAAGCCGCGCCCGCCACTGCATATTGCCATCGTTGGCAAGTACGTCGAACTGCACGACGCCTATATCAGCGTGCGCGAGTCGCTCTACCACGCCGGCGTGGCCGCCGGCCGCGATGTGAAGGTGTCGTGGGTGAACAGCGAGGAGGTTGAGCGCGCGGACGATCTGTCCATGCTCGACCATGTGGCCGGCATTGTCGTGCCGGGCGGATTCGGGTATCGCGGCATCGAGGGCAAAATCCGCGCGGCGCAGTACGCCCGCGAAAACAATGTGCCGTATCTGGGCCTGTGTCTGGGCATGCAGGTCATGTGCATTGAGTTCGCCCGCGCCGCTCTGAACAGCCGGGAGCCGAACAGCACCGAGTTCGACCACACGACGCCGTATCCGGTGATTGACCTGATGCCGGACCAGCGCGATATCCAGGACATGGGCGGCACCATGCGCCTGGGCGTCTATCCATGCCAGTTGGCGCCGGGGACGCGCGCGCATGCCGCTTATGCGGCGCAGCTCCCCGGCGGCGCGCAGGGCGCCTTTACCGTTCACGAACGGCATCGCCATCGCTTCGAGTTCAACAACGAGTTCCGCGAGATGCTGGGCAACGCCGGCCTGGTGTTCAGCGGCCTGTCGCCAGACGGACGGCTGGTCGAGATCGCTGAATTGCGCGATCATCCGTTCATGCTGGGCAGCCAGTTCCACCCCGAGTTCAAGAGCCGCCCCAACCGGCCTCATCCGCTGTTCAGAGCGTTTATCGACGCGGCCGGCCGCTACGCCGACGGCGCGCCGCTGTTCAAACCGACCGTGCGGCGCGAGGTCGAGCGTGAATTGCAAAGCGCCTGAAAGATTCGCCGGATGCCGGCCTGCGCGCCCTGGCAGTGCGTCGTCGCAATGGCTGCACTAGGCTGCCACGAGCGGCTCTTGCGCCAGTTCTGCGCCCCGCCGGAGCGCCAGCTTGTTGGCTTCGAGCATGTCGCGCCGGCGCGCGGGAAGATGGGCTTCCAGTGATTGCTCGACTGTCCCGATCGGCAGCACGCCGGTGATCTGAAGCAATGCCCCCAGCATCACCATATTGAGCAGTTTGGCGTTGCCCAGTTCGGCGGCAACGTCGCTGGCCGGGATGGGCACACAGTGAATGCCGACGCGCGTGGGCGGGCGCAACACCAGCGACGCATTGTAGAGCAGCAGACCGCCGGGAGCGACCTGAGGCTCGTACTTCTCCACCGAAGGATAGTTGAGCGCGACGACGGCGCTCGGATGGCGCACCAGCGGCGCGCCGATCTCCTCATCGGAGATCACCACTGTGCAGTTGGCGGTGCCACCGCGCATCTCAGGGCCATAGGAGGGGATCCACGTCACGTGCAAGCCGGCCTCCATGGCGGCATAGGCCAGCAACTGGCTTCCAAACAGCACGCCCTGCCCCCCAAATCCGCTAAACACGAAGTCGTAGTGCATCATGGCACACCCCCTCTGGATTTTGGATTTTGGATTGTCGATTGACGATTGGCGATTGATGATTGACGCTTCGGAAGTTCAGTTCAACCTTACGAACCTGACCAACCTTACCAACCTTACGAAGCTTACCAACCTGACCAACCTTCAACTCTCAACCCTTGTCTTGTAATCGCCCAACGGATAGATCGGGACCATATGGGTCTCGATCCATTTTAGCGCATCCACGGGTTTCATGTCCCAGTTAGTCGGGCAACTGGCGAGCAACTCGACCATGGAGAAGCCCCGGCCTTCCATCTGAGTCTTGAATGCTTCAACGATGGCCTTTTTGGCCCGGCGGATTTCGGCCGGGCTGTGCAGGCTGCGCCGGGCAATAAAGGCGGCGCCATCCAGTTGGGACAACAACTCGCACATCTTCATCGGATGGCCCATCGTGCGCGTGTCGCGCCCAAGCGGAGATGAAGTGGTTTTCATGCCCGGCAGCGTCGTCGGCGCCATCTGGCCGCCGGTCATGCCGTACACGGCGTTGTTGACGAAGATAACGGTCAGGTTTTCGCCGCGCCCGGCTGCGTGCAGAATCTCGGCGATCCCGATGGAAGCCAGGTCGCCGTCACCCTGGTAGGTGAAAACGATCTTGTCCGGCTGCGTCCGTTTAAGGCCGGTAGCCACGGCTGGCGCCCGCCCATGCGCCGCCACCACGCCGTCGATCTCGAAGTAGTTGTACGCGAACACGGAACACCCTACCGGCGCCACCAGAATGGCGCGCTCGCGGATGCCCAGTTCGTCGATGGCTTCGGCCACCAGCCGGTGCGCCACCCCGTGCATGCAGCCTGGGCAATAGGTGGTTGGCGTCGCGCTCATGGCGCGGGGGCGCTGAAACACAACCTGTTCGGTAAAGGGTTCTACTGGAATCATGACGCCTCCATCGATTGGCAATTTGCCGCTTGCCAGGCGCCGTCAGTTGCGGCCTGTTTCCGGCTTGCGCGCCGGCCCGACTGCTGCCCGCAGCACGACCGGCCCCTCGATCTTGTGGTCGATTGGCCGGCTGGTCATCCCGTCCAGTTTCTCGATCTCCTGGGCAATATCATCGGGCATCGGCACCTGGCCGCCCATACGCCCATGGAACCGCACCGGCGCCTGCCCGCCGACCGACAGTTTCACATCTTCGAGCATCTGGCCGGCGTTCATCTCGACCACCAGAAAGCCGCGCGCTTCGTCGGCCAGTTGCGAGAGGCGCTCGTCGGGGAACGGCGACAACGTGATAGGGCGATGCAGCCCGACACGGATGCCCTGCTGACGCGCCGCCTTGACCGCGCTCAGCGCCACGCGCCCGGCCGCGCCGAATGCCACCACGATCAACTCTGCCCTGTCGCCGTGGACTTTGTCCGCGTTGGCGCCGTCGATGAAATACTCCTTGAAGCGCACTTCGCGGCGCGCAATGTCGGCAATCTTGCGCTGCAAGTCGAAATTGAGCGCCTCCAGCTCGTCGGCCTGCAAGCGAAAGGGCACCACCACATTTTTGGCCCGTCCGGCTGCGCCGGTGATGGCCCATGCCGGCGGCGTTGCGGGCAGCGCGCGCATGGCCGGCAACTCCACCGGCTCCATCATCTGCCCCAGCATTCCGTCCAGCAGCACAGTGACAATGGTTCGATACTGCTCGGCCAGGTCAAACGCCAGCACAGTCAGATCGACCGCCTCTTGCACCGTGGCCGGCGCCAGCACAATCGGTTTGTAGTCGCCGTGGCCGGCCATCTTCACCATCTGAAAATAATCGCTCTGAGACGGCGCGATATTGCCCAGCCCCGGCCCGCCGCGCATCACATCCACGATTACCGCCGGCACGTTCGACGCGGCGATGTAGCTCAACCCTTCCTGCATCAGGCTGATGCCGGGGCTGGAAGAGGATGTCATCACACGCCGGCCGGCGCAGGCTGCGCCATACACCATGTTGATGGCCGCCACTTCGCTTTCCGCCTGCAGAAAGACGCGCCCCAGTTCGGGCATGCGCTTCGACATGTATTCGAGCAGCTCGGTTTGCGGGGTGATGGGATAGCCGAAGTACGCTTCGACGCCGGCGCGAATGGCGGCCTCGGCAATCGCTTCGTTCCCTTTCATCAGTTGCTTAGCCATGGGACCTCGCTATCAGTTGCTCGCGGCGTTGGCGGCCGCCACGCGCGGCACCACTTCACGATAGACGGCGATGGCAGTGTCGGGGCATACCAGCGCGCACAGGGCGCAGCCGGTGCACGCGCCATCCGGGTTGACCCAGACGGCAGGCCGGTAGCCTTTGGCGTTGAAGTCCTCGGACATGCGAATGCCGCCTTTCGGGCACACACTGACGCACAGTTCGCAGCCTTTGCAGCGTTCCGAGTCGATGACGACATGACCTTTGGCCATATACACGCTCCCGAGGTTCGGTCGGGGAGCCACGGCAAAGGTGTTTGTGAATGGGTCGCGCTGGCCGTGGATGCCCGTGTCGAACCTGCATTACGGGCCGGCAGACGGGCGCGCTGCCAGCCTCAAGTCACACGATGTTAAGCCATTCGTGGCTACAGCATACGACTTTTCACCGCAATTGGGCAGTGTCGTATGTCATGTGAGCCGGCTGCGGGGAAGCGCCATTTTGTGAATTTTGTCACATGGCGCGGCTCATGTGTGACACCGGCTGCGCGCAGCGCAAGCAAGCAAAAAAGTTCAAAAGGAAAATGATGTCCGGCTGTGACCGGCGCCTGCGTCGCGCACCACGCTATCTGAGCGGCGCAGCCCGCCGGGCGAGCTGAATGGCCAGGCCCCAGGGGTCGCGCAACATGCACAACTGGTCGCCGGCCGGCGTGGAGCCAACCTCGCCAACCGGCGCGCAGCCGGCTGCGATCAAGCGCGCGCGTTCAGCTTCCAGGTCGTCGGCGCTAAAGGCGATGTGCAGCAACAGCGGGTCCATCGCGGCATAGTCGGGCAGGGGAGCAGCCGGGTTGTGATAAATCTCGATCAGGGTGTGGCTATCGTCGTCGCCCAGAAACCAGGTGCGCGACGGCCCGCCGACATGGCGGACGACTTTCATGCCGAGGTGTCTAACGTACCACTCGGCTACAGCGTCGGGGTCGTTCACTTGCAGGGCGATGTGCTCGATTCGCATGATGAGAAAGTGTCTCCTGGCTGGGTGAATGTGCCTGCATTATCTGTCCGCGCTCTGCGCCCGCGACGCAGCCCACTGGAGCAGTTTGCTCAACGGCCACGTGTTGATGACGACCGCCGGCTCCACCCAGGCGCGCCGGGCGATGCTGACGCCATACACAATGTTGTCAAACTGCGCCGGCGCGTGGGCGTCGGTGCTGATGCTCAACAGGCAGCCCAGCTCAACTGCCCGCCGCGCAAGCGTTTCATTCAGGTCGAGCCGGGCCGGATCGCAGTTGATTTCCAGCGCCACGCGCTGCCGCGCCGCTTCATGAAACAGCGCCTCCCAGTCAAAGTCGCCGCCTTCGCGCTCGTTGATCAGCCGGCCAGAGGGATGGCCCAGGATGTCCACATGCGGGTTGCGCATGGCGCTGATCGCTCGCGCAGTGAGTTTCTCGCGCGGCTGCGACAAGGATGTGTGCACCGAAGCCTGCACGATGTCCAGTTGGGCCAGTGCCTCATCCGGCAGGTCGAGACTGCCATCCGATTTCACCTCCACCTCCACCCCGTGCAACACCCGCAACTTGCCTTTGAGTTCGGCGTTCACCCGCTCGATCTCGCGGCGCTGCTGCGCGACGCGCTCGGCGGTCAGGCCGTTGGCCACGGCCAGGCTCTGGGTGTGGTCGGTGATGAGGATATAAGCATAGCCGCGCGCCATCGCTGCGCGCGCCAACCCCATCACGTCGGTCGCGCCATCGCTCCAGGTGGTGTGCATTTGCAGGTCGCCCTTCAGGTCGTCAACCGTGATGAGGTGGGGCAGTTGGCCGGCCAGCGCCGCCTCGATTTCGCCGCGATCTTCGCGCAGCTCCGGCGGGATGAAAGGCAGGCCGAGCGCGCGGTACACGCCCTCCTCGGTCTCGAAGGTCAGTTCGCCCTCGCCGCCTTTTTTGCTTTCGGTGGACAGCGGGCGCAGCGCGTACTCGTTGAGCGAGAGGCCCCTTTTCTGCGCCAGCTCGCGCAGGCGGATATTATGCGCCTGGCTGCCGGTGAAGTATTGCAGGGCCGTGCCCCAGCGCGCCGGTTCGATGGCGCGCAGGTCAGCCTGCAGGCCATTCTGCAACCGCACGCTGGTTTTGGTCTCGCCGCTGCCCAGCACTTCACTGACCGCCGGCAGGGAGCGCAGGGCGTCCATCAGCGGGGCCGGCTGGTCGGTGGCCGCCAGAATGTCAAGGTCGCCAATCGTCTCGCGTCCCCGCCGCAGCGAGCCGGCATACGTGATCTGTCGCACGCCATCAACCCCGCGCAGCGCCGCGATCAGTTCAAGGGCAGCCGGCATGGCGTCGCCGATGCGCATACGCCCGGTAGCTCGCCGGCGCAGCGAGGCAATGCCGGCCAGAATCTTCTCCTCGGTCTTTGCGCCGAACTTCTGCAGGTCGCGCAGCTTGCCGGCTTTGGCAGCCGCCTCCAGCGCGTCGATACTGGCGATATTGAGCTGCTGCCACACTGCGCGCACCCGTTGTGGCCCCATGTTTGGCACTTGCAGCATGGCCGCCACGCCATCCGGCACTTCCTCGCGCAGCCGCTCGTAGAACGCCAGGCTGCCGGTGCGCAACAACTCGTCGAGCTTGCGGGCGATCTCCCTGCCGACGCCGGGAATCTCATCCAGTTTGCCTTCCTGCCACAGCTCGACGATCGGGCGCGGTGAATTCAGGATGTTCTCGGCGACCGTGCTGTAGGCGCGCGTCTTGAACACGACCTCGCCCTGAATCTGAAGCCGTCCGGCGATGTCGGCGAAGATGTCGGCGAGTTGCTGATTGCTGAGCGCCATACGCAACGCTCATTCTAACCCGCCGGCTGACCCTGTAGGGCAAGCCGCCGGGCTTGCCCTCGCCCCAACGCCACCCTGCTACACTTGCGGCTCAATGGTCGAGATTGTGGCCAACATGCACATGCACACGCCGTACTCGGACGGCGAACGCTATCACCGCGACATTGCCGACGCGGCATCCAGCGCCGGCCTCGATGTCGTCATTGTCACTGATCACAACGTGTGGGTATGCGGGCCGGCCGGCTATCACGGCGGCGTGCTGGTGCTGACCGGCGAAGAAGTGCACGATTGCCAGCGCGACCCTCAGCGCAGTCACCTGCTGATCTACAACGTCTCGGAGGAACTCTCTCCCTTTGCCGATAACCCGCAGGAACTCATCAATCAGGCCCGGCGGCGCGGCGGGCTGACCTTTCTGGCGCATCCAGTCGAATATGCCAGCCCCATTCATCCAGACATGGAGGTTATCCCCTGGGATGACTGGCACGTCAAACACTTCACCGGCCTTGAACTGTGGAATTACATGTCCGAGTTCAAGGCGCGCCTGTGGAGCGCCCCGGCGGCGGTGTTCGCAGCGTTCTTCCCGTCGTGGGTCATTCGCGGGCCTTTCAAGGCGACACTGCGCAAGTGGGACGAACTGCTGATTGCCGGCGAGCGTGTGGTGGCGATCGGCAACGCCGACGCGCACGGCGCGACCTATCGGCTGGGGCCGTTGCGACGGGTTGTGTTTCCCTACAGCCACCTGTTCCGCTGCGTCAACACGCACCTGTTGATCGACAAGCCGCTGACGCGCGATGTAAAAACGGATCAGGGGTTGGTATACAGCGCGCTGCGCGCCGGCCATTGCTTCATCGGCTATGACCGCGCCGGCTCCACGCGCGGCTTTCGCTTTACGGCGCGCAGCGGGGCAGCCCTGGCGGTCATGGGCGATGAGATCATACGCCGGGGGGCCACAAAGCTGGAAGTGATGTGCCCGGCTGCCGGCGATATTCGCCTGTTGCGCAACGGCGTCGTTGTGGCGCAAAGCAGCGGCCGGACGCTCGAGCACCTGACTGTCGATCCCGGCGTTTATCGGGTCGAAGTGTATCGTTCTTTCCGCCTGTTCAAGCGCGGCTGGATCTTCAGCAATCCGATCTACGTGCGCTAAGACCTTCCCGCAGGTTCCAGGCCTGCGGGAAGGTCAAATCCATCAGGCGTGAACTTTAGGCCGCCTTTACGGCGATCGCCTCGATCTCGACCAGCGCGCCTTTGGGCAACTTTGCCACCTCGATCGTGGAGCGCGCCGGCGGCGTGCCGGTGAACCAGGTCGCGTACACGGCGTTCATGGCCGCGAAGTCGTTCATGCTTTGCAGGAACACGGTGGTCTTGACCACGTGTTGCAGGCTGCTTCCGGCGGCCTGGAGCACTGCGCTCAGGTTCTGCAGGACGCGCTCTGTCTGGGCGCTGACATCGCCCTCGATCAGGTTGCCGGTGGCCGGGTCGATGGGAATCTGGCCGGAGCAGAACACCAGGTTGTCCAGGACGATGGCTTGCGAGTAAGGACCGATGGCTTTAGGGGCCGCGTCTGTGTGGATGGCAGTTAACATGTCTCGGTTTTGGGTTTTGGAGTTTGGAGTTTGGATTTTGGATTGCGCGCGCCGCCAATACGCAATACGTATTGCATATTGCGCGCTCACGGTATGGCGGTTGTGACGACTCGCGGTGTTGATGTGGCCGGCGCGTTGGCGATCGGGTCGGTGAACATCGACGCGAACGCGCTGATGACCATGCTGATCACGATCAGAATGCTCAGCACGTAAAAAATGATCTGGCTGCGGGATAGCTTTCGCCTGTTCATTGCTCTGATTATCGCTTGCGGGCGGGCCGGCCCGGTATTTATCTCAAATCGCGGACGATGGTTCGGATCTCCGCTTCGTGGGCCTCAATACTCTCGGTTACCTTAAACTGCACCAGAGCGCGCGCCAGATTGTGCTGACTGTGGCGGGCCTTGAAGTAGACGTTGCCTTCCAGGTAGTCTGTGAAGAATCGCAGCCCCAGTTCGAACGCGATCAGCCGCGCGCACTCGTACAGGTAATCATAGTCGTGCGGGGTGAAGAAGCTCCGCGCCACCGGCAGGTAGCCGGCCAGTATCTCCCGGCACAAGTCGGTGTCGAATCGCGCCTGCTCTATCTTGTCTGTTTCCTCGCCGAGCGGGTTGCAGCACGAGCGCAGGCAATCGCCGATGTCGTAATGCACCAGCCCCGGCTTGACCGTGTCCAGATCGACGATGCTGACAGCCCGGCCGGTGTCGTCGTCGATCAGGATGTTGTCAACTTTGGGATCCCCGTGAATCGGGCGCACACGCAACCGGCCGGCTTCCTTTGCCTGTTCCAGCACCGACGCCCACGATTCTCGCTCGGCCACAAAGCGCATTCCGTATCGAACCTCCGGCGAATCGATCGGCGCTTTCGGGCGCGCGATCACTTCGTGGTAGTGCTGGACGTAGCGCGGCGTGATATGAAAGCCCTCCAGCGTGTCGTGGAGGGTGGTGGTGTCCATATCGCTGATCAGGCTTTGAAACCGGCCCAGCGCGTACCCGGCCTCGCGCGCATGGGCGCTGTCGCGGATGCGCGGGTAGGTGTGGGAGTGGTTGACGAAGCTGATGGCGCGCCAGAAATCGCCGTCCTCGTCCACCCAGTGCGTCTGGCCGTCTGCCGTCAGCCGGACGCGCGGCGTGTCCCAGCGCCGGCCGGGGTCTGCCGCGCCGTTGCTCAGGCGCCTGCGCACGTGCTCGGTAAAAGCGCGCATATTGACCATGATGAGCTCCGGCCGGCGGAACACGCGCTGATTGATGCGCTGGAGGATGAAATGGGTCTCGTCGCTTCCGCTGACTGTGACCAGGTAGGTGTCGTTCACATTGCCCGTGCCGTATTCCTGCACGGTTTCGACACGTCCCTGGGCAGTGAAACGTCGCGCGGCTTCGGTGTGGCGCGTCAAGGTTTGCCTTGCCTCCCTATCTTGCCCCGGGTTGTGCCGTCAGGTCGCGCAGGGCCAGCTCCATCAGCTTCACGGTGTTGCGATAGTCGCGCAGGTCCAGCGCTGCCACGGGCGAGTGGATGTATCGGCACGGCACCGACACCGGCGCGCTGGGCACGCCTTCGCGCGCCAGATGGATGGCGCCTGCGTCTGTCCCGCCGATGCCGGGTTGTTTGAACTGCCAGGGGATGCCATGCGCTTCGGCGGTTGCCACCAGGTGTTCAACCAGTTGCCGGTCGGCGATCACGCTGCGATCCAGCACGCTGAGCGCCGGCCCTTTGCCCAACTGCGTGGTCGGGCTTTGGTCCTTTTTCCTGGGCAGGTCGTCGGCGATGGTGCCCTCCAGCACGAAGGCGTGCGTGGGGTTCACACGGTAAGCCGCGATGCCGGCCCCGCGCAGGCCGACTTCCTCCTGCACGGTGAACACGCCGTACACATCGAACGGATAGGCGTCTTTTTGCAGCAGATCGACCAGCACCGAACAGCCGGCCCGATCGTCGAACGCCTTGCCGCTGACCAGGTTGCCCAGCCGGCGGTACTCGACCAGGAACGCGCCATAGGTTCCCAACGGCGCCAGACCTTCCGCCTCGCCCTTGTTGGCGGCCCCGATGTCGATCACCATCGATTCCACAGCCGTCGCTTTCTCGCGCTCGCCGCCTTTGGTGTGGTGAATCGCCTTCAAACCGATCACGCCCGGCACGCGGTCTTTGCCCAGTTGCACGCGCAGGCCGGGCATCACGCGATCGTCCATGCCGCCTACATAGCGAAACTTGATCCCGCCATCGGCGGTGTGGCCGGTGACCATCAGCCCCACTTCGTCCATGTGCGCCGCGAGCATGACGCGCAGGCCGGCCTGCCCAGCCTTGCGGCGCGCCGCCTTGTGGGCGATGACGTTGCCCATCGCGTCGATCGTCACGTCATCCACGCTGGGCCTGATGGCTTCAAGGATGATCTCGCGCACGGCGTCTTCGTTGCCAGACACGCCCATCGCGTTGGAGAGCTTTTCCAGAATCATAGTGTTGGTGTAGTCGCATCAATCAAGTCAATGCCCCAGTGGCTCAATGACTCAATCGCTCAATCGCTCAATCGCTCAATCGAACACCTTGTCGTCCAGGCCGGCGGCGAAATGAGCCATCAGCCGGCCAATGCGTTCGACATCCTTCACGTTCACCGTCTCCACCGGCGAGTGCATATAGCGCAGCGGCACGCCGATCAACACAACCGGCACCCCCTCGCGGCTGACCTGGATCGGCCATGCGTCGGTGCCGCCGCCGATATCCGGCTCGATCTGATAGTCCATCTCCAGCCGTTTGCACGTGTCGATCAGCCGCTGCGTCAGTTTGGGATGATAGTTGGGGCCGACGGTGACGACGGGGCCTTTGCCCAGCTCGATGTGCGTGGCGTAGTCGTGTTGCGCGGCAAAGGTCACGTCGATGGCAATGGCGGCGTCGGGGCGCAGTTCGTAGGCGGCGGTCTTTGCGCCGAGGAAGGAGGTTTCTTCCCCCACAGTGGCGACGGCCACCACGTCCCAGGTGTGCTTGAGTCGTTGCAGTTCGTCCAAACAGACGACTTCGGCGGCGACGGCCACCCGGTTGTCCATGGCTTTGCCGGTCAAGCGATCGCCTTTGAGTCTGGTGGTCTGCGTGTCGAACGACACCAGATCGCCCACCTGGATCAGGCGTTCGACCTGCCGCGCCGGCAGCCCGACATCGACGAACACATCGTCAAAGCCGGCCACTTTCTCGCGCTCTGCGGGCGACAGCACGTGCGGCGCGCGTGAGCCGATCACACCGGGAATGGGGGCCGGCTTATTTTTGCCACCGTCTCCCTGCGGATGCACCAGCACCCGCTGGCCGAGCAACTGCCGCGCGTCTGTGCCTCCCACACGGGCGATGCGCAGAAAGCCCTTTTCGATGCCGCTCACAACCAGACCGATCTCGTCCATGTGCGCGGCCAGCATCAACCGTTTGGCCGGCCTGTCGCTGTCGCCCGCAGGCGCGCCGCGTTTCCAGGCCATCACGCTGCCCACTTTGCTGACGCGCACTTCGTCGCACACCGGCTCGAATCTGGACTTGACCAGTTGGTGAATGGAGGATTCGTATCCGCTGAGGCCAACAGCATTCGTGAGGGTTTGGATGAGTTCCTCGGTTTGGATCATGCCGGCAAGTATATCCAACCCGTTGCACGGTTGTAGGGCAAGCCGCCGGGCTTGCCCTGCTGCGCGCTGCGCAAACCAGTCGCGCGCGTTCAGGGTCGCTGGGTCAGTGGCAGGTAAACGATATGCGTTAGCGCAATGGGATGCGCCAGATGCGCGACAGTGCCCAGCGCCGCCTTCACAAACGCCGTGAAGTAGTCCAGGTCCAGGCGCTGAAGCGTGTCAGACACCGTGTGGTAATACGGGTTGAAATCGCGCTCAGGCCAGGCGTAGTCTTCGATGAGCAGCATTGCGGGATACCCCTGCTGCCAGAACGAGGCATGGTCGCTTGCCGTGACGCCCGATGGATGAACAGTGGGCGTGAGGTGAGCAGACAGGCCATAGGCCGTGACAACGTTGGTGAAAATGCCGGCCAGCGCCAGATCGTCGGTGTAGCCGGCGCTGCTTGCCGGGCGAATGTGAATATCCAGCGTGGGCGTCGTGCCGGGCGAGTTCCAGGCAATCATATCCATGTTGACTACAGCCACGATGGTGTCACCGCGCGCGCGGGCCTCTGCGGCGTAGACGCTGCTGCCCAGCAGCCCCTGTTCTTCGCCGGTGAAGAGCGCAAGGCGCAGGGTGCGGCTGAAGGAATACCGGCTGAAGATGCGCGCCATCGTCAGCACGGCCGCCGAGCCGCTGGCGTTGTCGTCTGCGCCGGGCGCAAGCGTCATGCGGGTCTCCGCCGGCGACAGGCTGTCAAGATGCGCCACCGCCATGACGATCTCATCCGGCCTGATCGTGCCGGTGATGACGGCGACCACATTGCGGTTGCTGTAACCGCCGGCGCTCCACGGATGGTAATCGACCGCGATCCCTGCGCCGGCCATCCACTCCCAGGCGTACCGCGTGGCTTGCTGGATGGGCGTGATCGAGTTGGTGAAGCGCGTGCTGATGGTGTATGGCTCGCCGCCGATGATGGCCGGCCATTCGCCGCTGAGTTCAGCGGTCAGGCTATACAGGTGTGTGGTCTGCGCCTGCGACATCATGCCGGCGATGTTGGCATCGGCCTGAAAGCCGCTCCTGGTCTGAGATTGAGATGCCGGTGTTGCCAGCGCGCTCGACCTCGGCGCTGGTTCATCGAGCCGGGCGTCGGCAGGGTGCAGAACAATCGCGCACCACGCGACGGACATCACGAGAAACGAGGCTGCAAGTCGATGGCGCATGGAAAGAATTAACCCCGGAAGAAGGTCACAATGACGGCCACAACGGCCACGATCAGGGCCAGGGCCAGCCAGATCAGGTTATTGCGCACCACGTCGCCGGCCGTCTCCTGCGGGGGGACGGGCGCTACGCGAGCCGGCGCGCCTTCGGCGACTTTGTGGCTGAAGAACATCTCCCGCAACTCGGCTACCGTGGAGGGCCGGTCATCGGGGTGCATGGCGATCGCCGCCATGATAGCCTGCTCGACGGTTTCCGAGACAGCCGGGTTGAGCGCGCGCACCGGCGCCAGCGATTCCGGCTTCAGAAAGCGCTGTTTGGCCTCGGCCGGCGGATGGTTGGTAAACAGGTGATACAGCGTTGCCCCGAGCGAATAAATATCCGACCGCACATCCGTGTGGGTGTCGTCCTCGCCGTATTGCTCCAGCGGGGTGTAGGCTGCCGTCCCGCGCCCCTGCAGCACCGTTACCGTGCGCGAATCATCCTTGGCCATTAGCTTGACCAGACCGAAGTCGACCAGCTTGATCAGCCCGCTGGGCGCAAGCTTGATATTGCTGGGCTTGATGTCGCGGTGCAGCACCGGCGGCTCCTGTGTGTGCATGTATTCCAGCGCGTCGCACAACTGGCGCGCCCAGGCGAGCACTTCCACCTCGGTCAGGAATCGGCCTGCGCGCCGGGCTTCGTCCACAATCTCCTTCAAGTTCTTGCCCGACACATAATCCATCACCAGGTAGTCCAGATCGTTCTCGGTGAAGTAATCCGACACTTTGGGCAGATTGGGGTGATCCAGTCGGGCCAGCACACTCGCCTCGCGCGAAAACTGGTGCTGCAGCTCGCCCACGACCTCCTCCCCCACGTTGGGGTCGATGCGCACGGCCTTGATGGCGCACTTGCGCCCCTCCAGACGCAAATCCTCGGCCAGATACACAGCGCCCATCCCTCCCTGGCCGATGGGTTGAACGATCCGGTAGCGGTTGCGCAATATGGTTCCGCGCGCCAACATGCCGTCATTGTAATTGAGTCATCGGCTGATTGAGTCATTGGGCCATTGAGTCATTGGGCCATTGGGTGATTGGGTCACTCAATCACTCAATCACTCAATCACTCAATCGCCAATCGCTCAATCCATTACAATTACTCCGATGATTCAGGATGCTCCGATGCTGATTATCGAGAATGGCCAGATGGCAGGTCAGCGCTGGCTCATTGACAGCGATTGTGTCATCATTGGCCGCGAGGCGGACGCGGCCCACCTGCTGTTGCCAGAGCGGCAGGTGTCGCGCAAGCACGCCAAAATCGAGCGGACGCCGAATGGCTTCGTGTTGACTGACCTCGAAAGCAAAAACGGGACTTTCCTGAACGGCAAGGAAGTCCGTAAGCCGGAGATCCTGCAGGACGGCGATGAAATTCAGATTGCGTTGTGCGTCAAGATCGCTTTCGTGGGCAGTGACGCGACCGCGCCGCTCAACGCGCGCCCGATCAGCCAGGGCATGCGGGCAGTCACGCGCGGCATCCGCATCGATAAGGAGGGCCGGCGCGTGTTCATCGCCGAGCACGAGCTGGAGCCGCCTCTCTCTGTGCAGCAGTACCGTCTGCTTGAATTGTTGATCGAGGCCGATGGCGCGCTGGTCAGCCGGCAGCAGATTGTCGAGCGCGTGTGGGAGGGCGAGAACGCCTACGGCGTGAGCGAGCAGGCCATTGACGCGCTGGTGCGCCGGCTGCGCGACCGCATCGCCGAGCGCGACCCCGATCACGAGTACATCGTCACCGTGCGCGGCCACGGCTTGCGCTTTGAAAACCGCTACTAACCTCTCGCCGCGCCGGAGCCGGCCCGCGTTCTGGTTCACCGTCGGCGCGCTGCTCATCCTGCTTGTCGCGCTGGCCCTGCGCCTGCACCGGCTCGACGCGCAATCGTTCTGGTACGACGAGGGCAACAGCGCGCGCATCGCCGAGCGATCGTTGCAGCTCATCATCGCGGGCGCAGCCGGCGACATCCACCCGCCGCTGTACTACATTGCGCTGCATGCCTGGCGCGCGCTGTTTGGCGAGAGCGAGGCGGCGCTGCGCGGCCTGTCGGTTGCATGCGGCGTTGGCCTGGCGCTGTTCGCCGGCCTGACTGCGCGGATGCTTTTCGGTCTGCGCGCCGGCCTGATGGCTGCCGCGCTGGTGGCTGCCTCGCCGTTTGCCATCTACTACAGCCAGGAAGCCCGCATGTATGCCCTGCTCGCGCTCGAAGCGGCCGCCTCCACCTACGCCCTACTGGCGATTTTGGATTTTGGATTGGGGATTTTGGATTCGCCCCCCCCATCGTCAATCGGCGTTACGGGGCTGGATCAATCGTCAATCGTCAATCGTCAATCGTCAATCGGCGTTACGGGGCCGGATCAATCGTCAATCGTCAATCCTCAATTGTCAATCGCCCTGTTTGTCGTGTCCACTGCCGCCGGCCTGTACACGCACTATGCCTATCCGTTTGTCATGATCGCGCAAGGGATGGGCGTTGTCGTCTGGTTTGCGGCGCAGGTTGGGCGTCACGCTCCGCTCAGGCCGGCCTGGGGCGCGCTCGCAGTGTTCGCCGGCGGCAACCTCGCAGCCATTGCGCTGTTCCTGCCCTGGTTGCCGACGGCGCTCCATCAGATCACGTCGTGGACGGTGGCGCGGCCAGACTATGCGCTGGGGCCGGCCATGCTCGACGCCTGGCGCTGGGTAATTGTGGGGCGCACCCTGCCGCTCGACCAGGCCGGGCCGGCCATGCTGACACTCACCGCCCTGGCGCTGATCGGTCTGGTGTGGCCGATTGCTTCATCCAATCGTCAATCGTCAATCTACAATCGTCGATTCCTGCCCGCCCTGTTCATGGCGCTGATGGCGCTGGCGCCTTTCGCGCTCCTGTTCGCCTTAGATCTGTATCGAGAGTCGTACCTTAAATTTTTGCTCGTTATCGTGACGCCGCTGTGCGCGCTGGCCGCGCGCGGGATCGCCGGCCTGTCCGCTGCGTGGCTGCCCACAAATGCCGGGCGCGGATTGCGGCTGCTGTCCGCCGGCCTCAGCGTCGCCCTTCTGAGTGGTGTTGCCGCCTTGTTATGGCCCTCGCTCGACAACCTGTATCACAATCCGGCTTACGCGCGCGACGACTATCGCGGCATCGCCCGGCTCGTGCAGGCTGATGCCCGCCCCGGCGACGCCGTCTTGTTCAACGCCCCAAACCAATGGGAGGTGTTCACCTACTATCACTGCCCGGAGCGCGAGCTGGCGCCGGCCATTCCGCTCACCTATCACCCTGCGGACGATGGCGCGGTCGATGCGCAGATGAAGCCAATCGCCGCGCAGCACACGCGCTTGTTCGTGCTGTACTACGGCGAACGCGAGTCCGATCCCGATGGCCGCTACGAACACTGGCTGGCGCACAACGCCTTCAAGGCCGACGAGCAATGGGTGGGCAATATCCGCCTTGCGGTGTACGCAACCCGGCTTCTCTCGGCCACGCCGGCTGTCACCGCCACTTTTGGCGATGCGATCCGCCTCGAAAGCGCCGTCGTCGCGCTCGATCCACAGTCATCGGGCGGCCTGATTGCGCTGGAACTGAACTGGCGCGCGCGGGCGCATCTCGATGGGCGCTACAAGGTGTTCGTGCATGTGGGCGCGCCCGACGCGCCGCCGGTCGCGCAAAACGACGCCGAGCCACAGGGCGGTCTTCGCCCAACGGACACATGGCAGCCCGATGAGGTGATCGTCGATCGCCGAGCCGTCTGGCTGAAGCCGGGCACGCCGCCCGGGCGCTATGGTGTCTTTCTCGGCTTGTATGACAGCGCGACCGGCCAGCGCCTGTCGGTGACTGCCGCCTCCGATGGCGCGACACACGGCGACCGGTTGTGGCTCGGTGAGATCGAGATCAGGTAGACCATGGCGCGCATTACGATTGACTGCACGCCGGCCATTCACCAATCGGCCGGCATTGGCCGGCTCACGCGCGAAGTCGTTCGCGCGCTGCTGCAACGCGACGCGCCGCATCGCTTCACCTTGTTCTGCATGGGGCGGGCCGGCCCGTCTGCGATGGCAGAGTTATCAAGACTGGCTGCGCTCGCGCCGCGCGCGAGGGTGGTTGTAACGCCGTTGAATGATCGCTGGCTGTACCGGCTGTGGCATCGCACCCGGCTGCCTGTGCCGGTTGAACTGTTCGCCGGCCGGAGCGATCTGTATCACGCCACCGATTTTGTGCTGCCGCCCGTCATGCCGGGCAAACGCGCGGCGCTGACCGTGCACGATCTGACCTTCGAGCGCGCGCCCGACGCCGCGCCGCCTCAGTTGTTGCGTTTTCTGAAGCGCGTCGTGCCGCAATCTGTGCGCCGGGCGCATCATGTGATCGCCGACTCGCAAGCCACGGCGCGCGACCTGACGGCGCTGTACGATGTGCCGCCGGAGCGCATCACGGTGATCTACAGCGGGGTCGATGCGCGCTTTTGTCCGCTCGACGCGCCTTCATCCGCCCTCGATGCGGCGCGCCGCAAGCACGCGCTGGGGGATGCACCGTTCGTGTTAACCGTCGGCACGCTTCAGCCACGCAAGAATCACCTGACGCTCGTGCGCGCCTTTGCGCAGGTGGTGCGCCGGCTGCCCGACCTTCAACTGGTCATCGCCGGCGGCAGGGGTTGGATGTACGACGACGTGACGGGGGAGATTGCCCGCCTCCATCTCGGCGAGCGCGTGCGGTTCATCGGCTTTGTGGATGACGCCGATTTGCCCGATCTGTATCGCGCCGCGCGGGTCTTTGCATTTCCTTCGCTGTACGAGGGCTTTGGTCTGCCGCCGCTGGAAGCCATGGCATGTGGCGTGCCGGTCGTCGCGTCCAATGCCTCATCGTTGCCGGAAGTGGTGGGCGACGCCGGCCTGCTGGTCGATCCGCTGGATGTGGATGGCCTCGCTGAGGCGCTGACGCGCGCCGCAGCCGATGAGGTATGGCGCGCGCAGGCGATTGCGCGCGGACTGGCGCGCGCCCGGCAATTCACCTGGACGCGCGCCGCCGAACAACTGCTGGCCGTCTATGACGCTGTTCTCAATGCGCCAGGCGATGCGCAATGACGACGTGGTGGCGCACATCGGCGGATTGCGCCTGCCGGGAAATGCATCCCGCATTTTCCTGTGTGCCAATTGGCCTGCAAAGCAGGGCAAGCCCGGCGGCTTGCCCTACAGACATACCCACTGCGCGCAACACTCTCTGCCGGGCAATTTGCCCCTGCCGGGAAATGCGCCCGCCAATTGCCGCCGGCTGTACAATCCGGCCTGCTTGCGCGCTCTGTCCTGGGGCGTCGCGGCGTTGTGATGATCCATGACCAACCAATCCCTTCCCAAACTGCGTGATGTGCCGGCTCAGGACCGGCTGGCGATCCTGGCCCAAATGGCCAACCTGAGCGACGCTGATGTCGCGGCTCTGCGGAATGGCCTGTCGCTCGACCAGGCCGACCACATGATCGAGAATGTGGTCGCCACCTACTCGTTGCCGCTGGGCATCGTGACCAACCTGGTGGTCAACGGGCGCGAGGTGCTTGCGCCGATGGTTATCGAGGAGCCATCAGTGGTGGCCGGGTGCAGCTTTGCGGCAAAACTGGCGCGCGCCGGCGGCGGCTTTGTTGCCAGCAGTGACGAGCCGATCATGATCGGCCAAATTCAAGTGCTGGATGTGCCGGACATGGAGGCCGCGCGGCGCGCCATTGCTGACGCGACGCCGGAGTTGATCGAATGGCTGAATGTGCTCAACCCGCCCACCCGCGATCCCTACACCCGCTCGGTCGGGATCGAAACGCGCGTTGTGGCCGGCCAGCTTGACTCTCAATCCCAAATCCAAAATCCAAAATCCAAAATCGAGATGCTGGTCGTGCACGTGCTGTACCACGCTGGCGACGCCATGGGCGCCAACATGGTCAACACGGTGTGCGAGGCGCTGACGCCGAAGATCGAGGCGCTGACCGGCGGGCGGGTCAACCTGCGCATTTTGTCGAACCTGGCTGACCGCCGGCTGGCCCGCGCGCGCTGCACGATCCCTGCTGCCGAGCTTGAGGACGAGCGCCAGCCCACCCCAGAGAATCCAAACGCCCGCATTCAGTATCGGATCGAAGAGGCGTCGCTGTTTGCCGAGTTCGATCCGTATCGCGCCGCAACACACAACAAGGGCATCATGAACGGCATCGATGCCGTGGCGCTGGCGACCGGCAACGACTGGCGGGCCATCGAGGCCGGCGCGCACGCTTACGCCGCGCGCAATGGCCGCTACACCTCGCTGACGCGCTGGCGCGTAAATGACAAGGGCGACCTGACCGGCGAGATCGAGCTGCCGCTGGCAGCCGGGATGGTGGGCGGGGCGACGCGGGTTCATCCCTCGGCGCGCGCCGCGCTCAAGATCATGGGCGTCAGGACCGCGCGCGAGCTGGCCGAGGTGATGGCGTGTGTGGGGCTGGCGCAGAACTTCGCCGCCATCCGCGCGCTGGCGAACGAAGGCATTCAGCGCGGGCACATGACGCTGCACGCGCGCCAGGTGGCCATGGCCGCCGGCGCAACCGGCGAGCAGGTGGCGCGCATCGCCCAGCAACTGGTGGCCGAACGCAATTTTAAGGTTGACCGGGCGAAGGAACTGCTGGGGAATTGACGATTGAGCGATTGACGATTGGCGATTGACTCATTGAGTGGTTGAGTCATTGAGCGATTGACTCTCGCCCTCTGTTGTCTGTGTTCTGTGTTCTGTGTTCTGGCTACTCTTCTGATAGGCCCCCAGAATGTGCACACGCGCGCGCTGCAACGCCGGCCGGTCCAACAGACGCTCGATGCCGCAGGCGAGAGCAAACAACGGCCGGTTGACGCCGAGATAGGTCGGGTCGCCGTGCAGGAGCAGTTCGGCGCGGCGGAAGCCGATGGGGGACAACACCTGCTCGATCCGGCGGACGGTGTTGATGCGGTAACGCACGGGATAAGTGTCGCCGGCCTGCCGACCGTGTAGCCGACGCGCCAGCCAGTCGCGCAGACGGTGCGGCGTGGCGCGAATCAGCCAGGTGTTGTAGTTCCATGCGTTGGGAGTGAGGAAAATAACTTTGCCGCCCGGCCTCAACACGCGATGGACTTCGTGAAAGGCGCGCGCCGGCTGCCGCAAATGCTCCAGCACAAACACCAGCACCGCCGCGTCGAACTGCGCATCGGCAAAGGGCAGATCGTCGGCCAGGCCGGCGACACGACTGGCGATGGTGACGTTCAATCGCAGCGCGCCGGCGTCGGGGTCGCAGCCGGTCACATGCGGCGTTTTGGCGTAGATCGGTTGCAGAAAGTCGGCGTGACCGCAGCCGATGTCGAGAATGCGCGCGCCGGGCCGTGTGTGCCGATCGACCAGCTCGCGAAAAACAAACAGGCTGTGCCGCCAGCCGGGCTTGCGCCGGGCGTATTCGCGGCGAAAATGTTCCTGAACACCCATGACGATTTTGGATTTTGGATTGACGATTGACGATTGACGATTGACGATTGACAATTGACAGTTGACGATCAACGATTGAACTCGGCATTCTGTGTTCTGTGGTCTGTGCTCTGTAGTCTGTGTTCTGATTCCCCCATGCGACTCACTGCCCGATACTACCAACAGTTCGACGCGGATTTCAGCCTCGGTGTGCCGGCTGAGGGATACGGCGGCTGGCAAGCAGCCCCGGTTGATCTTGATCTCAATCACACTGCCGTAGTTGTGATGCACGCCTGGGACATGGGCACACGCGCGCAGTTTCCCGGCTGGCATCGCGCCGTCGAGTACATTCCGCGCGCTCATGCCATTGCCGAAACCGTGCTGCCGGCGCTGCTCGGCGCTGCGCGAGCGGGCGGTGTGACATTGTTTCATGTTGTCGGCGGCGGGGACTATTACAAGCAGTATCCCGGCTACCAGCGCGCATTGGCGCTGGCCGGCCCGGAGCCGCCCCTGCCGCAGATCGAAACCGACGACAGCCTGCGCGCATTGCAGCGTTTCCGCGCCGCGCGCGTGTTCGTCGGCGCGCACAATGAGGCTGATGTGGCCGCCGGCTTTGCGCGCCTCGACTTCCATCCGCAGGCCAGGCCGCTCGACCATGAAGGCGTGGCCGAAAACGCCGCGCAGTTGTTTGCGCTGTGCCAGGAGCGCGGCGTGAACCATCTCATCTACGCCGGCTTTGCCGTCAACTGGTGTTTGCTCATGTCGCCGGGTGGGATGCTGGATATGAGCCGGCGCGGCTTCATGTGTTCCGTGTTTCGCCAGGCCGTGACCGCAGTTGAAAACCGCGAATCGGCGCGCCTGGAACTGCACAAGGAAGAGGCGTTGTGGCGCGTGGCGCTGGCATTTGGCTTTGTGTTCGACGTGGAAGATTTCGCGCGCGCTGTGTCGGCGACGCCGGGCCGGGAGGAAACGCGATGAGTTATGCGCATGTCGGGCAGCCCTGCCGCAACTTCAACATCCTGGGCGTCATCACGATCATCGATCCGCGTGATGGGCGTGAGAAAGTCGTTCTGTCGAACTTTGCTTCAGGCGCGACCGGCAATCTCGTGCTGGTCGATCCAGACACCGGGGCCGGCGAGTCGATCGCGCTGCCGGCCGACGAGGGCGCCTGGGCGCTGCTCAATTTGGACAATGAGCGCGTGCTTGTGGGAACCTGCGCGCGCTTTGGTTATCTGCACAGCCTCGATTTGCGTTCGCGGACGTGGGCCGAACCCTTGCGCGACCCGAACGAGTCCTACATCTGGAATCTGGCGCGCGGTTCCGACGGCAAGGTGTACGGCGGGACATGGCCCGGCTGCGCGTTGCTGCGCTACGACCCGGCGACCCATCGCCTCGACAATCTGGGCCGCGTCTCCGACAACCCCGACAACGCTTACAGCCGCATGGTGTACGCGCTGCCCGGCCGCCTGCTGGTCGCCTGCGGGTATGCCGAGCCGCATCTGGCGGTCTGGGATCTGAACACGGGCCAGCGACGCCGGTTTGGGCAGCCGGGCGCGGCGGTGCGTGAGGTGAACGCGCGTGTTGTGTGCCTCGAAACGTCGGACACAGTCCGCGATGGCGCGCCGGCGTTCTATGACGTTCACACCCTCGAACCGCTAACGGGTGATCTGCGCGAGGCATTGACGCCGCAGCGCAAATCGGTCTTGCCGGCTGCCAACTGGACAATCCCGCTGCGGGATGGCCGGCTGTTTGTGGTGCGCGGGCAGGAATGCGCCATCGAGCCGGCGCTGGGGGCGCCTCCAACGCGCCCCGCGCTGAAACCCATCCCCGCCGAGCGACCCGCCACCCGCATTCACACGCTGATCTCCGACGCGCAGGGCCGGCTGTGGGGATCATCTGCCTTCGGGCAAACCATCTTCTGCTACGACCCGGCCAGCGGCGAGACATGGAATTCGCAGGTGGTATGCGACGCCGGCGGCGAGGTATACGGCATGGCCTTTATCGGCAATCGGCTGTTCATGGCTGCCTACGCCGGCGGCGATCACATTGTGTACGACCCGGCTCAAGCGTGGAATCAGATCGACAACATCAACCCGCGCGCGCTGGAGCCGGCGCGCCCGGCGCTGATCCGCCCATCAGGCCGCAGCGTGATCGGGCCGGATGGCGCGTTCTGGACCGGCTGGATGGCGGCCTACGGCGTGTACGGCGGCGGGTTGTCGCGCGTCGATCCTGTCACCGGCGCGGTGCAGTGCTGGCATGATCCCGTGCCCGCCCAGGCGATCATCGGCCTGACAGCCGACGCGCATCGCCTGTACTTCATCACCGGCGGGCAGGCCAACGGGCTGCCGGAGCAAACGGCGCCGTTGCACTGCGTGGCGTGGAGCGTCGAGGGCCGCATTCTGTGTGAGCGCGTGTATGAAGCCGGCGCGCGCCTGCGGGCGATTTGCGCTACTCGCGCGGGTGTGGCGCTGGCGGTGGATCAGCGTCTGGAACTGCTTGACCCGCAGACATTGCAAACGGTGAACGCGATGGCGTTGCCGTCAGCCTGTCAGATGTTGCTCAAGTGGGGAGACGACGATCTGGCCGTGTTTTGCGGCGCGCAGTTGCTGCGCGCGCGGCCGGCGAGCGGTGAGCTGACGCCGGTGTGCAACCTGCCGGGCGAGGCGCATGCCGCTGCATTCACGCCGGCCGGCGAGTTGTACTTTGCCTGCGAGCGAGACTTGTATCGGCTGCCGGCAGGCGCGGGTTGAGTGCGCCTGACTGTGCGACTCACTTGCTCATTCCATCTCCTTCAAGAGTCGTTCTACGCCGGACTTCAATGCAGGGAGGTCTTGCGTTGCTGCGCGCCAGACAATCTCGGTGTCAATCTCAAAGTAGCTATGAACGAGGATGTTGCGCATACCGATGATTTTGATCCACGGCACATCCGTAGCCAGAGCGCGCACTTGCTCTGGCACGGCGCGGGCAGCTTCGCCAATGATCTGGAGATTGCGCAAAAACCAGCCTTGCAGCAGCTCGTCCTGTTCAAAAGCTGACTGGCCCCGATCCAGATAGCGCTCGATAGCGGAGATAGCCTCCAGAATGTCTTGCAGTCGCTCTTTTGGTGTTCTCACAGAGCAACCGCCTCAGCCAATACGCGCCCCCGAATTCGCAGTTTCAGGCCGCGCTCCGTTACCACATCAACCGGACGACCGAGCAGGACTTGTAGTTCGTATTGCAGACCTCCGAGATCAAATAGCGATCTGCCAGACTCCATGTCCACCAGGAAGTCAATATCACTGAACTCGCCCGCTTCGCCGCGCGCGACGGATCCGAAGACGCGCACATTGCGCGCGCCGTATTTGGCGCACAGACGCAGAATGTCTTCGCGCTTATGGGCAATCAGATGGTCGAGTGTCATGCGCCGGCTCCTCCAGACTCTTTAAGATTACCGGATCGATTCTTATCCGCGATTCTCGCCTGCAAGTGCTGCGTGCCTTCAGGCTGTCCCGCATCCTTTCGGCGCGCGCCGGCCCGGCGTGCAACTGCGCGGCTGCTCATGGTATGCGGCTGGCTCTGTATGCGGCTATCATACACGCCGATTCGTTTTCCAAAATGCATCTTCGAGAGCGCAACAGATGGATAACTTCTTTTCCTCTTCGGCGCCGGCAATCGCGCGCGTGGGCGTGGTGTTCGACGCGGCGTTCGCCGGCGAGCGCCACACGGCCGGCCTGAACACCTTTCAGGCGTATCTGCGCGAGATTCTGGCCCATGCCGGCCTGCCGTTCCACTGGTTCAACACGTTGCAGACAGCGTTGCGCGATCAGCCGCCCCTCGACATCCTGATCGTGGCGCTGGCGCGTGATGAGGCCGACACAGCCCAGGCTGTGTGGCGTTTTGCCGAACAGGGCGGGGCCGTGGTGTTGCTGGCAAACGGCGATTCCCTGGCCCCGGCGCTGGGGTGCCGCGTCGCTGCGCCGGCCGGCGTTGGCTACGCCGAGATCGCAGGCGGCGAACGGTTGCGTTTTCTGGCTGCCGCGCCGTGGCTCGTGGCCGAAGGGCCGGCTGCGACTGAGGGAGTCCTGCGCGCCGGCGCGCCGGATGGCCCGGTCATCGGCCCGGTCATTGTGCGCGCCAGCCTCGGCGCGGGCGTCATCGAACGCTGGGCAGTGGATGTGGCAACGACGGTGACACTGTTGCAGCAGGGGCTGGGGCCGGTGACGCAGGATGGGCTGCCGGCGCCCGATGGCAGCGCCGCGCTTGATGAAGGCATTCTCAAGGCCGATGATGGTTTTGCGCTCGACTGGGTTCACGACCGCGCTGTGACCGACACCGGCCAGCCGTACTTCCCGCATCCTTACGCCGACCTGTGGCGCGAGGCGTTTGTCCATCGCCTGATCCGGCTGGCGCTGGCGCGCCATCAGACCCTGCCGTTCATCGACTACTGGCCGGCCGGCGCGCCCTGCGTGGCGACTATCTCGCACGATAGCGATCTGAACACCGACGAGTCGGCCGAGACGACGCTGGAAGTGTTGCGCGAGGCCGGCATTCAATCCACGTGGTGCATCATCGAGCCGGGATACAGTCCAGCAATCTACGCGCGCGCGCTGGCAGCCGGGCACGAGCTGGCTTTTCATTACAACGCCGTTGTCCACGAAGGCAAACGCTGGGACGAGGCCGATTTCCATCGCCAGTTCAACTGGTTCAAACAGGCCGCCGGCCTGGAGCGCGTGATCTCCAACAAGAATCACTACACACGCTTCGAGGGCTGGGGTGAATTGTTTCGCTGGCTGGAGACGGATGGCATCGCGCTGGACCAGACGCGCGGACCAAGCAAGCGCGGCAATGTCGGTTTGTTGTTCGGGACGTGCCAGCCATACTTTCCGATTGCCTGGCGCGACGAAGCCAACCGGCTGTACGATGTGATCGAACTGGGCTTCCTGACACAGGACCTGGATCTGGGCAACTGGGCCGACAGCAGCGTGATCGCGCCGTTCCTCGACCGGACGCAACGCGCGCGCGGCGTGGCGCACTTTTTGTTCCACCCCGTGCATCTGCACGCCAAAGCGCCGGTGCGGGCGGCGTTCCGCCGGGTTGTGGATGAGGCGCGCCGGCGCGGGTTTGTGTTTTGGACGGCGCAACAGATCAATGAATGGACGCGCGCGCGGCGCAAACTGCGCATCGAGGCCATCGATCAGGCCGGCGACGTGGTGGTGTCGGGCGCGAGCGCGGCGGGACGGGCAGCCGGCCGGTCTGTGGTTTGGATGCCGGTTAGCATGGAACCGATCGCCGAGGCCGGCGTTGAGCGGCGCTTTGGCGTGTGGTGTCGGCAAATGGACAAGGCGCTGGTGTCGTGAGCGCCATCAGCCTGGTGAATAATTTGCATTGGCCATGACTACTTCATCTTTGTGCGATTCGCTGCCTGTCCTTGCGATTCATGGCGGGCCAAAAGTCAAGACGACGCCGTTTGGCAAAGGCCGGCGCTTCGACGAAGCCGAAGCGCAGGAGGTGCTCGAAGCGCTGGAGCAGAACACGCTCTTCTACCATCATGGCCAGAAGGTTAAAACGTTTCTGCGCGACTTCAATGCCCTGTACGGGGTTCAGTACAGTGTAGCCGTGTCATCCGGCACGGCCGCCATTCACGTGGCGCTGGGCGCAGCCGGCGTCAGCGTCGGCGACGAGGTTATCACCAGTCCCATCACCGACCAGGGCACGGTCATCGGCATTCTGTATCAGAACGCCATTCCGGTGTTCGCCGATCTCGATCCGCGCACGTACAACCTGGATGCGCGCTCGGTCGAGGCGCGCATCACACCGCGCACGAAGGCGATTGTGGCGGTGCACCTGGCCGGCAACCCGTGCGACATGGACGCGCTGATGGATGTTGCCCGCCGGCACAGTCTGACGGTGATCGAGGACTGCGCGCAAAGCTGGCTGTGCCGCTACAAGGGCCGGCTGGCCGGCACAATCGGCGACTACGGCTGCTTCAGCACCAACGACTTCAAGCACATCTCGACCGGCGACGGCGGCATCGTGACGGTGAACTCGGGCGACGAGGCCGACTATCGAGCCACGCACGCTTTTGCCGACAAGAACTATCGCCGTTTCGATGCGAATCTGCGCGGCGACATTGCTTACCTTGCGCCGAATTACCGCATGACCGAATTGCAGGGCGCGGTGGGCATCGCGCAGTTGAAGAAGCTGCCCGGCATCTGCGAAACGCGCCATCGCTACGGCGAGCGCATCACGGAAGGCATCCGCGATCTGCCTGGCATTGCGCCGCACGGTGTGACGGAGGGCGGATGGAGTTCGTACTGGTTCTACATGCTGCGCGGCGACTTTGCCGCTGAAGCAGGACAGGGCCGGCGCGCGCGTCTGTCCTGCACGCGCGCCGAATTCTCGCAGGCGCTGGCGGCCGAGGGCATCCCCAACGCGCCGGGATACATCCCGCACGTGCTGTATCTCAACTCGATGTTCCGCGAGCGGCATGCTTATCGCGGCAGCCATTTCCCGTTCGATCTGTCGGATGCGCGCTACGAGCCGGGTCTGTGCCCTGTCGCCGAGGCGATTTTGCGCGACTGTGTCCGGCTGGAGGTGAACGAGTTCTACACCCCGCAGGATATTGAGGACATCATCGCCGGCATTCGCAAGGTCGCCGCGTATTACGCCCGGTCGGACACTGTGGCAAGCCCGGCGGCTTGACCTGCATGGATGTGTTTGCGATGCAGCGCCAGGTCGCGGCGACGCTGGGCGACCCGGACATCATCGTCAATAACGCCGTATATTCCCGTGTGCGGCGGCAACGTCATGCCGGCCATCTGAACTGACCGAGAGGAGGACAACTGTGCAACCCGAACTGATCGCGGACTATCAGTGCGTCGTGGGCGAAGGGCCGCTGTGGCACCCCATCGAGAAGAAGGTGTACTGGACGGATATCGGCACGGGCCGCATGTTTCGATACGACCCGGCCACCGGCAAACACGAGCAGTTCTACAGCGGCCGGCCGGTGGGCGGCTATACCATCCAGGCCGACGGGTCGCTGTTGCTGTTCATGGATCGCGGCACAATCGCCATCTGGCGCGATGGCGCGCTCACGACGGTGGTCGAGGACATTCCCGACGAGCGGGAAACGCGATTCAACGATGTGTTTGCCGACACCGCCGGGCGCGTTTTCTGCGGCACGATGCCGACCAGAGACCGGCCGGGCCGGCTGTATCGCCTGGACACCCACGGCAAGCTGACCCTGCTGCTGGAAGGCATTGGCTGCTCAAACGGCATGGGGTTGACGCCGGACCGCAAGGGGCTTTACTACACCGATTCCACAGCATACACGATCTATCTGTTCGACTATGACCAGGCGACCGGCGCCATCTCGAATCAGCGCATCTTTGTCAGGCATGCAGAGAGCGATGGCTTGCCGGACGGCATGACGGTTGACGCCGCCGGCAATGTGTGGTCAGCCCATTGGGATGGCAGCGCCTTGATCTGTTACTCGCCCCAGGGGAAAGAAATCGAGCGCATCGCCTTCCCGGTGAAGAAGGTGTCGAGCGTGACATTTGGCGGCGACGATTACATGGACATGTACGTCACGACGGCGGGGGGCGACCAGAAGGCCACGGACGGAGAACTGGCCGGCGCGCTGTTCCGGCTGCGACTGGGGATCAGGGGCGTGCCGGAGTACTACTCGCGGGTGGGGTTGTGAAACACGGCCCGGCCGGCGACAATGCAACCGGCCGGGCCAGCGCTAAACCTGATATTGAGCAACCGCTACGCGGACATTGACAAGTCGTCGTTTAGCCATGCGCAATTCGGTTTGCCAGCCGGGCGATGTGCTCTGGCGACGTGCCGCAACACCCGCCAATGATGCTTGCGCCGGCTGCCAGCCACTCAGTCGCCGCTTCCGCATAAGCTTCGGGCGTGACGCCATGCGCCATGCTCCATTCGCCTTCGTCGATATGCCCGGCGTTTGCGTACATCCCGAGCCGGACGCGCGCGCCGTCTGTTGCGGCGCGCAAAGCGACCACTGCGCCTGCCGCTTGCGCCACGGGAACGCAGTTCACCAGCAGCGCCTCCGGCTTCACACTCAACACAGCCCGCGCCGCTTCGCGCAGACTCTCCCCGCTGAGCAGATCGTTGCGCGCATTCAGGGTGAAACTGACCCACACCGGCAGGCCGGTTGCCGCAGCGGCTCGCGCAGCGATGACCGCCTCGCGGAGAGTGTTCATCGTTTCAACCAGAATCAGGTCGCAGCCGGCCTCGGCCAGATTGCGCGCCAGTTCGCCGTGCTCGGCTTCCAGTTCGGTGTCGCCGGGGACCAGCCAGGGCGAATAGCAATCCTCCACCGGCGCAACGCTGCCGGCAATCAGCGCGCGCGCAGCCGGTTGTGTCGCCCGGAAATCGCGGATCGCCTGGCGCGCCAGATCGACGGCCAGCCAGGTCAACGCACGCGCGCGGTCAGCCAGGCCGGCCCGCGCCAGCGCGCGTGGATTCGTGCGGAAGGTGTTGGCCGTGATAATGTGCGCGCCGGCGCGCAGGTAGTCCACGTGAATCTGTTTCACCACATCGGGCGTTGTTAACAGAGCATTGGCCGACCACAGCGGCAGGCCGGTGTCCACGCCGCGCCGGGCCAGCTCGGTGCCCATCGCGCCGTCCAGAATCTGAATCGTCATGCGCTGACTTTACCGCACACCTATCCCCCCCGCCTGCGCGTCGGGTCGGGGTTGGGGGCAATCCGCCGGGGTTGGCCTGCGCGGCCGGGGTGGTGCGGACGGACCTGAAGGCCCGGCGCGCTATCGCGCCATCATCCGCGCGACGACGCCGGCGGCGCAGGAAGGCCGGCCATCTCGGCCGCCACCGCGCGCCCCAGCCGCACCGCGAAATTCGTCCCGCGATCCCACGGGTACACCTGGCTCATGCTGGCGAAAAACAGGCCGGGCAGGGGCGTCTTGACCGGCGGAATGGCGCGGGAGTGATTGACGAACGGCACCGGCTGCGCGTAGGGCGCTTTGAACACCCAGGTTTGCTGCACCCACGCTTCCTCAAACTCCGGGTTGATGCGGCGCAGCGCCGGCAGGAATATGGCGCGCAACGCCGCGTCGCTCAGCGAGAAGTACGGGTGATCCGGCGGCAGGTAATCGCCGCAATACACCAGATGCTGCCCGCCGAAGTGCCGCGCCGGCACAAAGTTGGTGTGCTCGCACAGCGCCAGGAACGGAAAGCCGGCGCTCTTGGGCAGGTTGTGCCAGTAGTAGCCGGCGCGGCTCAATTGCCGGTCGAGCGCCGCGATCAGCACCACCGCCCCCAGCGACTTCAGCCGGTTGAGCGCGCCCAGGTAGTCGGCCGGCAGTTGCGGGGCCAGCTTTGCCATCAGCCGGGGCGAGGTGGTCACCAGCGCGCGGTCGAACGATTGACGATCGGGAATTGACGATTGGGGATTGACGATTGACGATTGACGATTGGGGATTGGGGATTGGTGGAAGTGAACGGTCAGGCAGGGGGCGTCTGCGGCTGTTTCTACAAGGATTGATTCGACCTGCGCGCCGTACAGGAGGGTGGCCCCGCGTTGCTGCACATGGGCCGCCAGGTCATCGAAGAAGGCCTGAAAGCCGCCCACGTAAGTGCCGAGCATGGGGGTGCGCGCCTTGATGCGCGCCCACATCCAGGCCATGTTGACCTGCTCGGCATATTCGGCGAACTTGCCGCGCAGCAACGGCTCGAAGAGCAGCCCATACACGCGCCGGCCCATCCGGCGCGACAACCAATCGTGCGCCGTGATCTGCTCCAGCCGGCGCCAGTTCGAGGCCAGCACGAGATACGCGCCGGCCAGCCCGTAGCGCATGACATCGATCAGATTGAAGCCGGGGTAGCGCAGCGCCAGCAGGCCGCGCGCGATCGATCCCGACAATGGCAGACGATCCACCCAGGGTCCGCCGCCCAGCACCGTCGAAAGCGCGCCGTCGAGCGGATAGAACCGGCCTGCGTAATACACCACCGTTGTCGGCCGGTTGTAGATCACGCGGTCGCGCGCGCCGATCTCATCTGCTAATCGCAACAAGTCAGCGTCCGAGGCGAACCAGTGATGGTAGAACTTCTCCAGCGACCAGTCCCAGCCGGGCGCTTTGAAGCCGCCGGCCAGTCCGCCCGGTGTGTCGCCGGCCTCAAAAATTGTGACCGTGTGGCCGGCTTTTAGCAGTTCATGCGCGGCAGCCAGGCCGGTGGCCCCCGCGCCGATAATCGCAATGTTCATCAGATCACAGATCGCAGACAACAGATGGCAGATCGCAGACAACAGATAGCAGATCGCAGACAACAGATGACAGATCGCAGACAACAGATGGCAGATCGCAGACAACAGATAGCAGATCGCAGACAACAGATGGCAGATGCCGACTCCCGGCTCCTGACTCCTGACTCCTGACTACTGACTACTGACTCCTGACTACTGACTACTGACTACTGACTACTGACTACTGACTACTGACTACTGACTCCTGACTACTGACTCCTGACTACTGACTCCTGACTACTGACTACTGACTACTGACTACTGACTACTCTGACCACCCACCGACGCCTCTGCCTCCCGCAAATCGGCCCAGCGCAGCCCTTCGCGCAGCATGAAGAATCCGCCCAGCGCCGTCACCGGCAACCACAACACCGCATGCAACACCAGCGTGTACGCGGCGGCTGCCACCCGCTCCACGCCCAGCGCCGTGAGGGTTCCGATGCCGGCCAGGTCAAAGGTGCCGACGAACCCCGGCGCCGCCGGGATCACCGTGAACAGGTTGGCCGCGCCGTTGACCAGCATCAGGTCGATGTAGCCCAGGCGCGTTTCCAGCCCGAAGGCATGCATGACGAACCAGTATTTTAAGGTTTCGATCAGCCAGATCAGAATCGTGCTCAGGACGATTGCCAGCAGGTCGGTTGGCCGGCGCAATGCCTGGGCGCCCTGCACGAAGCGGGAGGCAAACACCATCAGCCGGGGCCGAAATCGCCGGGGCGCAATCGTGTTGATCACGACGCCGGCCAGCCGCTCGGCGGTGCGCGGCGCCAGCGCCAGCCAGAAGAACGCGCCGATCGCCGCCACGAACAGCACGGTCAGCATAGCCACGATGTTCAATACCTCTGGCGGCAGATTGGGCACGCGCGGCAGACCGATCAGCACGAAGGCCGCCATCACCAGCCCGTCGACGATGCGCTCCAGAAAAACCGTGGACAGGCTGAATGCCATCGGCACCTCGTGCCGGCGGCGCAGCACATACGCGCGCAACAGCTCGCCGATGCGGGCCGGGTAGATGTTGTTGCCCATGTAGCCGATCACGACGACTGAATACAGTTGCCGCAGCGAGAGCGCCCGGGCCGGCCGCAGCAGGTATCCCCAGCGCCATGATCGAATGGCGACCGACACAAAGTACACGCTCACGCCCGGCGCAAGCCATATCAGGTTGGCCTGTTGCAGATCGAGCCAGACCTCGCTCAGATTCAGTCCGCCCAGCGCAACGATGAGCAGCGCGATGCTGATGAGGACGCCAAGCCAGAAAACCCAGCGTCGCATGTCAGGGTTGGGAGCGCCGGCCTGTGACAGCGGCGCTGGCCGGCGCGGTTTTCGGGCGCGGGATGCGCGGCCAGGTGGCGGTGTAGAAGGCAAGATAGTCGGTCATCCGCGACTTCCAGTACGCGTCGGCGTGGATACCCTCGCCTGTGCTGACGGTGTGGACAATGCCGGCGCGACTCAGATCGCCTGACAACTGGCGCATGCCGCGCTGCGCCCAGTCTCGATCCCCGGCGTCGAGATGGATGCGCAGCGTCCTGATCTCGCCGATCGAGCGCGCCATGCTGAGCATGCTGAAGCCGGCCGGCGTTCCGATCAGCAGGTCAGAGGTGATGGCCGGGCTGTGTGCGCCCACGATGCCGAACAGGTCGGGGTGTTGGAAGGCGATCTCGATGGACCAGTAGGCGCCGCGCGAAATGCCGCCGATGGCGCGCCCGGCCGGCGTTTGCCATACGCTGTACTTGCTTTCGATGGCCGGCAACAACTCGTTCACAATGAAGCCTTCCCACGACCCGTTGCCCCGCGACGAGTAGCGAAACCTGCCGCCGTTCGCCGCAGACTCATCGGTAGCCGGCATGACCGCGATAAAGGGCGGTAGCAGCCCCAGCCCGATCTGCAAATCGGCAACTTCGGGCAAGCCATTCCTCACCCAGTTGCCGTAGCCGTCGGTGCCGCGAAACAGGTAGATCACCGGATAGATGCGCCGTTCGGCGTCATAGCACGGCGGCAGATAAACGTGCACCGGCAGATTGACCCCCAGCACCGCGCTGGGCACGGTTTCTGTGACCAGTCTTCCGGTCAAAGAACCGCAGATCGCCGGCGTCGGCTCCACTGCCAGTTGCGCAATCTCGGCGTCGCTCAGCCGCGCTGCGGCGATGGCCGTGGGGACTACGGGCGGCGCAACTGTCGGGCGACTTGCCGGCTGCGCAACCGGCGCGCTGCCGGCTGGCGATACAGCCGCGCCGGCTGCCGCGATTCTCTGCGCGAGGTCCGGTCGGTCAACCGTCTCGCTATGCGCCGGCGCCGCGCTGTGCATCAGCACAAAGCCCGTGTCCAGGATGAGCAAAGTGGCGAGCAATGCGGCTAACGCGAAACGAAGCGATTGGCGCGTTTGAACCGGAGCGCGGCGAAGCGTGGTTAAGACTGGCTTCAAAGCAAATCTTCCTTGTGCGATGGGTTAGTGCTGAGGGCGTGTGTTCGATTCGCCGGCCCCGGCGCCCTCAATGATGCGCTTCCAGCGGGGGGACAGCGCCCGCGCCTGGCGGTCGGCCCGGAACGAACTCCGCACGAGCGGCCCGCTCTCCACCCACTTGAATCCCATGGCAAGACCGGCTTTTCGGAACTCAACGAATTCCTCAGGCGCGTAGTATCGCTCAATCGGCAAATGCTGCCTGCTGGGCTGAAGGTACTGTCCCAGGGTGAGGATGTCCACGTCTGCGCTGCGCAGATCGCGCATCACCGCCAGCACTTCTTCGGGCGTTTCGCCCAGGCCGACCATCATGCCGGATTTGGTAACGCCATCGGGCTGCAGACGTTTGGCGTTCGCCAGCGTTGTCAGCGCCCATTCATATTTGTCCTGGGGTTGGACTTTTTTGAACAGCCGGGGCACGGTCTCCACGTTGTGGTTCAGGATATCCGGCTGTTCGTTCATGACGATTTCGAGCGCGCTGACCGAGCCTTTGAAGTCGGGGATCAGCACTTCGATGGTGCAATCGGGCTTCACGTGATGAATGCGCCGGATGCACAGCGCGAAGATCGGCGCGCCGCCATCGGGCCGTTCGTCGCGGTTGACCGATGTGATGACAACATGCTGGAGGTTCATCGACACCACGGCCTGCGCCACGCGCAACGGCTCGGCCCAGTCGATTGCGCTGGGCATGCCGGTCTTCACGTCGCAGAACCCGCACGAGCGCGTGCACACATCGCCGAGAATGAGAAAGGTCGCTGTGCCGCTGCCCCAACACTCGGCCATGTTCGGGCAGTTTGCCTCTTCGCAGATGGTGTGCAGCGCTTTGCTGCGCATCAGGCGCTTCAGCGCGTGATAGGTTTCGCCGGCGGGCGCGCGCACCTTGATCCAATCGGGCCGCCGTTGCGGCGCGGGGTGCGGCGCAGGGTGCGGCGCGGCATGCGGCGCGGGTTGATCCAGCGGGGGCGCGTGCTCAATGCGGACATGGTCCGCGCGGACATGCTCCGCGCGGACATGCTCCGCGCGGACTACGCGGTTGACCGAGTCCGCGATCTCACTTTCAGGAATCATCGTAGCCATTTCCATTTCGACTCTTACCGAACCAGGCCGTATTCTACTCTGTAGGGCAAGCCGCCCGGCTTGCCTCACCCCCCGCCCGGGCAGGAAAAAAAGCCGGGGCAACCGGCCGGTTGCCCCTGCGCGTCGGGTCGGGGGCGACCCGCCGGGATCGCCCTGCCCGCCGATTGTCCCTACGGTTTGATTGCGATCGGCACAAACGCGCGGTGCGGCTCCACCGTCACGCCCGGCGCGCTGCGCGTGATCTGCCCGTCGTGCGCGCCGACCGTCACGCTGTTGTTCAGCACGTAGCCGCTCGGCAGCGGCCCGCTCCCCGCGCGCACCGTGATCGTCAACACCACCGTGCCATACGCCGGCACCGTCACGTTGCTCCAGGCCAGCGTCTGACCGCTCTGCGCGTAGCCCGGCGTCGCGCTCACCAGCGCCGCGTTCGCCGCCAGCGTGTCCGTCACCTGCGCCGTCACCGGCAGGCTGCCGCTGTTGCTCAGCACAATCGTGTAGCTCACCAGGTCGCCCATGCGCACCTGCGTCGGCGTGACCTCCTTGCGCGTGCCGGTCGCGCCCGAAGTGTCCAGGTTGCTCACGCCGTCGTCCAGCACCGTGAACTGCCAGCGCGTCCCGCCATCGGCCTGCGTCGCGTCGCCGTCCGCGTCCAGCGCGGTGACCTGCCACCAGTATGTCCCCGGCGCCAGGCGCGGCGCGGCGTAGCTCAGCACCGCGTTCACCGCGTTGATCACAACCCCGCTCGGGCTGATGCGCACGTTG